>NZ_VFTL01000011.1:0-162456 GCF_006439385.1 Mesorhizobium sp. B3-1-7
GTGTGTTTGTGCGCGCTGACGCGATGAAACGCTGGCGGGACAGCGCCCCCCTCTGTCCTGCCGGACATCTCCCCCACTTGGGGGGAGATTGGCAGTTCCGGCGCCAACGCGTCCTTTCGACGTTGGAGATTGGCGAAGCGATGCGCGACATCTGATCTCCCCCCTTGTGGGGGAGATGTCCGGCAGGACAGAGGGGGGCGCGAAGGATCACGGCGTTGCCCGTTCGCCTGCGGCACCCGGCACGACATCTGCGGAATTCCGCACAGCGATCTTACAGCGTCCGGCTATGGTCTCCGCAACAGGAGACCCCGCCATGAGCATCGTCGTTTTCGACCCCGACAGCACCGAGGATGTGGACTTCAAGGACCGCATGCGCCATCCGGCCGCGGCCGATCCCGCCGGCGGCATGTGGCTTTCCGACACCGAGCCGTCCTTCATCGACGCGGACGCGCTGCGCAAGGGGCGGCTCGCCAAGCTGCGCGCCTGGATGCGCGAGGCGGGCTATGGCGGCGTAGTGCTATTCGACCCTTACAATCAGCGCTACGCCACCGGCTCGCGCAACATGTTCGGCTATTTCCTGCGCAATTCGACGCGCTACTTCTTCATCCCGACCGAAGGGCCGGTCGTGCTGTTCGAATACCCGCAGAGCTACCACGTCTCCATGGTGCTCGACACCATCGACGAGGCGCGGCCTTCCAAGCTCGTCTGGTCCTCCGTCTCCGGCCGCGATGACGAGACTGCCGGGCCGTTCGCCGACGAGATCACCGAGCTTCTGAAGAAGTATGGCGGCGGATCGATGAAGCTCGGTCTCGACCGCTGCAGCCATCTCCAGGCGCTGGCCCTGGAAAGGCGCGGCTGCGAGGTGCGCGATTGCCAGGGCGAGATTCTCGCCGTGCGCGCGGTGAAGACGCCGGAGGAAGTCAAATGCCTGCAGGTGTCGATGGCGGGCGCCGAAGCCGCGGTGGCGGCTGTGCGCGAAGCGATCAAGCCCGGCGTCTCCGAAAACGACCTGTTCGCCATCATGTATGGCGAGGTGATCCGGCAAGGCGGCGAGTTCATCGAGACCCGGTTGCTCACCTCGGGACAGCGCACCAATCCATGGTTCAACGAGGCGAGCGGCCGCAAAATCAGACCGGGCGAGTTGCTGGCGCTCGATACCGACACGATCGGCTGCTACGGCTATTATTCCGACTTCTCGCGCACCTTCCGCTGCGGCCCGGGCAAGCCGACGCCCTATCAGAAATCGCTCTACCGCATGGCGCACGACCAGGTGCAGCACAATATCTCAATCGTGGAGCCCGGCATGGCGTTCCGCGAGATTGCCGAGAAGGCCTGGAAAATCCCCGATCGCTTCGTCGACCAGCGCTACACCTCGGTCATGCACGGCGTCGGCATGCATGGCGAAACGCCTTTCATCGCGCACTCGATGGACTACGAGACCTATGGCCGCGACGGCATCATCGTGCCTGGCATGGTGGTGAGCGTGGAAAGCTATATCGGCGAGAAAGGCGGCCGCGAAGGCGTCAAGCTCGAGGACGAGATCCTGATCACCGAGACCGGCACCGAACTGCTCTCGCGCTTTCCTTATGAGGATGAGTTTCTGGAGCCGCAGGTTTGATGCAGGCAAGCACGATGAGCGCCGGTCCGGCATCGCAAGCCTTGGCGATTGGCCGCAACACCTGTGCCGTCGTCATTCCAGGGCGAAGCAAGGAGCGAAGCGACGCGGCGCAGACCCTGGAATCCATGCCGTTCCGTCTCCGCTTCGCCGCGGTGCGGAATTCTGTTAGGCAGCAATTGACGATCACGGTAACGGCATGGCTTCCAGGGTCTTCGCGACGCCGCTGCGCGGCTGCTTCGCCCTGGAATGACGAAGTTTGAGCATACGCATGAAAGCGCCCATTTCCATTCGACGCGGCACGGTGGCCGCGGTGTTCATCGATCTCCAGGAGGAGCATCGCAAGGACAGACGCTATCTGGTCGAGGGGTTTGCCGACATCCTCGCCAATGTGCAGCGCCTGCAGGAGGCGGCGCGGCGCAATTTCGTGCCGCTCCACCACTGGGCCTATATCGTGGATCTTGCCGAGGCGCGGCCTTTCCACCCGGTGGACGAAAGCGGCAAGTCGGCCTTCTCGGACAAGGACGATCCGCTGACGGCGATCTGCCATGAGGTGGCACCGCAAAACGGCGAAGCCACTCTGATCAAGCAGGAAGCCAGCGCCTTCGGCAAGAACGATTTCGGCGACAAGCTCAAGGCAGCCGGCATCGGATGGCTGGTGATCGCCGGCGTCTGGACCGAGGCCTGCATCGACGCCACGGTGAAGGACGCGGTGGCGCGCGGTTTTCGCGTGCTGCTGGTCAAGGACGCCTGCGGCAGCGCAAGTGCGGCCATGCATCAGACCGGCATCCTCAACCTCGCCAACCGGCTCTATGGCGGCGCCGTCGTCAACACGCTCGATGCCTGCCGGCTGATGGCAGGCGATACGGTAAGCATATGGCAGGTCGAGGGCTCGGTGCCGCTGCGCTTCACCTTCGAGAACGCGGCGCGGCTTTACGCCGAGCTCTGACGGCAGTGGCCAGTAACCCAAGCAATTCGGCGAGGCGCGGCAACTATGCCGATCGGCTCGACCCGGAGCTGTGGCACTATATCGACAAGGTCGACAGTTGGTACCCGCCGGAGATCGTGGCCGCGCCGATCGCCGACCAGCGCGCCGTGTACGACAAAATGTGCGTGGCTTTCCATCAAGGACATCCCGAAGGCGTGACGACCAGCGACGGTCTTGTCGCCACGGCGGCGCATGCCATTCCGGTTCGGCTCTACCGCATGGCGGGCAAGGCGGCAGCGGCGATCGTCGTCTATTATCATGGCGGCGGCTTCGTGCTCGGCGATCTCGACAGCCATGACGACATCTGTGCCGAAATCTGCGCCGGCACCGGTTTCGAGGTGGTCTCGGCCGACTATCGGCTGGCGCCGGAGCATCTGCATCCAGCCTCCTTCGACGATGCTCTTGCCGTGTTCGAATGGGTCGCCGCGACCAGCACGCTGCCGATCTTGCTTTGTGGTGAGAGCGCCGGCGGCAACCTCGCCGCCGCGGTGGCGCAAGCGACGCGACATCATGCGCGGCATGCCATCGGCCAGATGTTGATCTATCCCGGCCTGGGCGGCGACGGGAGCGGGCGTTCCTATGTCGAGCACGCCGAGGCGCCGCTGCTGACGCTCGCCGACATCGAGTTCTACCGCCGCGTCCGCTCGGCGCCTGGGCAATCGCCTGAGGACCCGACCCTTTCTCCACTCATGGCTCGTGATTTCTCCGGTCTGCCGGCGACAGTGATCGTCACCGCCGAATGCGATCCGCTGTCGTCGGAGGGCGAGACCTATCGCGACCGCATCCTCGCCGCCGGTGGGCAGGCGATGTGGCGCGAGGAGCCGCGGCTGGTGCACAGCTTTCTGCGGGCGCGCCCGACGGTGCCGCGCGCGGCGGAGGCGTTTCAGAGGATCATCAGCGACATCTCGAAGCTGAGCGCCGGCGATGGAGCGCTAATCTCCCCCCTCGTGGGGGAGATGGCCGGCAGGCCAGAGGGGGGCGCGAAGAAACGCGGCTCCTCGGACTTCTGATCATCTGAACGACTTGAGAAGGTAGCGCTGACTGCCGAAACGCCGGCGGGACAGCGCCCCCCTCTGCCCTGCCGGGCATCTCCCCCACGAGGGGGGAGATTGGCTGTACCCTCTGCGGAACAGCGCACAAGAACTGCGGAAACCCAACCATTTCGCGGCGGAAAGCGGACCTATCATCCTTCGCAGGCAATGGCGCTCCGGCGGTCGCATCCGCCCCCGCGCATGGCGTCCCCGGGGCGCCCAACAACAGAGGGAACGACGATGAAGTTCATGCTGACCGACAGAAAACTGCACCCGCGCGCCAGGCCGATCGCCGACGATTTCAGGAAGGGCGCGATCAGCCGGCGCGAATATCTGGCTTTGATGGCCGGCTTTGGCATCAGCGCCGCCGGCGCGATGGCGCTGGGCGGGATCGCTCCCTCGCCTGCCCGGGCCGCCGAGCCGAAAAAGGGCGGCGTGCTGCGTGTGGCGATGAACGTCAAAGGCTTTAAAGACCCGCGCACCTTCGACGGCGTCGAGATGTCGAATGTCGCGCGTCAGTGCAACGAATATCTGGTGCGCTGGAACACCGACTTTTCTTTCGAGCCCTGGCTGCTGGAAAGCTGGGAAACCAGCGATGACGCCAAGACGATCACGCTTCACGTGCGTAAGGGCATCACCTGGTCGAACGGCGACACTTTCAACGCCGACGATGTGATCCACAACCTCAACCGCTGGTGCGACGCCTCGGTCGCCGGCAATTCGGTTGCCGCGCGCATGGGCGCGCTGGTCAACGCCGACACCAAGAAGCCGGTCGACGGCGGTATCCAGAAGATCGACGACCATACCGTCAAGATCAACCTGCCGAAGCCCGACATCTCGCTGATCGCCGGCATGGCCGATTATCCGGCGCTGATCATGCACCGCTCCTATGAGGGCGATGCCGACCCGAAGAAGGCTTTGGCCATCACCACCGGCCCATGCGAGCTGGTGAGCTGGGACGCCGAGACGGGCGCGGAGGTGAAGCGCAAGGACAAGCCCTGGTGGAAGGGCGAATTCTATCTCGACGGCATCAAATGGGTCGACTACGGCTCGGACCCCAACGCCATGCTGTCGGCCTTCGAATCCGGCGAGATCGACACCGATCACGAGACCGCTTCGGACGCCGTGTCGCAGACCGACCAGATGGGCCTGCAGAACTCCGAGATCGCCACCGGCTCGACCATCGTCGCGCGCTTCAATGTCTCCAACGCGCCCTATGACGACGTCAAGGTGCGCCGCGCCGCCCAGCTTGCCGTCGACAATGCGGCCGTGCTGAAGCTCGGCATCGACGGCAGGGGCAAGCCCGCCGACAACCACCATGTCGGCCCGATGCATCCGGAATTCGCCGATATCGGACCGGCAAAGCGCGATGTGGATGCTGCGAAGAAGCTGCTCGCCGAAGCCGGCAAGACCGACCACGAATATGAGCTCATCTCGGTCGACATCGAATGGCAAAAGAACACCGCCGATGCGATCGCGGCGCAAATCCGCGAGGCGGGCCTCAAGGTCAAGCGCACGGTATTGCCGGCCGCGACTTTCTGGAACGACTGGAGCAAGTTCCCCTATTCCTGCACCGAATGGCTCGGCCGGCCGCTCGGCGTCCAGGTGCTGGCTTTAGCCTACAAGTCCGGCGCGGCCTGGAACGAAAGCGCCTATTCGAACAAGGAGTTCGACGAGCTTCTCGACAAGGCGCTGGCAACGCCCGACGCGGCGGCGCGCAAGGAGATCATGGCCAAGATCGAGACCAATCTGCGCGACTCCGGCATCATCATCCAGCCCTATTGGCGCTCGGTCTACCGCACCTACCGCAAGGGCGTGCAGGGTTGCGAACAGCACCAGGCGCTCGAGCAGCATTTCGAGAAGGTGTGGCTGGAGTCCTGATCCTCCCAGGACAGAGTGGCCGGCGCGGCGTTCAAAGCCGCGCCGGCATGATCACAGCACTAACTGCGTCATAAGCTAGTTAGATGGAAATCCCGCGTGCTTTTCATCAATCGCTCTAACGCGAGCCTCATAGGGCTCCCACGGGTTGCGATAGAACGCCATCATGTGGTCGATTGCGTAAGCGCTTTTCTCCAATGTCGCCTGCCTCAACAGAACCGACATAGCCGAATGAATTAACCTATCGTACGTTCGTTTCAATCTCCCCATTTCGTAATCCGTGTGTTCGCTATCTGTTATATCGGCCACAACCGTGTTCGCGACGGCAAGTTGAACTACTGCTGACTTGACAGAATCTGCCTCTATAACGCCTATTGCTTCTCGGATGATCAAAATACGATCAAATACATGACGCATCTCGCTGTCGCGATAGGTCTTGTAGAATGAAGGTTCACCACCGTTTCGTTTTGTGGTCGCCTCCTCGTCCAGTGAAATGTAGCGATCTTCCAGAACCTTAAGTTCGGATGCCAGTCTCAAAATGATTTCGCCTTCAGGGAGAAGCTCGATTTCGGAGCAATTGCTCTGGTCGAAGTACGATGTGGCCGCCGCGAGCATCGGGAACACAATGGGAGGAGCCTCGAAGTCGCGCACCTCATCGAGCGCAAAACGAACCGCTTCGATTGCACTCTTCAATGTCATAGCGGGCTTATCCCACGTACGAAGAACCTCTAGCGCTGAACGGTAGTTCGCGTTCGTTGAAGTCGCTCCCGACCCACTGTCTTGTCCATCAAGGCTGGGCTCTTCAAGGCCAGACCTAGCGTTGTGGATTGCGCTTAAAAGGGTGTCTCCAACCTGATCAGCTTCGATAAGGTTGGCAAGCGGGGAGGTGCAATTAACATGCTGGTTCACGGTAATCCTCCTTCGATTTCGCGCCCTGCCCACTTTCCTTTTTGTCTGAGCAGCATGACGAAAGCGAAACACGTGAGTGGCTTAGCTGTGGAAAAGCGCTAGACAACAGGCGCAGAGTACAACCCTCCCATCCTCGGCTAAACTTGGAGTCTCGGGGCATATGGACCAGTTCGACCTCGGCACCTATCGCCGCCCCATCTCCACATCGTCGGCCGAGACGCAGCGCTGGTTCGATATCGGGCTGAACTGGTGCTACGGCTTCAACCATGAGGAGGGTATAAAGTGCTTCGAGAAGGCGCTGGAAACCGATCCCGGCTGCGCCTTCGTGCATTGGGGCATCGCCTATGCCGCCGGGCCTTTCTACAATTTGACCTGGAAGGAACATGGCAAGGCCGAGGCCGACCATGTCGCCAGGCGCTGCTTCGAGCATGCGCGGCTTGCACAAGCCAGCGCGGCCCAAGCAAGCCCCGTCGAGCAGCGGCTGATCGAGGCGCTGGCCGCCCGCTTCCAGCAGCCGCATGGCGTGAGCGCGGCCGAGTTCGAAAAATGGGACGACGCCTATGCGGCCGCGATGCGAAAGGTCTATCTCGACTTTCCAGACGACCATGACGTGATGGCGCTGACGGTCGAGGCGCTGATGATGCGCACGGTGCGGCGCCTGTGGAACCTCAAGACCGGCGCGCCGGCACCGAATTCCGACGTGCTCGAAGCGCTGGAGATCTGCGAACGTTCGATCCGGCTCTCGGACGAGGCAGGTGCCGCGCCGCATCCGGCGGCGCTGCATCTTCACATCCATCTGCTCGAAATGTCGACGCAGCCCGAGCGCGGCATGCGCTCGGCGGAGCGGCTGGGCACGATGTGTCCCGATGCCGGCCACATGAACCACATGCCCGGACATATCTACGTGCTCTGCGGCGAGTATGAGAAGGCGAAGATCGCCAGCGAGAAGGCGGTGCGCGCCAACGATCTCTACCTCGCCTATGCCGGCGAGCCGACCTATTACCTGCTTGGATGCTGCCACGACCTGCATCTTATGATGTTCACCTGCATGTTCCTTGGCCAGTACCGCCCTGCCTTGTGGGCCGCCGACAAGGTGCGCAGCCTGGTGACGCGCGACGTCGTCAGCATTGCCGGGCGGCCGAAACTGACGCAGACGGTCGAGGGCTACCATGCGATGAAATCGCATGTGCAAGTGCGCTTCGGGCGCTGGCGCGAGATCATCGACGAGCCGATGAATGGCGACCCCGAACTCTATGTGGTGACCACCGCATTGCAACACTACGCCAAGGGTGTGGCGCATGCGACGCTGCGCGAATTCGCGGCGGCCGAGCGCGAGCGCGAGCTATTTAGCCGGCAAATCGATGGCATTGCACCGGAGCGCCGCTTCCTCAGCAACCCGACAAAAGCCTCGCTCGCCGTGGGCGCGGCGTTGCTCGATGGGGAACTCGCCTATCACCAGGGGCGGCATGATGAAGCCTACGAGCATCTGCGGCGCGCGGTCGAGCTCGACGACAATCTCTCCTACACCGAGCCGTGGGCCTGGATGCACCCGCCGCGCCACGCGCTGGCGGCACTCCTTCTCGACCAGGGCCACGCCGCGGAGGCCGAGCAGGTCTATCGCGACGATCTGGGCTTGAGCGGCGCCGTGCAGCGCTGCGCCCAGCACCCGGACAATGTCTGGGCGCTGCACGGGCTGGTCGAATGCCTGAAGCGACGCGGCGAGAAAGAGGAATTGCCGGGGTTGCAGGCGAAGCTCGCGGCAGCACTTGCCAAGGCGGATGTGGCGATAACCTCGTCGTGCCTGTGCCGGACCAGCGTGCAGGCAGACCATTGCTGTTGTCATTGAGGCTGCGGAGGTTCGGCGCCCCTCGATCGAGCGCAGCTCCGCAGCGTTCCTTACGAGAATATCTCCGCCAGTTCGTCGATGCTTGCACCTTCCTTCGCCTGGCGCAGTTCGACGTAGCTCACCGCCGTGGCGATCGACAGCACCATCGACACCACGGTCTGCACCAGCGCGGCTCCGATCTCGGCTATGATGCCGCCGAACAGCACAAGAACGAGCAATATTCCCCACTGGATGATCATCGCGATGATGATGAGAATGAGGAACAGGCCGAACAGCGCCCAGCGGCTGCCCTTGGTCAGAACCCGGCTGCGCGACATCGAGCCGAACACGCCGCGCCGCTCCTGGATGAGAACCGGCACCGACATCGACCAGCCGAGCCAGAGGATGATGCCTGGCACGATCAACAGCATCAGGCCGATACCCGCGCCGAGACCGACGAGAAGGCCGATGCCGAGCGTCGGCAGCAGAAAGCGGATCGCAATCTGGATGCAGTCGCCGAAGGACGGGCGCTTGCCGTTGAGGTCCTCGATGGTCGCCCGCACCAGCGCCGACTGCAGCAGCAGCGCGCACACAAAGGAGATCAGCCCGGCGATGATGGTGATGTAGGAATTGCGAAACATGGCGCCTGGGTCGGCCATGGTGGCGGGGTCGCGCTGCATCATTGCGTCGATCTGCGGCTGGGTCCACAGCCTGACGAGCAATGCCGGCAGGCCCGCAAACAAAGCCGCCAAGCCCACGCACAGTCCGATGTTTCGGCCAATCACGCCGAAGGTGTTGCTGAATACCCTGCCGATCTCGAATCTGCCGGGTTGTCCCAATGTCGCAGCAGTCATGATAATTTCCCCCGAGTCACCACCGTATCCGACCGATGACTTCAAAGTAAATTTGCCAAGGTTGAAGGGCTAAGTCCAGTGCGCTTGCAATTGTCATGGCGTATTGCCAGTGTCGGCCCCGAACCGCAGGTTGCAGGGGGAACGAGCGGGTGACAGCCGCAGCGACCGATGAGGCCGGACGGCTGGCGCAGTTGCACAAGCAGCTGCTGGCCGACGATTCGATCCAGTTCGGGCTGCCGACCTATGTGCGGCCCGAGCCTCCCGAATGGCTGAAGCCTGTGCTGGAGGGCCTAGCTAAGCTCGGCCCTTACATGATCTATCTGTTCTGGGGGGCGGTAATCATCGGCGTCGCGATCATTGCTTTCCTGCTTTTTCTCGAGGCCAAAGGCGTTGCCTGGCGCCTGCCATGGCGGCGGAAACGCGAAGAAACCGAAGCGAGGGAAGAATGGCGCCCTGACGCGGGGGCGGCCCAGATCCTGCTCTCCGAGGCCGATGCGCTCGCCGCGCGCGGCGAGTTTGACGAGGCGGTGCATCTTCTGTTGCGCCGCAGCGTCGCCGACATAGCCACCCGGCTGCCCAACTTCCTGCGCCCGTCGCTCACCGCGCGCGATATCGCCGCCGCGGGCTCTATCCCCACGCGGCCCCGCGCCGCGTTCAGCGAGATCGCCCGCATCGTCGAGGCAGCCTTGTTTGCCCGCCGTCCCGTCGGCGCCGAGGGCTGGCGGCAGGCGCGCGGCGCCTATGAGCGTTTCGCCTTCCGGGATGCCTGGGCATGAGCGCGCAGCCCGCCGAGACGACCGAGGCGCCGTTCAGCCGCAGAACCCTGTTCTGGGGCATCTTCGCCAGCCTGCTGGCGGCGGCCGGTTTTTTCCTTTTGTCCACCTATGCGCCCGATTTCCGCCAGCCCGAGGGCGGCGCCACGCCGTTTTCGAAGGGTGGCACCGGCTATGCAGGGCTTGTCGAATGGCTGAAGCTCGCCAACGGACAGGCGCCGCCGATGGAGCGCGGCGAGAAGGACCTGGCGTCGCCGCTGGCCTCGACTTTTCTGCTCATCGTCACCATCGCGCCGGGCAGCGACCCGGCCGCGCTCGACCGCATCATCAAGCTGCGCTCCGGCAAGGACACGCTTTTCGTCCTGCCGAAATGGCAGACCTTTCCCTTGTTCAGCCATGACGGCTGGGAGACCAAGGTCGAGCGGCTGCCCAATACGGTCGTCAACGACTGGCTCGGCCGCATCGCCAAGGCGAAGCTCGGCGAGGCGAAGAACACGCTCTCGCAGATCAATATCGCCGGCCGAACGGTGCCCGCGCCGGAGGAACTGCAATGGGTGGCGGACGACCATCCGCTGATCGCGGCCGGAAACGGCAGGGCTATCCTGACCGAGCTCGACAACGAACCCTTCTACATCCTCACCGATCCCGATTTCATCAACAATGCCGGGCTCAAGGACGAGCGGACGGCAGCCGCCGCGCTCGACATGATCGCCATGATCGAGCCCGCCAAGGGCGCCGTCATGTTCGACCTGACACTGCACGGCATCGGCCAGAAATACGATCTTGCCAAGCTTTTGGTCGAACCGCCCTTCCTGGCGCTGACGCTGTCGGTGCTGGTGGCGGCCGCGCTCGCCTTTCTGCATGGGCTCGGCCGCTTCGGCCCGCCGCGCGCGGAAGGCCGCGCCATCGCCTTCGGCAAGCAGGCGCTGGTCGACACGACGGCGATGCTGCTCAGGCGCGCCGGGCGGCTGCAAGAACTTGGCGACCGCTATGCAACGCTGGTGCGGCAGCGCGCTGGCGCCTTGCTCGGCGCGCCGCACGGGCTGCAGGGCGAAGCGCTCGACCACTGGCTCGATTCCCGCGACAAGGGCGAGACGCATGGCTTCAGCCGGCGCTTCAAGGCCGCGAACGAATCCAACAATTTGGCCGCAATGCATGAAGCAGCCGAACAGCTGCATGACTGGACGGCAAGGAGGCTCGGTGAACGTCGATGAAGTGAAAGCCCTGGCGGGCGCGATCAGGGAAGAAGTCGCGAAAGCGATCACCGGACAGCGCGATACCGTCGACCTGATGCTGACGGCTTTGTTTGCCGGCGGGCATATCCTGCTCGAAGGCCCGCCGGGCACCGCCAAAACCATGACGGCGCGCTGCTTCGCGCAGGCGCTCGGCGTCGCCTATGGCCGTATCCAGTTCACGCCCGACCTGATGCCCGGCGATATCGTCGGCTCCAACATCTACAATTTCCAGACCGGGCAGTTCACGCTGACGCGCGGCCCGATCTTCTGCGATCTTCTGCTTGCCGACGAAATCAACCGCACGCCGCCGAAGACGCAAGCGGCCCTGCTCGAAGCCATGCAGGAGCACGCCGTCACCTTCGACGGCACCACGCATTCGCTCGGCGGTAATTTCATGGTGGTGGCGACGCAGAATCCAATCGAGCATCAGGGCGTCTATCCGCTGCCCGAAGCCCAACTCGACCGCTTCCTGTTCAAGCACAGGGTGAGCTACCCGGACCTCAAGGAAGAGCGCGCCATCATCGTTCATCACGGCGGCGGCTCTGCCTCGCACGATATCGGGCAATACGGCATCAAGGCGCGCACCGACCGCAAGACGCTGGAAGCCGCGCTTGCCACGGTCGGCGACGTCACGCTGGTCGACGATGTCGTCGGCTATATCGCGGCGCTTGTGCGCGGCACGCGCGAAAGCCCCGACCTCGAGGTCGGCGCCAGCCCACGCGCGGGCGCCATGCTGGCGAGAGCCGCGCGCGCCAGGGCGGCGCTCGACGGCCGCAACTATGTCATCCCCGACGATGTCAAGGCGCTGGCCGTGCCGGCGCTGCGCCACCGTGTGGTTCTCTCGCCGGCGGCGCAGATCGACGGGCGGCTGGTCGAGCAGATCGTCTCCGACCTCGTCGACCATACGGAAGCGCCGCGTTGATCTATCCGAGCGGGCGAGCGGTCTGGGCAGCGGCGGCGGGGGCGATCCCCGCCTTCCTGATCGCGCTCGCGCTGCCGCATGTCTGGTATCTCGGCCTGTTGTGGATCTGCCTGCTGCTCGCCTTCCTGGCGGTGGACGCGGCCGCGGGCAGAGGCCGCGCCTCGCTCAACGCAACGCTGACGGCGCCGCCGCAGGTCGGCGTCGGCGGGCGCTTCACGCTGCATATCGCGGCGGGTTTCGGCGCCGAGCTGCGGCGCCTGCAGGCGCGTGTCGGACATGACCAGCGGCTGCAGCCGGTCGCGGGCACCGGTGGCGCGCTGCCGGCCAATGGCGGCACGCTCGATCTCGAATTCGAGGCCATCCGCCGCGGCATCGCCAGTTTCGACCGGCTGTGGCTGCGCTGGCAGGGCCCATTCGGGTTGATCTGGAACCAAGTCGTGCTGCCCGTCGACCGCAAGGTTGCGGTGCTGCCCGATGTCAGCAGCGCGCGCGACGAGGCGATCACGCTCTTGCAGCGCTCCGCTCTTGCCGATGGTCATGCGCAGAAGCGCGCCGGCCAGGGCCGCGAGTTCGAAGCGCTGAAGGATTACCAGCCCGGCATGGGCCGGCGCATGATCGACTGGAAGCGCAGCGCCCGCCATGGCAAGCTTTTGGCGCGCGAGTTCCGGATCGAGGAGAACAACAACATCGTTCTGGCCATCGACAGCGGCCGGCTGATGTGCGAGCCGGTCGATGGCGTGCCGAAGGTCGACCGGGCAGTGACGGCGGCGCTCCTGTCGGCCTTCATCGCGCTCAAGGGCGGCGATCTCGTGAGCCTGTTTTCCTTCGATGCCAGGCCGCGCGTCTCCAGCGGCGCGGTGCGCGGCTCGCCGAGCTTCACCATGATCCAGAAGCGCGCCGCCGAGATCGACTATTCGGCCGAGGAGACCAACTTCACCCTGGCGTTGACCACGCTTTCGGCCAAGCTGGACCGGCGCTCACTGGTCATCGTCTTCACCGATTTCGTCGATCCGATCAGCGCCGAATTGATGCTGCGCACCGTCGGCCGGCTGACCGAGCGGCATCTGGTGCTGTTCATGCTGATGAAGGACGTCGAGCTTGAAACGCTCGCCGACATGGCGCCGGCGGCGCCCGAGGATGTCGCCCGCTCCGTCACCGCCGGCGACCTCCTGCGGCAGCGGCAGGTGGTGATCGGCCGCCTGCGCCTGCTCGGTGCGCATGTCATCGAGGCCGACCATCAGCGGCTCGGCCCGGCGCTGGTCGAGCGCTATATCCAGCTCAAGGAGGAGAACCTCTTATGATGCTGTCGGCCGGCACCGATGCCGTGCGCCAGTCACTGGCAAGCTTCCGCCAGGAGCGCGAAGCCGACTGGAAAGCCTTCGAGGCGCTGCTGGCGCGCGTCGAGAAGCGCGCGCCGCGCGCGCTATCGGAAGACGAATTGCTGTCGCTGCCGCTCCTCTACCGCTCGGCGCTGTCCTCGCTTTCGGTGGCGCGCGCGACCTCGCTCGACAGCGCGCTGATCGCCTATCTCGAGGCGCTGTGCCTGCGCGGCTATTTTTATCTCTATGGCGCGCGGCGGAGCCTGCGGACGCGCATCGGCGACTTCTTCCTGCACGATTGGCCGGCGGCGATCCGCGACCTGTGGCGCGAAGTGTGGACATCGGTCGGGCTGACGGTGATCGGCGCAATTGCCGGCTATTGGCTGGTCGCTTCCGACAAGCGCTGGTACGACGCCATCATCGCGCCGAGCCTGGCCGGCGGACGTAACCCGGATTCGTCGGCCGAAACGCTGCGCAGCGTGCTTTACGGCGGCGGCGACCATTTTCTGTCGGGGTTCGCCGCCTATCTCTTCACCCACAACACGCAGGTGTCGATCCTGGCCTTCGCGCTAGGCTTCGCGTTCGCCGTGCCGAGCGTGCTGATCATCCTGATGAATGGCTGCATGCTCGGCGCCATTTTCCAGATCTATGCCGCCAAGGGGCTCGGCTTCGAGCTCGGCGGCTGGTTGTCGATCCACGGCACGACGGAGCTGTTCGCCATCGCCATTGCGGGCGCGGCCGGCATGCGCATCGGCACCAGCATCGCCTTTCCCGGCGAACTCACCCGCATGGCCGCCGCCGCCCAAGCCGGGCGCGTGGCGGCGACCGCCATGATCGGCGTCACGGTGATGCTGCTTTTCGCCGGACTGTTGGAAGGCATCGGCCGGCAGACGATCACCAGCGACCTCGCCCGCTATTCGATCGGCGGCGGCATGCTGGCGCTCTGGATCTCATATTTCTACCTGTTGCGGATGGTGCGGCATGGCGACCGCTAGGACAGCCAAGGCAAAGAACCCTGCCGCGCTGATACGTCCGCTGGTGACACCCGAAGGCGTGGACCTGCGGGTCAAGCTGGCGGATGCTGGCACCCGCGCTTCCGGATTCCTGCTCGACGTGGTGATCATCGTCGTCGCGGCCGTGGTCGTCTCGCTGGTGATGATCTTCGGCCTTGCCGGGCTTGGTATCCAGGATGCGCAGCCACTGTTCATCGTCTGGATCATCTTCATCTTCTTCCTCCGCAACGTCTATTTCATCGCCTTCGAAGCGGGCCGGCGGGCAGCCACGCCGGGCAAGCGCATGGTTGGCGTGAGGGTCGCGTCGCGCAGCGGCGCCGGCCTCACCATCGACCAGGTCATCGCGCGCAATCTGATGCGCGAGATCGAAGTTTTTCTGCCGCTGTCGATCCTCGCCGCGCGCGCTAGCGCCGATGTCGCCGACACGCTGACGACCATCTTCGGCCTGGTATGGGCGCTGCTGTTCTCGCTGTTTCCGCTGTTCAACCGCGATCGGCTGAGGATCGGCGACCTGCTCGCCGGCACTTGGGTGGTCGAGGCGCCGAAAGTGGCGTTGGTCGAAGACCTTTCGCAGCGCAAGGACCTGGTCGCGGCCCGCTTCCAGTTCAGCCCCGCACAGCTCGACGCCTATGGCATCGCCGAACTGCAGAAGCTGGAGGAAGTGTTGCGCCGCGACGATTATTCGGCGCTAAAGGCGGTGGCGGAGACAATCGGCCGCAAGATCGGCGCCAGGGTCGAGCCGATCGATTCAAAGGCTTTTCTCACCGCCTATTATGGCGAGCTGCGCGCGCATCTGGAGCGCAAGCTGCTGCTGGGGAACCGCAAGGCGGATAAATACGCTCGGTAGTGAAGCATCCCTCGCCTACCCCACCCACTTCTCATAATCCGACACCAAGAGGTGCAGCGGCGCGACGTCCTCGTCGATGTTGGAGAAGCGGCCGATCGGATCGCGGAAGACATTGTCGGTCAAATCGTCATTGACGGTCGAGACCTCGCCGATCAGCACGTCCTTGCCCTCGGCCCAGAAGGCGTGCCAGACGCCGGGCAGCAGCGTCACGCTCTGGCCCGGATCGAGCTTCAGCAGCCCGCCTGCCGGCAGTCTGGTCATGGTGCCGTCGACCGGCACCGAGACTTCGGCCTTGGGGTCGATGCCGCCGTCGCGGTCGTGCATGAACAATTCCAGCACCAGCTTGCCGCCGCCTCGGTTGATGATGTCCTCGGCCTTGATGTTGTGGCGATGCATCGGCGAGAGCTGGTCCTTGCGCGAGATCATGATTTTTTCGGCATAAAGCATGCCCATACCGAGCTTCATGTCCTCGTAACGGCCGTTGCGCACGGTGAACAAGAACAGGCCGAGCTCGTCGAACTTCTCCTGGCCGTAGTCGGTGATGTCCCAGCCGAGACGCGAGGTGAAGATGGCCGGGGAATCGCCCTTATGCGCCTTCATCTCTTCCGGCGACCAATAGGCGAAGGGCGGCATGATATAGCCGAAGGAGCGGATGAAGGCGTCGGCTTCGCGGATGATGTCGTTGATCTTGGAGCGCTTCATGGTCGTGTTTCCTCCCGGCCGTTGCCTGCTGAAATCTGCCCATCCGAATAGCCCAATGCCTGCCCGCTGTCGACGCAAACTGACGGGTTGGCCCCGTGACATGGGCGGCTTTCGGGGCCATAAACCCAACTGATTTGTTTTAACGCAATGTCTTATCCCGCGGCGGTTGCCGCTCGGAAGACATGCTTTGGACGGTGATCCCATGGCAAGCATAGACGACCTCGACACCCCGGCGATCCTCATCGATGCGGCCCGCGCCGAAGCCAACATCAAAAAGGCGCAGGCGCATGCCGACGCGCATGGGTTGAAGCTCAGGCCGCATATCAAGACGCACAAGCTGCCTTACTGGGCAAAGAAGCAGGTGGCGGCCGGTGCCGTCGGCATCACCTGCCAGAAGATCGGCGAGGCGGAGGTGATGGCCGATGCCGGGCTGACCGACATTTTCCTGCCCTACAACATCCTCGGCCGCGCCAAGCTGGAGCGGCTGAAGGCGCTGCATGGCCGTGTCACCCTCTCGGTGACGGCGGACAGCCACGAGACGCTGGAAGGTCTTGCCGCCGCTTTCACCGATGCCGGCCATCAGCTATCCGTGCTGGTCGAGTGCGACACCGGCATGGGCCGTTGCGGCGTGCAGAGCGCCGACGAGGCGCTGGCGCTGGCGAAGGTGATCGACAAGGCCAAGGGCCTAAGCTTCGGCGGGCTGATGACCTATCCGGCCGCAGGGCGCGCCGCCGAGGCGGAGGCCTGGCTGAAGACCGCGCGCGACGCGCTTGCCGCGGCCGGGCTTGAATGCCAGCGCATCTCCAGCGGCGGCACGCCGGACATGTGGCGCTCCGGCGAAGACAGCGTCGTCACCGAATACCGGCCCGGCACCTATATCTATCTCGACCGCTACCAGGTCGCCAAAGGCGTCGGCACGCTGGACGATTGCGCGCTGACGGTGCTTGCCACGGTGGTCAGCCATCCGACTGCGACCCGCGCCATCCTCGACAGCGGCAGCAAGGCGCTGTCTTCAGATACGCTCGGGCTGCCGGAGTTCGGCGAACTGCTCGGGGTGCCGGGCGCGCGGGTCACCGGCTTGAGCGAAGAGCATGGCACCGTGACACTCTCGGACGGCGCGAGCCTTGGCATCGGCCAGCGCGTGCGCGTCGTACCCGATCATTGCTGCGTGGTGACGAATTTGTTCGACCAGGTGCACCTGATCGACGGCGACAAGGTGCTGGAAACGCTGCCAGTGGCGGCAAGGGGACGGATGGGGTGAGCAGCGCATTTCCTTCTCCCCTTGGGAGAAGGTTAAGCCCGCTCCGCCTGTCGCGCTGCAACCCTGCGCATCGCGGTCACCCGGCGGCGGAAAATCTCCGTGCGCATCGCCATCAGGTGCAGCGCGAAGAACAGCACGGTGAAGCCGAGCGCCATGACGGCGAGCGGCCACAGCATCGAGGGATCGATGGTCGGGCCGCCGAGGCGGAAGACCGAGGCAGGCTGGTGCAGCGTGTTCCACCAGTCGACCGAGAATTTGATGATCGGGATGTTGATGAAGCCGACCAGGGTGATGATGGCGGCGGCCCAGGCGGCGCGGCCGGCATCATCCAGCGCCCGGGTCAGCGCGATGATGCCGAGATACATCAGGAAAAGCACGAAGACCGAGGTCAGCCGCGCATCCCACACCCACCAGGTGCCCCACATCGGCTTGCCCCAGATGGAGCCGGTGATCAGCGCCAGTGCCGTAAAGGTGGCGCCGATCGGGGCTGCCGATTTCAGCGCCACGTCGGCCAGCGGATGACGCCAGACAAGGGTGCCCAGCGCCGCGATCGCCATGATCGTGTAGCACATCATGGCCAGCCAGGCGAAAGGCACGTGGATGTACATGATGCGCACGGTGATGCCCTGCTGGAAATCCTCCGGCGCGGTGAAGCTCATATAGAGACCGACGGCGAGCAGGATCGCCGCGACCGCCGCCAGCCACGGAATGATCTTGTCCGCCAGCCCGACGAAGCGCGTCGGGTTGGCGAGATCGGTCCAGGCGGCTAGCCGTGAGGTGGTGTCGCTCATGCCGACCTAAATAGACCGGCACGAGGTTTGGGGCAATTGGACGGATGTCGCAGGCGGGAGCGCGCCCTTGCCTTCTCCCCTTGCGGGAGAAGGGGGAGCTCTAGGATCACGCCGCTTCCGTAACCGGACGGCTGAGGCGGCGGACCTCTTCGTCGTTGAGCAGGCCGCCAGCGCGCAGCAGGGAGGCGAAGCGGCCGTTGCGCAGCGACAGTTCGGTGAAGCCACCGGACTCGACCACCTTGCCCTTGTCCATGAAGACGACGAGGTCGGCGTCGCGGACCGTGGTCAGGCGGTGAGCGATGATGAAGGTCGTGCGGTTGCGGCGCAGCTCGTCGATCGCTTCCTTGACGCGGTCCTCGGTTTCCACGTCCAGCGCGCTGGTCGCCTCGTCGAGCACGAGGATCGGCGCGTCCTTCAGCACGGCGCGGGCAATGGCGATACGCTGGCGCTCGCCGCCCGAGAGCTGGCCGCCGCGCTCGCCGACGACGGTGTCGTAGCCGCAGCTCTTGGAGAGGATGAAGTCCTGCGCGGCGGCGGCATTGGCGGCAGCGTGCACCTCGTCATTGCTCGCATCGGCGCGGCCGACGCGGATGTTGTCCTCGATCGAGCGGTTGAGCAGGCCGGCATCCTGGAAGACGGTGGCGATCGAATGGCGCAGCGACTTGCGGGTCACCGTGCGGGTGTCTACGCCGTCGATCAGGATGCGGCCGCTGGACGGGGTGAAGACGCGCTGCAACAAATTGATGAGCGTCGTCTTGCCGGCGCCGGTCGGACCGACGATGGCGACCGTCTGGCCGGCCTGGACTTCGAACGAGACGTCCTCGATGCCGTGACCGGAATTGGCGAACTCGAAGCTGACGTCCTCGAAGCGCACATGGCCGGTGACGTTGGCGAGCTCGCGCAGGCCATCGGGCTCGACGGTTTCGGCGGCCGAGTCCTCGAGGCGGTAGAAGTCCTCGAGCTTGGCGCGCGCCTCGGAAATCTGGGTGGTGAAGGCAGACATCTGGTCGAGACGGGCGATCAGCATTCCGGCAAAGCCAGTGAAGGCGACGACGTCGCCGACGCGGAGCTGGCCCTGGGTAACGAGATAGGCGCCGATCGACAGCACGATCATCATCGAGATGGTCGACGACAGGCGGTTCAGCGCGTTGGCGATCGCCCACCAGTCGAGCACAGGGTTCTGCGCGTCGAGCAGGTCCTTGACATAACGCTTCAACGTCGCGGTCTCATGGCCGATGCGGTTGTAGCTCTGCAGCACGGCGACATTGCTGACACTGTCGGAGACATGGGCAAAGACGGTGTGGTAGTGGCGCTCGACGGCCGTCTGCCCCGACTTGGTGCGACGCATGACGATGCGGCCGATGCCAACGTAGAGCACGCCGAGGCCGAGCAGCACGATGGACATGCGGATATCCATGGCAAGCGCGGTGGGCACCAGCAGCACCAGCGCGATGGCGGTCGAGAGATGCACGCGCATGAATTCGAGCCACAGGCTGAACAGGGTCTCAACGGCGCGCAGCAGCGTGTGCAGCGAATTGGACGTGCCGCGCTGGTGATGCCAGGCGAGCGGCATGGTGATCACGCGCTCGAAGGACTGGCACAGCACTTCGGAGCGGCGGGCATGGGCGAAGCGATCGGCGCCGCGCGCCACCAGCACGAACGCGACGACGTTGAAGATGCCGAGCGCGGCCCAGACGGCGAGCGTCGAAAACACCGGGCCTTTTTCCGAGATGGCACCGATCACCCGGCCGAGCAGGATCGGCTCGAGGATTGCGATCGCCGCGAGCGCGACATTGGCGCAGCAAATCAGCGCGACGCGCTTCTTATCGGCCGCCAGATAACCCAGCGCTCTAAAGTAGATCTGCAGAAGTGACACTTCAGCTACTCCGCCAAACTCTTGTCCGTGCTCAATGCCCGTATTGTGCACCGCACCATTTTTTGACACGTATCGGTTAATGTGTCGCGAAACAATGCGTCGTCTATCCCTTCCGTTCCCATTTAGCGAACAAAAGATGACGACGGTACGAAATCTGACGTGATCGCCTAACGGTTTGAGATAAAAGGTGAAATGTCAGCCTTGCGGCAAAATAATGGCACTTGCCCCGCGCTGCCACATTTTTAATCACAAGCTCTTGCTTAGCCTGCCCTAAAGTAAGGCACGCGCCCGGGCGCGGGAGCCTCGCCAAGTAAAAAACGGCGATCGGCCGCGCATCCCGAGGGACGCGCGGCCGATAGGCCAAGCCTTTGATTTTACGCTGGTATCCTGACGACGACCGCGGCCTTGCCGCCGGCCTTCGGCTCAAAAGAGGCCGATTTTTTCTTCGAACCGTCGACTTCTAGCGAGATCGACTTGGTCTTTTTGTCGCGGATGACGCGAAGCTTGATTTCGCCGTCGAACATCTTGAGCGTCGCGGCGTAGCCGTCCCAGTGCGCGGGCAGCTTCGGCCTAAACGTGATCTCCTTGCCGCGCCGCTCGATGCCGAGGATGCCTTCCACCGCGGCGCGGTAAAGCCAGCCGGCCGACCCCGTATACCAGGTCCAGCCGCCACGGCCGCCCTTGCCTTCGCCGGCATAGATGTCGGCGGCCACGACATAGGGCTCGACGCGGTAGTGTTCGGCCGCTGCCTCGTCAGCAGCATGATTGACCGGGTTCAGCATCGAGAAGCAGCGGTAGGCCTCGTCGGTGCGCCCCATTTCGGCCAGCGCGATCACGAACCAGGTGGCGGCATGGGTGTACTGGCCGCCATTCTCGCGCACGCCTGGCGGGTAGCTCTTGATGTAGCCGGGGTCTTTCTCGCTTTTCGAGAAGGGCGGCGTGAACAGCTTGACGATCTTGAGATCATCGTCGACCAGCATCTCGGTCGCCTGTTCCATGGCCGTCGTCGAGCGCGCGGGATCGCCCTCGCCCGACAGCACGCTCCAGGACTGGGCGATGGAATCGATCTTGCACTCGTGCGAATTGTGCGAGCCGAGCGGCGTGCCGTCGTCGAAGCTGCCGCGCCGGTACCACTGGCCGTCCCAGGCGGTGCTTTCCAGGGCCCGCTTCAGCGCGTCCGCGTGCTTCAGCCACGCCTGCGCCCGCTTGGCGTCGCCCTGTCCCTTGGCGACAGGCGCGAAGTCGGTGAGCGTCTTCAGCAGGAACCAGCCAAGCCACACGCTCTCGCCCTTGCCGCCCTCGCCGACACGGTTCATGCCGTCGTTCCAGTCGCCGCCGAGGATGAGCGGCAGGCCGGCAGGACTGCTGCGCTTGATCGCCAGATCGAGCGCCCGCGCGCAATGGTCATAGAGCGGCGCGGTGTTCTTGGTGATCTCGGGCGTGAAGAAGGCGTCATGCTCGTCCTCGCCGAGCTGCTGCCCGTCGATGAAGGGCAACTGCTCCTTGAGGATGGCGGCGTCGCCGGTCACCTCGATGTAGCGGGCCGTCGCATGCGCCAGCCAGACGACGTCGTCCGAGATCATGGTGCGCACGCCGGCATCGGTGCGCGGCAACCACCAGTGCTGCACGTCGCCTTCCGGGAACTGCCGGCGCGCGGCATTGAGGATCTGGTCACGCGCCAGCTTCGGGTCGTGCGCCAGAAGGGAGAGCGTGTCCTGCAACTGATCACGGAAGCCGAAAGCGCCGCTCGCCTGGTAGAAGGCCGAGCGAGCGCGGATGCGGCAGGCAACGGCCTGATAGGGCAACCAATGGTTGACCATGGCGTTCATCGCCTCGTCGGGCGTCTCGACCTGGATGGTGTCGAGGAAGCCGCGCCAGGCCTTTTCATTGTCGGCCAGGCGCTGGTCGAAATCCTTGCCTCGATGGGTCTGCACCAGGGCGCTTGCCTCGGCGGGCGTGGCCGCGTCGCCAAGCAGCCAGATTAGCGTCACGTCGCCACCTGCCGGAATGTCGATGTCGCTGGCGACAACCGCGCAAGGGTCGTCGCCCGCTTCGATGCGCCCCGAAAGCGCAAGCCCGCCGAGCACGGCTTGCGGATACTCCGTCGTGCCGTGCCTGCCGACGAATTCGGAGCGGTCGGCGGTCACCGAATGGATTGGATGGCTGGCCCCCAGGAAGGCGACACGCTCGCCGAAGTCGAGGCCATAGGGGTTTTGCGCCAGAAGCGCGCCTGTCGCCGCGTCCCGCGTCGGCACGATGGTCGCCGCGGTGCGCGAGCGGTGGCCGCCCAGCACCCATTCGGCATAGGCATAGACACGCAGGCGCGCCGGCACGGAGCCCGAATTCTGGATGCGCAGCCGGGTGATCTTCACCGGATCGACGGGATCGACCACCTGCGTCAGGTCCATCGACAGAGGCCCGCGCTTCGAGCGGAAGGTGGAAAAGCCCTGGCCGTGCCAGGTCTCATAGGTCATCGACGGATCGCGGACCGTCGCGGCCATCGGCGAGAACGCCTTGCCGCTGGCGTGGTCGAAGACATAGAAGCCCTCGCCCGGCCGGTTGGACACCGGGTCGTTCGACCACGGCGTCAGCTGGTAGTCGCGGCTGTTGCGGCTCCAGGTGAAGCCGGCGCCTTCGGCCGAGACGTGGAAGCCGAAGGCAGCGTTGGAGATGACGTTGATCCAGGGCTGCGGCGTCGAACGCCGTCCGGTCAGCCGCGTCACATAGTGGCGGCCGTCACCGTCGAAGCCGCCAAAGCCGTTCCACAGGCTGAGACCGCTGCCGTCGGCGGCGACATCACTTCCACCATGGCTTGCCGGCACCGGCAAAGGCAGCGGCGGAACAGGTTCGCGCGGCGAGCCGCCCTCGGCCTGAAGCAAGGCATCGCGGGCCTGCAGGGCCGCGGTCTCGGCGCGTTCGAGCTGGTCGAAGATCGTGCCGTTGCGCGTGTGCAGCACGACGCGCGCCACCGACAGCAAGGTCTTGTAGGTCGGCTCATCCATCAGGTCGCGGCGCACCGCGAAGATGTGCTGGCGCGGCCCGAGCTCGCGGCCGCGCAGGCGGCTGTTCTCGCACAGCGTCTCCACCGCGCGCTGCAGGTCCTGCACATAGGACGAGGCCTGCTCGTTGACGACGACGAAGTCGATCATCATGCCCCGCGCCCGCATATATTCCTGGAAACGGAGCGCCTGGGCGACGATCTCGAGATCGGCGACGTCGCCGATGCGCACCAGGAAGATCGGGAAATCGCCGGAGATGCTGGTCGGCCACAGGCTCGACTGGCGGCCGAGGCCCGACGCGATGGATTCCGCCGGCAGGCGCAGGAACGGATCGGGATAGATCAGGTAGCGCGCCAGCTTCTGCACATTGGCGGCGTCGGTGAGGCTGAGGCCCAGATGGCGCGTCTGCACCTGGCTCCGCGTCCAGGCCAGCATGGCCTGGCGGGCGAAGCTCTCCTGGTGGTCGAGGCGGGCGATCGCCTCGTCGAGCTCGGCGCGATTGGCGCCGACGGCGGTCCAGAAGGTCAGCGAGATCTTCTTGTTGGCCGGCACGCGCACCTGGCGGCGAAGTGCTGCCACCGGGTCGAGCGTGAAGCCCTGGCTGCCCGAAAGCCTGACGCCGGGGTCGAAGGCGACGGCATCGGCGATGGTGCGGCCACGGCCGATGAAGGCGCGCCGGTCGGTCTCGGCCTCGGCATCGCGCGACGGGCCCGACGGGTCGGTGACGAAATGCACCATGGTGAGGTCGGGGTCGTTCTTGTCGCGCTTGCGCCGCGTGGCGAAGATCGCCCCGTTGTTCGGCGCGATCTCGGTCTCGACGAACATCTTGGAGAACGCCGGATGCGCGTTGTCAGAGGCTTCGTTGCCGAGCACCAGCTCGGCGAAGGAGGTCACCTCGATATGCCGGTCGGCAGCGCCGTCATTGTAGAGGGTGATGCGGCGGCCTTCGCCATTGCCTTCGGAAATGACGATGCATTCGACTTCGGAACGCAGCGAGCCCAATGTCTTGGTGAAGCTCGCCTTGTCGTCGCCGAACAGCGTCTGGACGCGTTCGCCCTCGGCGCGCTTCGGTTCCGCCGTGGCCGACCACCAGTCACCCGTCGCGGTGTCGCGCAGGAAGATGTAGGAGCCGAGGCGGTCCTCGCTCGGATCCGGCTGCCAGCGGGTGACGGCAAGCTCGCCGAAGCGGCTGTAGCCGGAGCCCGTCGCGGTGACCATGACCGAATAGCGGCCGTTGGACATGACGTTGGTCGCGCGCAGCGCCTTGATCGGATCGAGGATGACGCGGCTATCGGGGCTCTCGGTCTCGGTTTCGTCCTTGGATCGCTCGTCCGCTTCTGTCCTGACGGTTGCGGTCGGAATGTCGCGCGGCGCCTTCTCCTGCAACAGAAGCTCGGCCGACTCGATCACCGGATCGCTGTGGAAACGCTCGCGCAGCCGGCCCTCGAAAATGGCGTCGGCTACCGCGGCGATCGACATGCCGGAATGGTGCGCCATGTAGTTCTGCACCACGGCGTGGTCGGTGCCTTCAGGCACGCGCTGCGGTGTGAAATCGACCGCGTCGTAGAAGCCGTGGCGGCCAAGCGCGCCGATCGAGCGCAGCCGCTGCAGGTTCTGCACCGCCTCGCGCGGACTGAACTGGGCGGCCAGGATCGTCGCATAGGGCGCGATCACGGTGTTCTGGCCAAGGCCGCGCTTCAGGCCGAGCCCGGGCACGCCGAAATTGGTGTACTGGTAGGTGAGCTCGCGGTCGCGGGCATTGTAGGCCGCTTCCGAAATGCCCCAGGGCACGTTCTTGGAACGCGCATACTGGATCTGGCGCTTGATGATGAGCTTGCTGGTCTGGTTGAGGATCGAGCCCTGCGGCTCCTTCATCACCAGCGGCGGCATCAGATACTCGAACATCGAGCCCGACCAGGACATCAACGCGCCCTGGAAGCCGATCTCGACGATCGGCCGTCCGAGACGGAACCAATGCTCGGTCGGCAGGTCGCCCTTGGCGATGGCGAACAGGCTGGTGAGCCGCGCTTCCGAGGCAAGCAGGTCGTAGCAGCTCTCGTCGAGCTGGCGGTCCTCGACCCGGTAGCCGATCGAGAGCAGCTTGCGCTCCTGGCGCATCAGGAAGGAGAAATCCATCTCGAAGGCATAGCGGCGGCAGCGCTCGCGCAGCGCAAGCAGCTTGGCGCGCAGAGCGGCGACCGCGCTCTCGTCATTGTGCGAATCGTGCACATGCGCCTCGCAGGTCGCTTCCAGCCGCTCCGCCCAGTCGGCGATGACATCGCTTTTCGGCGAGGCCGCCTCGGTGTGGATGGCGGTGGCGAGCTTGCGGATCTCGCCAGCCAGCACGGCAAGGTTGATAGTGCGGATCGACGCCATCTCAGGCTGTGCCTTGATGGTCGCAACCGCGCGACGCATCCCGTCGAGACGGTCGGCCAGGCGCTGGCGCAGCGGCCGCAGTTGCCGACGGTCGTCCGGCAGCTCGTCCAGGCTTTCGTCGAGAATGGTGACGGTGTCGATGATGCCTTCGAAATCGCCCTGCAGGTGCACCGACGGCGCTTCGGCCCATTCGGCGCAGGAGGCGGCCACCGCAACCAGATGTCCAGCGAGATTGCCGCTGTCGACAGCGGAGATGTAGAGCGGATAGAGCGGCTTCAGCGTCGTCGTGTCATACCAGTTGTAGAGATGGCCGCGATCGCGCGGCATGTTCTCGATGGTCGTCATCGTGGCGTCGATGCGGGTGATGGCGTCCGACAGGCTGATCCAGCCGAAATCGCGCGCTGACACCACCGAAAGCAGATAGACGCCGATATTGGTCGGCGAGGTGCGCGGCGCCACCACCGGCGCCGGGCTTTCCTGGAAATTGTCCGGCGGCAGATGATGCTGCTCGGCCGTCACGAAGGTCTCGAAATAATGCCAGGTGCGGCGCGCGAAGGTGCGCAGCGCGTGGATGTCGGCGCTCGAGATGCGCAGCCTGTCCTCGGTTTCGGCCGAGCGGCTGATCCAGCAGGCGACGGCCGGCGAAGCGATCCAGAAGATGGCGAAGAAGAAAGCGACGAACGCGCCGGTGGAATCGGCCAGCACCGGAATCGCGAGGCCGACGACGCCGATGATCACCGCGCCGTACATCATGCCATAATAGGCGCCGAGATCGCTGCCGCTGTTCTTGGCGGCCTGCGAGGCGGTGCGCCATTCGAGCAGGTTCTGACGGCTGACAAAGAGCCGGTAGATGGTGCGGACGATGGCATCGCCCATCATCCAGGCGAGATGCGCCATCAACAGCACTTTGAGCGCCACAAGCGCGGTGCCGAACACGGTGTCGCGCGCCAAGGCGGAGAAATGGCCACGCGGCGTCTGGTCGCCGCTCTTCGGCAGGATGCCGTTCACGATGTCGAAGGTCGGCGCCATGAACAGGCTGAGGATCAGAAGGGCCTGCCACTGCGCCGCCTGGGTGAAGGGCAGCAGCGTCCAGCCGGCGATACAGGCCATCACCCAGAAGATCGGGGTGACCGAGCGGCGCAGATTATCGACCATCTTCCAGCGCGACAGCGCAGGCACGCCGGAGCGCGGGTCGAAGATGTAGCCGAGCAGTTGCCAGTCGCCGCGCGCCCAGCGATGGTGGCGCGAGGCGTCGACCGAGTAGCGTGTCGGATAGTCCTCGACCAGTTCGACATCCGTCACCAGCGCGGCCCGCGCGAGCGCGCCTTCGAGCAGATCGTGGCTGAGGATGGTGTTTTCGTCGATGCGGTTCTTCAGCGCCGCCTCGAAGGCGTCGACATGGTAGAGACCCTTGCCGGTGAAGGAACCGTCGCCGAAGACGTCCTGATAGACGTCGGAAACGGCGAACACATAAGGGTCGAGACCGCGATTGGCCGAGAAGACGCGCTGGAAGAAGGAGGCGTCGTCGCCGCTGGTGAGCGAGGCGGTGATGCGCGGCTGCAGGATGGTGTAGCCGGCGGTGACAACGCGCTTGACCGGATCGAAATGTGGGCGGTTGAGCGGGTGGGCAAGCTTGCCGACCAGGTCCGAAACCGCATCGCGCGTGGTGCGCGTGTCGGCGTCGAGCGTCATCACATAGACGACATTCTCCGGCAGCGGCACGTTGAGCGGCAGGAAGGTGGTGTCGCTGTCGCCGCGCAGCAGGAGGTTCAGTTCATGCAGCTTGCCGCGCTTGCGCTCCCAGCCCATCCAGCATCCCTGCGCCTGATTGTAGAGCCGGCGGCGATGCAGGAGATAGAAGCGCGGCGAGCCTTCCGACGGATAGCGGGCGTTCAGCCTGGCGATCTCGTCGCGGGCATATTGCAGGATCTCGATATCGGCGGCGTCGATCTCGGTCTTGGAATCCGGCCAGTCGGACAACAGCGCGAAGTGGATCTCCTCGGCCGTGTTGGCGAGGTGATGCACCTCGATGTTGCGGATATTTTCCTCGACGTCGTCGCGCGACCCGATCAGCGAAGGCACCACGACCAGAGTGCGCGATTCAGTCGGGATGCCGTGCTTGTTGTAGTCGTAGCCGACAAGCCTGGTCGGTTTCAGGAACAGTGCCACCACGGTGTTGAAGAAGGCTAGAGCGCCTTCGCTTGCCGGCACCGCGAACAGCGCCAGCATCAGCGTGATCGATTCCACCGACAGGCCGAGATTGGCGAGCGCCCTGCCCGACAGCACGAGCAGCAGCGCCGTCAAAAGGAAGACCGGTACGACGATGCCCAGCCAGCCGGCGCTGGCAAAGCCGCGCTTGAAGGTCACATAGAAAGGCGGCCGGTAGCCGATCGCCTTTTCCAGTTCCTGGCGGCGCGGGCCAACCAGGAAGAAGCCGACGTCGGTATGCACGTCGGGGTCGGCGGTTTCGGGCACGCCGGACGCGTCGGTGACGCCGGGCGTGTGGCCGGCAAGCTCGATCGCCTTTTCTGCCACCCGGTATTCGGACAGATCCGAGCGGCGCGCCAGCTGCTCGATCGCGGTACGGTACTGGTCGCGCGAGAAGAAGTCGAGGTCGGCGAAATCGGTCTTCTGGCGCAGCAGCGTGTCGATGCGGCTGACGCCCTCGAACCAGACCGTCCAGTCGACGTCGTTGATGAGGCGCAGGCCGCGGATGATGTTGCCGGTCGTGACGTTGCCGCTGGAGAGCGTCTGATGCTCGGAGATGATGATCTCCTCGGCGTCGGAGCCGGTTTTTTCGAGCTCGCCTTCCAGCCATTCCAGCGCGCGCCCGGCGTTCTGCGACCCGTCGCGCAAGCGATAGAGCAGTTGGGTGGCGAAGGTGGTGTCCTGCGCATGCGTGCCGTAGTTGGACAGGATCCTCGTGCGGTCGGCATTGTCGTCGGTCGCCAGAACGCGGTCGGCGACCTCGTTGGCGATGTGGCGCATCTGCCTGGTGCGATCGACGCGCACGGCGATGCGACGCAGGTTCTCGATCAGCACGAAGCGCAGCAGCGAGGGCAGCGCCCAGAGCTCGCCGATCTTCATCGGCTCGACCGACTGGAAGCCCTCGACGATCGCCTTGAACATATTGGCCGAGACGGAGCTGTCGGAATGCTCGACATAGCCCCAGGCAACGACGAAGGCGCGCGGCAGCACCGTGCCGTCGCCGAGTGTCAGCGTCGGCAGTTGGCGATAGAAGCGGCGCGGCAGGTCGCGCTTGACCTGGAAGATGGTCTCTTCGACCAGGTAGTTGTTGTCGAGCAGCCATTGCGCGGCCGGCGTGATGGTCTCGCCCTTGGCCTGGGCGGCGTTGGTCGAGCGGTAGACTTCGAGGATTTTCTTGGCGCTGTCGCGGATGCGGGCCTGGAACTCGAACGGAGCGAGCCCGAACAATTCCTTGACTTCGCCCTTGGCGAGCGCAACGCCCAAGGCGCGCAGCCGGTCCTCGGGCAGGAAATTGGAGCGTATCGGCGCTTCCGTCACCACCGGGAAGCCGGCGCTTGTCTGTTCGATCTTGTTCGGGTTCGTCTGAATGTTCATTGAAAATTCCGTAAGCGGGGGCGCAATGCGGCGTCACCGCCACGGCAATGCCCCTAAAACCGGTTCAATTGCAATTGGTTGCATGACTGGTTGGCCGAAAGTTTGTCTTGCGCACCACAACAGGGCGTGCCCTTTCGACAGCTCGTGGGCGAACGCCCCTCGCTCTCCGCCCCGGTTGGATCAGGGCAAGAATTCAGGCTTTTTCGTGATACATGCAAGGGGCCGGGCGATAATTCACCCAAGCCGCGATCATGTTTGGCAACAGCCGTTAATGGTTGGCGGCGAGGCGATGGAGCTCGATCACGAAAAGCCGGCCCTGCCCCTTGGGTTGAAGCCGCAATTCCGGGCTGTCGCGGTCGAGGATCAGCGTGTCGAGCGGTCCCAGGCTCGGCGCATCGCCCGTGAAGAGCGTGAAGCTTCCGCCGACGGCCAGAACCAGCGTCGTGTCGGCGCGCGGCGTGATGCGAATCTCACTGGCAAGCGGCCGACACTCGACCTTGTGGGCCATGCGACCACGCCGGGTCATGACGTTGAGATCGGTAATCGGACCGCCAATCAGCGCTGCCCCGGTCGGCACATCGCCCGGAAAGGCGAGCGGCACTGAAGCCGTGGTCAGCCGCGCCGGCGGCTGGCCGGCGATGTCGAGGATAACCCCCTCGCCCTCCAGCACCGACAATGTGCGGTCAATGCCGGCGAAGCTGGAGAACGGCCCGCTGGTCTCGACGCGGGCCATGGAGATGCGCCAGTCGAAATCCTCGAGCCCGGCGTCGGCCGGGGAAACGGCGATTTCGATCGTCGTGCCGCCGCGATTCTTCCACGGCATGACGCGGTAATCGGCGGCACGAAGGATGCGCATCGGCCTAGCCCCGGACGATTTCAAGTCGATTCGACCTGAAATCATCCGGCTCTGTCTTTTTGGTTGGGAGCATAATGTTGTCCGAAAACCGCTTCACACTTTTCGGCATCATGCTCTAGCCCAGGATGCCCGGCAGGTTGAGCTGGTGCTCCTTGGCGCACTCAATGGCGATGTCGTAGCCGGCATCGGCATGACGCATGACGCCGGTCGCCGGGTCGTTCCACAGCACGCGCTCCAAGCGCTTGGCGGCATCCGCCGTGCCGTCGGCGACGATCACCATGCCGGCATGCTGCGAGAAGCCCATGCCGACGCCGCCGCCATGGTGCAGCGACACCCAGGTGGCGCCCGACGCGGTGTTGAGCAGCGCGTTGAGCAGCGGCCAGTCGGAAACGGCGTCCGAGCCGTCCTTCATCGCTTCGGTCTCGCGGTTCGGCGAGGCGACCGAGCCGGAATCGAGATGGTCGCGGCCGATGACGACCGGCGCCTTGAGCTCGCCCTTGGCCACCATCTCGTTGAAGGCGAGGCCGAGCCGGTGGCGGTCGCCAAGGCCGACCCAGCAGATGCGCGCCGGCAGGCCCTGGAAGGAGATGCGCTCGCGCGCCATGTCCAGCCAGTTGTGCAGATGGGTGTTGCCGGGGGTGAGCTCACGCACCTTGGCGTCGGTCTTGTAGATGTCTTCCGGATCGCCGGAGAGTGCCGCCCAGCGGAACGGACCGATGCCGCGGCAGAACAGCGGGCGGATATAGGCCGGCACGAAGCCCGGGAAAGCGAAGGCGTTCTCGAAACCCTCGTCCTTGGCGACCTGGCGGATGTTGTTGCCGTAGTCGAGCGTCGGCACGCCGGCGTTCCAGAACGCCACCATCGCCTCGACATGCTCGCGCATTGACGCGCGGGCGGCCTTCTCGACAGCCTTCGGATCGCTGACGCGCTTCTCGCGCCATTCGGCCATGGTCCAGCCCTTGGGCAGATAGCCGTTGATGGGGTCGTGCGCCGAGGTCTGGTCGGTGACCATATCGGGACGGATGCCGCGCCTGAACATTTCCGGCACGATCTCGGCGGCGTTGCCGAGCAGCCCGACCGACTTCGCCTCACCGGCCTTGGTCCAGCGGTCGATCATTTCCATCGCCTCGTCGAGCGTCTCGGCCTTCTCGTCGAGATAGCGGGTGCGCAGGCGGAAATCGATCGAGTCGGGGTTGCATTCGATGGCAAGGCAGGAGGCGCCGGCCATGACGGCGGCCAGAGGCTGGGCGCCGCCCATGCCGCCAAGGCCGCCGGTCAGGATCCACTTGCCCTTGAGGTTGCCGTTGTAGTGCTGGCGGCCGGCCTCGACGAAGGTTTCGTAGGTGCCCTGAACGATGCCTTGCGTGCCGATATAGATCCAGGAGCCGGCCGTCATCTGGCCGTACATCATCAGGCCCTTCCTATCGAGCTCGTTGAACTTCTCCCAGGTTGCCCAATGCGGCACGATGTTGGAGTTGGCGATGAGCACGCGCGGCGCATTGGAATGGGTCTTGAAGACGCCGACCGGCTTGCCGGACTGCACCAGCAGCGTCTCGTCCTCGCCCAGCGTCTTCAGCGACGCGACGATGCGGTCAAAGTCGTTCCAGGTGCGCGCCGCCCGGCCGATGCCGCCATAGACGACGAGCTCGTTCGGATTCTCGGCGACCTCCGGGTCGAGGTTGTTCATCAGCATGCGCAGCGGCGCCTCGGTCGTCCAGTAGCGGGCGTTGAGCTTGTCGCCGCGGGGGCTGCGCACTTCGCGGATGTTGTGGCGGGGATCGTTCATCATTGTCCCTTTCGAGTAAGGCGGCGCGTCAGCGCCCGGCCCATTCAATGGCGGTTTCGAGGATAGTTTTCAGCGTGGCGCGGATCGGCGCTGCGTAGGTGGCGTCGTAAGGCACCGGCCAATTTTCCGGCGAACCCCTTTCTGACGGCTCACGCATGTAACCGCGGTTGGAGAGCTCCATCTGCAGCGCGTGCACGCCATTTTCGGGCCGGCCGAAGCTTCTGGTGATCCAGCCGCCCTTGAAGCGGCCGTTGACAACCCAGGTCTCGCCGGTCGCGGCGAGGATGGCGGCAACCTTTTGCTGCAGCACAGGATCGGTGCTCTTGCCGTCATTGGTGCCGAGGTTGAAGACCGGCAGCGTGCCTTCGAACAGCCGCGGCAGCACCGAGCGGATCGAATGGCAGTCGTAGAGCACGATCTTGTCGTGCATGCCGCGCAGCCGATCGATCTCGGCCTGCAGGGCGGCGTGATAAGGCTTGAAATAAGCCTCGCGGCGCTGGTCGATCTCGGACGGCGTCGGCTCCTCGCCCATGCGGTAGAGCGGATCGCCATCGAAGGTATTCGTGGGGCAAAGGGTGGTCGTCGCCTGCCCGGGATAGAGCGAAACGCCCGACGGATCGCGGTTGACGTCGATGACGGTGCGCGAGATCGCGGTGTGCACGACGGTCGCGCCGAGATCGATCGCAAAATCATAGAGCTTGTCGATCCACCAATCGCAGTCGCGTTGGCCGAGCCACGTCGAGACCAGCCGGTTGTCGAGGCCGGCAAGATCGATGCCGGTGTGCGGGATCGAGACCAACAGCGGCGCGGTGCCTTGAGTGACGGTGAGCCAGGACGGCGTCGCCATCATGCGGCTCCCGCAATCGAAGGCAGCGCGACAGCGCTCGCCGCCTTCACGGCGGCGCCGCTGCGCACCATGGCGATGGCCTTTTCCATGTCGGGATGGAAATGCCGGTCATTGTCGAGATGCGGCACCTCGGCCCGGACCAGCTTGCGCACCGCTTCCAGCGCTTCGCTGGACGCAAGCGGCTGATGGAAGTCGCAACCTTGCGCCGCGGCCAGCAGCTCGATGCCGATGACGGCGGTGGCGTTCTCGATCATGCCGAGCAGCCGGCGCGCGCCGTGCGCGGCCATCGAGACATGGTCTTCCTGGTTGGCCGAGGTCGGGATCGAATCGACGCTTGCCGGATAGGCCTTCTGTTTGTTTTCCGAGACAAGCGCCGCGGCCGTCACCTGCGGGATCATGAAACCCGAGTTCAGGCCGGGCTTGGGCGTCAGGAAGGCCGGCATGCCGGACAGCGCCGGATCGACCAGCATGGCGATGCGCCGCTCCGACAACGAGCCGATTTCACAGACGGCAAGCGCGATCATGTCGGCGGCAAAGGCCACCGGCTCGGCGTGGAAGTTGCCGCCCGAAAGCGCGGTGTCGTCCTCAGCGAAGATCAGCGGATTGTCGGTGACGCCATTGGCTTCGGTCTCAAGCGTGTCGGCGGCCTTGCGCAGCACGTCGAGCGCGGCGCCCATCACCTGCGGCTGGCAGCGCAGGCAGTACGGGTCCTGCACGCGCTCGTCGCCGACGCGGTGCGATTCACGGATGGCGCTGCCGGCCATCAGATTGCGCAACGCGTCCGCCGTTTCGATCTGGCCGCGATGCTTTCTCAAAAGATGGATGCGCGGATCGAAAGGCGCGTCGGAGCCTCGTGCCGCATCGGTCGACAGCGCGCCGGCGACCAGCGCCGACTGATAGAGAACCTCGGCCTCGAACAGGCTAGCCAAAGCATAGGCGGTCGAGAACTGGGTACCGTTGAGCAGCGCCAGGCCTTCCTTGGCGCCTAATGTCACCGGCTCCAGCCCATGCGAGACGAAGGCGACCTTGGCCGGGAAACGGCCATGCGGCGTGAAACATTCGCCGACGCCGATCATGACGGCCGTCATGTGGGAAAGCGGCGCGAGGTCGCCGGACGCGCCGACCGAGCCTTGCGCGGGCACGACGGGGATGACGTCGTTGGCGAGCATGGCTTCCAGCAATTCGATGGTCTGAGGCCGCACGCCGGAGGCGCCCTGGGCCAGGCTGGCGAGTTTCAGCGCCATCATCAGCCGCACAACGGCGACGGGCATCGGCTCGCCGACGCCGGCGGCATGCGAAAGCACGATGTTGCGCTGGAGCGTTTCGAGATCGTCGGCCGGGATGCGGACGCTCGCGAGCTTGCCGAAGCCGGTGTTGATGCCATAGACGGGCTCGCCCTTGGCGACGATGCGGGCGACCGCCTCGGCGCTGGCCTTGATCTTCGGCCGGCAAGCGGCGTCAAGCTTCGGCACGGCGCCGCGATAGATGGCGCGCCAGTCGGCAAGTGTCGCGTTGCCGGGCATCAGGGTCAGTTCGGTCATTGTCCTCTCCAGATACGGGCATGGAGCGGATTGAAGCCCATGCGGTAGACGAGTTCGGCCGGGCGCTCGATATCCCAGATGGCGAGATCGGCCGATTTGCCGGTTTCCAAAGTACCGGTCTTTTCAAGCAAGCCCAAAGCACGCGCGGCCTCGCGGGTGACGCCGGCGAGGCATTCGTCGACAGTCATGCCGAACAGTGTCGCGGCCATGTTCATGGTGAGCAGCAGCGAGGTGAGCGGCGAGGTGCCGGGATTGGAATCGGTGGCGACAGCCATCTTCACGCCGTGCCGGCGGAACAGGTCGACAGGCGGCTTCTTGGTCTCGCGGATGAAGTAGTAGGCGCCGGGCAGGATCGTCGCCACGGTGCCGGCCTTGGCCATCGCCACGGCTCCCTCCTCGTCCGTATATTCGAGATGGTCGGCCGACAACGCGCCATAGCGGGCGGCAAGGGCCGCGCCATGCAGGTTGGAAAGCTGGTCGGCGTGCAGTTTTACAGGCAGGCCAAGCGCCTTGGCCTTGTCGAAGACGCGCGCCATCTGCTCCGGCGAGAAAGCTATGCCCTCGCAAAAACCGTCGACGGCGTCGGCGAGGTTTTCGGCGGCGACTTCCGGCAGGATCGTGCCGGAGACGAGATCGATGAAAGCGTCCTTGTCGCCCTTGGCTTCGGGCGGCAGCGCGTGCGCGGCAAGACAAGTCGTGCGGACCGTGACAGGGCGCTCATTGCCCAGCCGGCGGGCGGCGCGCAGCGACTTCTTCTCGTTCTCGAGGTCGAGGCCGTAGCCCGATTTCACCTCGACGGTGGTGACGCCTTCGGCCATCAGCGCGTCGAGGCGCGGCAGCGTCTCAGCGACGAGTTCGTCCTCGCTGGCGGCGCGCAGCGACTTGACCGAGGAAACGATGCCGCCCCCAGCGCGCGCCACTTCTTCATACGTGGCGCCGGCCAGCCGCATCTCGAACTCGTTGGCGCGGTTTCCGGCATAGACAAGATGTGTATGACAGTCGATCAGGCCGGGCGTGATCCAGCGGCCATGGCAATCGACGGTCTCGGCGCCCTGCCCGGCAGCGGCCGGCATATCGGCCTCAGGGCCGGCATAGACGATGAGCCCATCACGCGCGGCGACCGCGCCTTTCTCGACGATGCCGAGCCCGGCCGCCCCCTCAGCCATGGTCGCCAGGCGCGCATTGCGCCAGACCCGATGGCCGCTCTTTCCGTTTGCTCCACCCATCATCTTTTCCGTTTGCTTGGATGACGATTATGTATATACATATTGAAAAGCGGCGCAAGTGGTAATGTCGCTCTCGCATCGAGATTCGGAGATAAAGGTGACGGCGATCTTTGCGGAACAGGCGCTGCTGCCCGGCCGTTGGCAGGGCAATGTGAGGATCGCTTTCAACGGCGGCCGCATCTCCACGGTCGAGGCCGGCGCTTTTGCGCAAGCCGGCGACGAGCGTCATGCCATCGTCCTGCCCGGCATGCCCAACCTGCACAGCCACGCCTTCCAGCGCGGCATGGCGGGTCTTGCCGAACTGCGCGGCCCTTCGGCCGACAGTTTCTGGAGCTGGCGCGAGGTGATGTACCGCTTCGCGCTGTCGATGACGCCGGACCAGGTCGAGGCGGTCGCGTCACAGCTTTATGTCGAAATGCTGGAGGCCGGCTTCTCGCGCGTTGGCGAATTTCATTACCTGCATCACGACCGCGACGGACAGCCTTACGCCAATATCGCGGAGATGGCGGAGCGGATCGCCGCCGCGGCCGCCGACACCGGCATCGGGCTGACGCTGCTGCCGGTCTTCTATGCTCATTCAGCCTTCGGCGGCGCCGCACCAAACGAAGGCCAGCGGCGATTCATCAATGATGTCGAGCGCTTTGGGCGATTGCTTGAGAAAGCTCGCGAGGGCGTTCGCCCATTGGAGCAGGCTGTCGTCGGAGTCGCGCCGCACAGCCTGCGCGCCGCAACGCCGGACGAGCTCAATGCCGTCGCGGCGATGGCGCCGAACGGGCCGATCCATATCCATGTCGCCGAGCAGGTGAAGGAAGTCGAGGACTGCGTTACCTGGTCGGGCAAGCGTCCGGTCGAATTCCTGCTTACCAACGCCACGGTGGACAAACGCTGGTGCCTGATCCACGCCACGCATATGACCGAGACCGAAACGATCGCCATGGCCAAAAGCGGCGCCATCGCCGGGCTCTGCCCTATCACCGAGGCCAATCTCGGTGATGGCACATTTGCCGCGCCGCTGTTCATCGAGCATGGCGGCCGCTTCGGCGTCGGCTCCGATTCCAATGTGCTGATCGGTCTGCCGGACGAGTTGAGGCAGCTCGAATATTCGCAGCGCCTCGTCCACCGTGCCCGCAATGTGCTGGCCCGCGCCGGCGGATCCACGGGACGCGCGCTGTTCGACGCTTCGCTCGACGGCGGCAGCCAGGCGCTTGGCGCCGGCCCGTCGCGAATTGCCGCCGGCGGCCCTGCCGATCTCGTTTCGCTTGACCAAAACCATCCATCGCTGGCCGGCAAGGCGGGCGACGCGATCCTCGACGCCTGGATCTTTGCCAATGGCAGCAATGTCGATTGCGTCTGGGTGCATGGCAAAAAGCAGGTCAGCGGCGGCAAGCATGCGAGGCGCGAGGCGGTTGCCAAGCGGTTCCGCGATGTCATGACCGCGCTCTCGCAGAGCTGAACAGGAAACATCCGATGAGCGTTGTCGAAACGGATGATGTCGAGGGCGGCGAGATCCTCTCGCTGCATCAGCGCATCCTGTCCGACATCCGCGAAAAGATCCTCTCGGGCGCCTGGGCGCCGGGCCATCGCATCCCCTTCGAGCATGAGCTGACGGCTCACTATAATTGCTCGCGCATGACGGTGAACAAGGCGCTGTCGCAACTCGCCAAGGCCGGGCTGATCGAGCGCCGCCGCCGCTCCGGCAGCTTCGTGCGCCAGCCGCAGTCACAGGCAGCGGTGCTGGAACTGCACGATATCCGGATCGAGGTCGAGGCGCTCGGCCTGCCCTATCGCTATGAGCGGCTGGAACGCCTCAAGCGGCGCAGCAGCGCCGAGGACCGCGCGCTGCTCGGGCTTTCCGCATCAGGTCAGGTGCTGGCGCTGGAAGGTCTGCATTTCGCCGGCGAGCGGCCATTCGCGCTCGAGCAGCGGCTGATCAATCTCTCAGCCGTGGCCGAAGCCAGCGAGGAGGAATTTCTCGAGATCGCGCCGGGCCCCTGGCTGATCGGCCGCGTGCCGTGGAGCGAGGCCGAGCACCGCATCCGCGCCATGGCCGCCGACGAGACAATCGCCGACGCGCTCGACATCGACCCGGGCGCGCCCTGCCTGGTGGTCGAACGCCGGACCTGGAGCGCCGAGCACCCGGTGACGCATGTGCGCTTTGTCTATCCGGCCGAGAGCCACACGCTGGTGGCGCGGTTCACGCCGTCGCAGGGGTGAGTGATCCCCGCCCATCGCTGTCGTCATTCTAGGGCGAAGCAAGGAGCGAAGCGACGCGCGCAGAACCTAGAATCCATGCCGTGACGCTAAGGCTTTGCAACGTTTACAGAATTCTGCACCATTGCGCCCCACGTCAGAGGTCACGGCATGGATCCTCGGGTCAAGCCCGAGGATGACGATCGCGGTGGCGTGGCGGGACAGCGCCCCCCTCTGCCCTGCCGGGCATCTCTCCACAAGGGGGAGATTGGCAGTTCCGGCGCCGCGCCCTTACAGCGCCGCCGTCACTATAATTTCGACCAGATATTCCGGGGTGGCGAGCTTGGCTTCGCCGGTGGCGCGGGCGGGCGTGTGGCCCTGCGGCACCCACTTGTCCCATTCCGCGTTCATCTCGGCGAAGGTCTTCATGTCGTCCAGCCAGATGATCGCCTGGACGATCTTGGTCTTGTCGGTGCCGGCCTTGGCCAGCAATTCGTCGATGGTCTTCAGGATGTCGCGGGTCTGCGATGCGACGTTGCCGCCGGGTTCGCCGACCTGGCCGGCCAGATAGACGGTGTTGCCATGAATGACGATCTGGCTCATGCGCGGGCCGACATCGATGCGACGAATGCTCATTGGAGGTTCCTTCGTTTGAGGGTCGCGCCTGTTTAAAGTCGCTTCCAACTCCGGGCAAGGCCGGGTCGCCAAATCCATGCGGCGCGCAAGAAGATTGAGTTGTGCCAATAGCCCGGCATGCCACGCTCTGCTGCGGATCCAGGCGCGTTCCCAACCGGGTCAAAATTGGCCTAGTTGGATTTTCCAGCCGGCTATGTCTATTTGGCAGGGAATTCCTTCAACGCGGATTGCCGCCCCTCACCCGGAGTGGCAAGACTGCGGCCAAAGAGATTGCGAGGACGACACCATGGAATACCGCCAGATCAGCGACGACTATTCAGTCTCCGGCCAGATCCAGCCGCAGGACATTGCCGCCATCAAGGACGCCGGCTTCAAAAGCGTGATCTGCAATCGGCCGGACGACGAGCAGCCCGGCCAGCCTTCCGCCGGGAGCGTCCAGGCGGCGGCCGAGGCAGCCGGGCTCGGCTTCCGCTATATCCCGGTGATCAGCGGCCAGATCACCATGGACAATGTCGAGGACCAGGCCCAGGCGCTCGACGAACTCGAAGGCCCGGTGTTCGCCTATTGCCGTTCAGGGGCGCGCTGCACCAACCTTTACGGGCTGATCCAGCAGCAGAGAGACTGAGGCTTAGCGCGTTGGCACGATGCCAATCCGCGAAATCCGCTTTCCTATATCGGCAGCGCGCCGGTTTCCTTCAGCGTCTCCAGCACGATCGCCGTCTTCACGTGCTGTACCGATTCGTGCGGCAGGAGCACGCCGTTGACGAACTCGGACAATGATTTGAGGTCGGGCGTCACCACCTTCAGGATGTAATCCATCTCGCCGGTCAGCGCGTGCGCCTCCTGCACTTCGGGCAGGCGCGCCACCAGTTCGCCGAAGCGCCGCGCGTTGTCGCGGTTGTGGGTGGCCAAAGTCACCGAGATGACGTTGACCAGCGAAAAGCCCAGGCGATCGCGGTCGAGCACGGCGCGGTAGCCCTTGATATAGCCATCGTCCTCCAGCCGCAGGCGGCGGCGCGAGCATTGCGATGGCGAGAGGTTCACCCGCTCTGCCAGATCGTTGTTGGTGAATCGCGCATCATCCTGCAAAAGCGCCAATATCTTGCGGTCAAATTGGTCAAGGCGCGCATCATCCATGGATTTTTCTCCAATCATGCACAATTTGCGCGCATGATGAGCATTTCAAGCGGTTGAATGCAAGCACCGTGCGGACGCTCCGCGCTATCATCGTGAAAGTTGGCCAAGCACGGTCGCAACAGCTTTCGGAGGACTGCCATGGGCCCCTTCCCGCACGACGCCCCACCCGCCAAGATCAACAAGCAAAACCCCGCCGGCACAGACGGTTTCGAATTCGTCGAGTTCGCGCATTCGGAGCCCGAAAAACTCGCCGAGCTTTTCACCCGAATGGGCTATGTCGCGGTGGCCAAGCATCGCAGCAAGGACATCACCGTCTGGCGCCAGGGCGACATCAACTACGTCGTCAATGCCGAGCCCGGCTCGCACGCGATGAAGTTCGTCGAAAAGCACGGCCCCTGCGCCGCCTCGATGGCCTGGCGCGTGGTCGATGCCAAGCATGCTTTCGACCACGCCGTGTCGAAGGGCGCCACACCCTATGAAGGCGCCGACAAGGCGTTGGACGTACCGGCAATCGTCGGCATCGGCGGCTCGCTGCTCTATTTCATCGAGGCCTATGGCGAGAAGGGCTCGGCCTATGACGCCGAGTTCGAATGGCTGGCCGAGCGCGACCCGAAGCCCGAAGGCGTCGGCTTCTATTTCCTCGACCACCTCACCCACAATGTCTATCGCGGCAACATGGACAAGTGGTGGGATTTCTACCGCGACCTGTTCGGCTTCAAGCAGATCCATTTCTTCGACATCGACGGCAAGATCACCGGCCTGGTCAGCCGCGCCATCACCTCGCCCTGCGGCAAGATCCGCATTCCGCTGAACGAGTCCAAGGACGAGACCAGCCAGATCGCCGAGTATCTCAAGAAGTACAATGGCGAGGGCATCCAGCACATCGCGGTTGGCACCGACGCCATCTACGAGGCCACCGACAAGCTCGCCGCCAACGGGCTGAAGTTCATGCCCGGCCCACCCGACACCTATTACGAGATGTCGCATGACCGCGTGAACGGCCACGACGAGCCGATCGAGCGCATGAAGAAGCACGGCATCCTCATCGACGGCGAAGGCGTCGTCGACGGCGGCACGACCAAGATCCTGCTGCAGATCTTCTCCAAGACCGTCATCGGGCCGATCTTCTTCGAGTTCATCCAGAGGAAGGGCGACGAAGGCTTTGGCGAAGGCAATTTCCGCGCGCTGTTCGAGTCGATCGAGCAGGACCAGATCAAGCGTGGCGTGATCAAGCTGGACGGCAAGGCGGCATAGCCAGCCGAAGGACCAAACCGCCGGCTATCCTAAAGGCCGGCGGCCTTCCGCAGAATCTCGTTTATCCGGCTCTGGCAGCCCGGTCCGCCGGCACGGAAGCAGGCGACCACATCGCTGTCGAGGCGCGAACGCGCCTCGATGCGGTAGCTCAGCCGCGTCGCCTGGACGAAGACCACCAGCATGGCCAGCGCCCAGTGCCCGAACAGCACATAGAGCGCTTCGCCAGGCATCGGTTACCTTTCGTATTTCTCGACCTTCTGCTCGATGGCGCCGAAGATCGAATGTCCGGCTTTGTCCTTCATCTCGATGCGCACCGTGTCGCCGAAATGCAGGAAAGGCGTCTTGGGCTCGCCGCCCTCGATGGTCTCGATCATGCGCAGCTCGGCGATGCAGGAATAGCCGGCGCCTCCCGCCGAAACCGGTTTCCCCGGGCCGCCATCGAGCTTGTTGGAGACGGTACCCGAGCCGATGATGGTGCCGGCGGCGAGCGGCCGCGTCTTGGCGGCATGCACGATCAGCGCCGGGAAATCGAAAGTCATGTCGATGCCGGCATTGGCGCGGCCGAATGGCTTGCCGTTGAGATCGGTGAGCAGCGGCAGGCTGACCTTACCGCCGTCCCAGGCGTCGCCCAATTCGTCCGGCGTGACCGCGACCGGCGAGAAGGCCGAAGATGGCTTCGACTGGAAGAAGCCGAAGCCTTTGGCCAGTTCCGGTCCGGTGATGGCGCGCAGCGTGACATCGTTGACCAGCATCACCAGCCGGATCGCCTCTCTTGCCGCGTCCAGCCCGGCGCCCATCGGCACGTCGTCGACGATGACGGCGATCTCCGCCTCCATATCGATGCCGAAGGCTTCCTCGGCCATACGGATCGGGTCGCGCGGCGCGATAAAGGAGTCGGAGCCACCCTGGTAGATCAGCGGATCGGTCCAGAAGCTTGCCGGCATCTCGGCGCCGCGCGCTTTGCGCACCAGTTCGACATGGTTCACATAGGCCGAGCTGTCCGCCCATTGATAGGCGCGCGGCAATGGCGAATGCGCGTCATGCTCGTGGAAGCGCGCCGACGGCACCGCATTGGTCTCGAGCGATTCCGCCATCGCCGCCAGATGCGGGGCGATGCGGCGCCAATCGTCGAGCGCGGCCTGCAGCGTCGGCACCAGGAACGAAGCGTCGGTGAACCGGGTCAGATCGCGCGAGACGACGACCAGTTTTCCATCGCGCGTCCCGTTCTTCAATGTGGCAAGCTTCATGCGGTTTCCTCTCCTGACGCGGCCTTCTGACCGCTTAACTCCACAACAAGGCCGTCTCGGGCAATCGTCAAGTCACCGGCCCACGATTTCCTAGCAGCGGCGACCCAGTCGGCCTCGCCGATCGCGGGATCGTCGGCTGGAATGAGGTGGTTGAGCACCAGTCGCTTCACGCCGGCATCGCTGGCGATGTGACCCGCTTCCTCGGCGAGGCTGTGGCTGGCGAAAAGGTGCTCTTTCAGCCGAGCGCCATTGCCGGTCCTAGCGACCAGCCTTTCCAAACCTTCCTCCAACATGGCCTCGTGGACGAGGACATCGGCCCCTTTGGCAAAGTCAGCCAGCGGCGGAAAGAACGCCGTGTCGGCGGAAAACACCACGCTTCTGCCGCCATGCTCGAAACGCAGCGCGAAACAGTCGATCACCGGCGGATGGTCGACGCGCAGCGCCGTCACCGTCAGGCCACCCTCCGCCAGGATGGTCCCCTCGCCAAATTCCTTGACGGAGACCAGTTCGCGAATATCTGGCCGCCCCTCGTCGACGATGCGGATCTCGATGTCGAACTCCATCGCCCGGCAGAAATGCAGCCAGTGGTCGTGGGTGCCTGACGGCCCGTAGACCGTCACCGGTGTCGCCAAACCCGCCGTCCATGCGGTGTGGATCAGCGGCCCGAGCTCAAGAAGATGGTCGGAATGGAGATGCGTGATGAAGATCAGGTCGAGCGCCTTGAGGCTCATGCCGGCGTCGACCAGGCCGCGCGTGACGCCCAGCCCGCAATCGACGACGATATTGCGCCCGCCGATCTCCACCAGCGACGAACTCGGCCAAGGTCCGCCCGGCCGGACCGCTGGGCCGCCCTTTGAGCCAAGCACGACCAGCCGATCAAGCTTTTCGGTACTCAAGACCAGTCGCCCTGGGGCGTGCCGTTAAAACGCTTCTTCAGGTCGGCCCAGCAGTCGATGTAGTTCTCCTGCAAGGTGCCGAGTTCCGCAGCGTAGCGCGTCAGCATCTGCGGAAAGCGTGTCTCGAACATGAAGGCCATGGTGTTGTCGAGCTTGACCGGTTTCAAGTCCGCTCGCGTCGCTTTCTCGAAGCCGAAGGCGTCCGGCCCGTGCGCCAGCATCTGGTTGTGCAGGCTGATGCCGCCGGGGACAAAACCTTCCTCCTTGGCGTCGTACTGGCCGTGGATCAGGCCCATGAACTCGCTCATGATGTTGCGGTGGTACCAGGGCGGCCGAAACGTGTTTTCCGCCACCAGCCACCGCGGCGGGAAGATGACGAAGTCGACATTAGCCGTGCCCTCCTCGCCGCTCGGCGCCGTCAGCACCGTGAAGATCGACGGGTCGGGATGGTCGAACAGGATGGCGCCGACCGGCGAAAACGTCGCCAGATCATATTTGTAGGGCGCATAGTTGCCGTGCCAGGCGACGACGTCGAGCGGCGAATGGCCGAGCTCGGTGACATGGAAAGAGCCACACCATTTGACGATCAGCCGGCAGGGCGTCTCCTTCTCCTCGAACCAGGCGCAGGGCGTCTTGAAGTCGCGCGGATTGGCCAGGCAATTGGCGCCGATCGGGCCGCGGTCGGGCATGGTGAACTTGGCGCCGTAATTCTCGCAGACATAGCCGCGCGCTTCCTTATCGGCGAGCTCGACCTTGAAGACGAGGCCACGCGGCAGCACGGCGATCTCGCCGGGCCGAAGCTCGATCACGCCCATTTCGGTGACGAAGCGCAGCGCGCCGAGCTGCGGCACGACCAGCAATTCGCCGTCGGCGTTGAAGAAATGGTCGTCCTCCATCGAGCGGTTGGCGACATAGACATGCGCGGCCATGCCTGACTGGCCGACCGCGTCGCCGGCCGTGGTGAAGGTGCGCATGCCGGAGATGAAGTCCGTCGGTTCGCCGGGCATCGGCGTCGGATTCCATCTATATTGGCCGAGCGCCAGCTCGTGGTCGCCGATATTCGGCCCGGTCTTCCATAAGGGATAGCTCGCCCCCTTGAAGCGGCCGGTGTGTTTCACACTCGGACGGATGCGGTAGAGCCAGGAGCGCTCGTTGGTGCCGCGCGGAGCGGTGAACGGAGAGCCCGAAAGCTGCTCCGCATAGAGGCCGTAGGCCGGCCGCTGCGGCGAGTTGCGACCCTGCGGCAGCGATCCGGGCAGCGTCTCGGTTTCGAAGTCGTTGCCGAAGCCCGGCATGTAGGAAAAGGCCATCGGTTCCTCCCGGATTGACCAAACTGGTTTCATTTGTAACCATTGAAAATGTAACTATCAATGGCAACGCTGAGACGCGGGACATGATAAACGGAAGCGACGCGGCCAACGACCGCGAAATCCTCGAGCTGGAAAGCTTCCTGCCCTACCGGCTCTACCGGCTGGCCGACACCGTCAGCCGCGAATTCTCGCGCGTCTACAAGGAACGCCATGGGCTGACCCGGCCGGAATGGCGCACGCTGTCAGGCCTCGGCCAGCGCGGCACGATGACGGCGACGGAGCTCGGCGAGCAGTCGGCCATGCACAAGACCAAGGTGTCGCGCGCGGTGGCCGAGTTGGAGCGACGGCGTTGGCTGACGCGAACGCCGGACGAGAACGACCGCCGCGTCGAGCATCTAGCGCTGACCAGGGCTGGGCTCGCCGTCTATCGCGAGATGGTGCCGCTGGCGAAGGCGTTTGAAAGGGAGTTGCTGGGGAAGCTGAGCGAGGAGGAGCGGACGGCGATTGTGAGGGGCGTGGCTGCGCTGGAGACCAGTCTGGCATCTGAATGGAAATAGACGCTAGCGCGAGGCCCCCCTCTCTGTCCGGCAGGACAGAGAGGGGGGCGAAGGAACTCGACATCTCTCCACAGGCCCCTACCAATCCATAACCACCTTGCCCGAACTGCCGCTGCGCATCGCATCGAACCCGGCCTGATAGTCGTCGATGCCGATACGATGGGTGATCAGCCCCGAGACATCCAGCGGGCCTTGCACCAGGGCGATCATCTTGTACCAGGTCTCGAACATCTCGCGGCCGTAGATGCCTTTCAGATGCAGCATCTTGAAGATCACCTTGTTCCAGTCGATCTCGAAGCCGGTGGGCGCGATGCCAAGGATGGCGATCTTGCCGCCATTGTTCATGGTGTCGATCATGTCGCGGAAGGCAGGCGCGGCACCCGACATCTCCAACCCGACGTCGAAACCTTCGGTCATGCCGATCGACGGCATGATGTCGCGTAGCTTTTCCTTCGAGGCGTCGACGACGTGCTGGACGCCGAGTTTTCGCGCCAGATCCAACCGCACCGGGTTGATATCGGTGATGACGACCTTGCGCGCGCCGACGCATTGCGCGACCAGCGCGCCCATGATGCCGATCGGCCCGGCGCCGGTGACCAGCACGTCCTCGCCGACGAGATCGAAGGATAATGCGGTGTGTACCGCATTGCCGAGCGGATCGAAGATCGCCGCGATCTCGTCCGGCACGTCGTCGGGGATCGGCACGACATTGTGCTGCGGGATGGCCAGATACTCGCCGAAGGCGCCGGGGCGGTTGACGCCGACGCCCAGCGTGTTGCGGCAGAGATGCCCCCTGCCCGCGCGGCAGTTGCGGCAATGGCCGCAGACGATATGGCCTTCGCCCGAGACGCGTTGGCCGACCTTATATTCGGTGACCGCGGCGCCGTAGTCGGCAACGGTGCCGACGAATTCGTGGCCCGTCACCATCGGCACCGGCACCGTCTTCTGCGCCCACTGGTCCCAATTGTAGATATGGACGTCGGTGCCGCAGATCGCGGTCTTCTTGACCTTGATCAGCACATCGTTGGGGCCGATCTCCGGCACCGGCACCTCTTCCATCCAGATGCCCGGCTCGGCCTTGGCTTTCACCAGCGCCTTCATCATGTTGGACATCAGACGCTCCTCAAAAATCTTGCCTGTCTCGATGGATCGGTTTCATCAGTGCGCCGCCTCCAGAATGTTCTTCAGCCGGAGCAAGTCTCGATCGGTCGAACGCCGAACGGCTAGGGCGATAAACGGTGCCACGAGACGGGAAAAGCCTGTCGGGATGCCGCGGTTCCGGAGCGCCATATGGGTAGCGCCTTCTCGGGTATCGCGCCATGCATAACTCGTTTCCATGGGAAACGGTCCTTCGGCAGTTCGCATCACCAGCCGCTCGCCCTGCACGAGATCTACAATTTCGTAGGTGTAAACAAGCCGCCGTCCGAGGAACTGCGCCACGAATGCAATTCTCGATCCTACCTGCGCGGGTCGGGGCGTCTTCCATTCGACCGATTTGATATTGACGTACCAGCGGGGCACGTTGTCCGGATCGGCGGAAAAGGCGGCGACGACCGCGCGTGGCCTGGCGATCTCGATCCTGCTCGTGACATCGATCGTCATGGCCGACTTCTGTTTTCCTCGGCGTGGGTCAAGCGATTACACCCAGTTCTTTTCCCACGTCGCCGAAGGCCGCGACCGCCCTGTCGATATCGGCGCTGGAATGGGCGGCCGACATCTGCGTGCGGATGCGGGCCTGGCCCTTCGGCACCACCGGGAAGGCGAAGCCGATGACGTAGATGCCGCGCTTCAGCATGCGCGCGGCCATCTCCTGCGCCAGTGCGGCGTCGCCCAGCATCACCGGGATGATCGGATGATCGGCGCCGGCCAGCGTGAAGCCGAGCTTGCCCATCTTGGAGCGGAACCGGTCCGCATTGGCATATAGGCGCTGGCGCAGCGCGTCGCCATGACGGATCAGGTCGAACACCCTGATCGAGGCGCCGGCGATCGCCGGCATCAGCGTGTTGGAGAAGAGATAGGGTCGGGAGCGCTGGCGCAGCCAGTCGACCACCTCGCTCTTGCCCGACGTGTAGCCGCCGGAGGCGCCGCCCAGCGCTTTTCCGAGCGTCCCGGTGATGATGTCCACCCTGCCCTCGACGCCGCAATGCTCGGCCGAGCCGCGGCCGTTCTTGCCGACGAAGCCGACCGCATGGCTGTCGTCGACCATGACCATGGCGTCGTATTTCTCGGCGAGGTCGCAGACGCCGTGCAAATTCGCGATGATGCCGTCCATCGAGAACACGCCGTCGGTGGCGATCAGCCGGAAGCGGCAGTCCTTCGCCTCCTTCAGCCGCACTTCGAGGTCGGCCATGTCGTTGTTGGCGTAACGGAAGCGCTTGGCCTTGGAGAGCCGGACACCGTCGATGATCGAGGCGTGGTTCAGCGCGTCCGAAATGATGGCGTCCTCCTCGCCGAGCAGCGTCTCGAACAGGCCGCTATTGGCGTCGAAACAGGAGGAGTAGAGGATGGTGTCGTCCATGCCGAGGAAAGACGAGATCGTCGCCTCGAGCTGCTTGTGCTCCTCCTGCGTTCCGCAGATGAAGCGCACCGAGGCCATGCCATAGCCGTAGCGGTCGAGCGCGTGCTTTGCCGCGTCGCGCAAATCCGGGCTATCGGCGAGGCCGAGATAGTTGTTGGCGCAGAAGTTCAGCACCTTTTCGCCGCCGACCTCGATCTCGGCGGACTGCATCGAGGAAATCACCCGCTCGGACTTGTAGAGCCCGGCCGATTTGAGGCCCTGGAGCTCGCTGTCGATGTGGGAAAGGAATGCTTTGCTCATGGTCCGGCCCTGTTCGGTTCGAGGCCGGACTGTCGCGCCATGGCTGCAAAAAATCCATCGCAAAAGCGACCGCTTCGGTGGCGCCGCGAAAGCCCGGTCGCAATTCTTTGCGAAGGCGCGGCGGCGATACGATCAAAAATGGGGTGAGCGGGAAAGGACATGATAACCATCTTGCGAGCTTTGCCGCACCGCCGCGCATGCCGCCAGCGTCCCTTGCCGACCTGTTAACCCTTTCAAGGCAAGCGTTTTCCCGCCACGAATCCAGGCAGAAACCCGTCGACCGGAGGGGTCACCCAGTTATGTCGCAGCAGCCAGTGCATAGCGTTTCGCGCAAGCTGATCCTGCTCATCAAGACCGGCTACTGGCTGGCGCTGGCGATCATCGCCGCCATGGTGGTGGCCTCCTTCGTTCTTCTGCAGCAATTGATGGCGCAGCAGCAGCACAATCATGCGCTGCTCGATATCGTCTCGACGCAGAAGGCGCTGTCGCAGCGCATCGTCTTCCTGGCCAGCGCCACCGGCGCCGCCTCGCGCGACAAGCAGCCGGCACTGGTCACCGCGCTCAAGCAGGCGACGGGCGAGTTCGAGACCAACTACGACCGGCTGCTCAAGGAGACCGGCGCCGACCCGCTCTCGCCGGCGCGCAACGACCCGAAGTCGATCGAATACGTCCTCTTCAGCAAGCCTTTCCACCTCGATTACTTCTCGATCGGCCTCGTCGCCAATGGCGACAGGCTGGTCTCGTCCTTCGCGTCGCAGCTTGGCATGCAGAACGACGGCTACAAGGGCAGCGGCGAACGCGTCGGCCTCGACGCCTCCGTCGCCAACGCGACGATGTCCGGCTATGCCGCGCTCGGCCAGCGCATCAGCGCCTTCGCCGACGAAAAATCCAGCAACATCCTCGACCTGCATCGCACGCTGTTCTTCGCCACGCTCGGCGTCATCGTGCTGGTGGCGCTGTTCATCTTCCGGCCGATGTCCAACGCCATCCTGCGCAAGACGCGCGAGCTGGTCGATGCCCGCAACTCGATGGCCTTCATCGCCGTGCATGACGGCCTGACAGGGCTGCACAACCGTACCTTCCTCACCGACCATTTCGAAACGCTGATCAAGGGAGCGCACCGCCGCCGCGAGCGCCTTGCGGTGATCCAGCTCGATCTCGACCGCTTCAAGCAGATCAACGACACGCTTGGCCATGCCGCCGGTGACTATGTGCTGGTGGTGACGGCGCAGCGCATGCGCGATTCCTGCCGCGCGTCGGATCTCTGCGCACGGCTTGGCGGCGACGAGTTCGTCATGATCCTCAACGGCGCCGGCACCACCGAGGACATCCATGCGCTGGCCAAACGCATCCTCGATGAGATCAACGAGCCGATCACGTTCCAGGGCACGACCATCATGCCCGGAGCCAGCGCCGGCATAGCGGTCTATCCGGTCGACGCCGACAACGCGCAGGATCTGCTCGTCCATGCCGATCTCGCGCTCTATTCCGCCAAAAAGCTCGGCGGCGGCAATTTCTCCTTCTTCTCCGAGGAACTGCGCCGCGAACTCGACTATCGCAAGCAGCTCGAACAGGACATCCGTACGGCGATCGCCAACAGGAGCTTCGAGGTCTATTTCCAGCCGCAGGTGTCGCTGACCAGCGGCAAGATCAGCGGCATCGAAGCGTTGGTGCGCTGGAAGCACGAGACGCGCGGCATGATCTCGCCTGGCGAGTTCATTCCGGTCGCCGAGAAATGCGGCTTCATGCCGGATATCGGCCGCATCGTCATCGGCAAGGCGATCGAGGAAGCCGCCGAATGGGACCGCGCCGGCATCGATTTCGGGCGCATCGCCGTCAATGTCTCGGGCACGGAGCTGCGCGAGTCCGATTTCGACACCTTCCTGTTCGGCACGCTGGAGCGTGCCGGGCTGCGGCCGCAGAAGCTGGCGCTGGAAATTGTCGAATCCGTCATCCTCGACGACGAGAAGACCGGCATCGCCGCGAAGCTCCGCCACATCCGCGCCGCGGGCGTGCATCTCGAACTTGACGATTTCGGCACCGGCTATGCCTCGCTCAGCCACGTCAACCCGAACGAGATCGACCGGCTGAAGATCGACCGCCGCTTCGTCCAGAACATCAACGAGAACGGCGACAATTCCAAGATCGTGCGCGCCATCACCGAGCTTGCTCGCGGGCTCGGCATCTCGATCGTCGCCGAGGGTGCGGAGACTGAAGCCGAGCTCGACTCGCTGATGGCGATCGGCTGCGATCAGGTGCAGGGCTATTCGATCGCCTTCCCGATGCCGCAGGACAAGGCGCGCGAATGGCTTTTGGCGCGCAGCCCGAAAAAGGCGAAGCTGAAAGTGCTGCAAGGCAGCTTGGCTTGAGATGCGCCGATATTCAGGTGAGGCCGGCCTGCAAATGGCGGCTTCCTGCGCTTCCGGCCTTCGCCGGCCGAAGCATTCCTGAGTGACGTGGCATGACGAGATGTTCCAGGACACCTTCGACGGCAAGGCGAAGCTGACGGCGTTGATCGCGGCGCTCAAGCTGCGCCACTACGCCTTCGGCGCGATAACGGGTTACGACTGAGACGGCTCAGCGTTGCGCCTAAGTGCCGCAAGCACCTCCGTGAATTCGGCGAGCTTGTCATCGGGGATACCAGCCCGCAGACGCTTGTCGAAGGCGACCGCCGCGAGGCGCAACTTTTCGAACAGCGCTTCGCCGGCTTCCGTCAACGCCACCTGGTGGACCCTGCGGTTTTCCGGATCGCGGCGGCGTGTCAGCAACCCTTGCGCCTCCATGCCGTTGAGGTGATGGGTAAGCGTCGCGCCCTGGATGCCGATCATCCCGGCAAGCTCGCGCTGGTTCGCCAGTTCCTTCGACTTGACCGAGAGCAGGGTCACCCAGATCGGCAGCGTGCCGCCGGCCTCGACCATCGCGGCATCAAAAGCCTGCGCCACCACTTTCGAGGTGCGGGCGAGATTCATGCCGACGGGCGGACGGTCAAACGGTGTCATGACCTGACAGTAGAGCACGCAATGGCAAGGTGGAACTCGGCTTCATGCGTTGACATCTAATCGTTAGATATCTAACTTTGTCTTACTGATGGCGCCGTGACATAGCTGCGGCGCGGCGGCCGGCAGAGAGGAATGCGGTCATGCAATATGTCTATATCGTCACCATCGGCCTGCACGTGATGGCCGGCGTGTTCTGGGCCGGCACGACCATCGCTGTCGCCCGCGATCCGGAGATCAAAGCGGAGCGTTTCATCCGGCCGCAGCTCGGCGCCTCCGGCATAGTTTTCCTGACCGGCATACTGCTCTGGTATTTCTTCCATGAGGGCGCGTTCGGCCCGATGGAGAAGGTGCTGGCGCTCGGCATTTTGACGGCGCTGATCGCCGCCGGCGTGCAGGGCGCGCTTGTTGCCTCCGCCAGCAGGCAGCTGGCTGGGGCCGATCAAGCCACGCAGACCCAGTTGCGGGCGAAAATGACCAGAGGCGAACGCATCGCCGGCGGGCTGCTGGTCATCACCGTGTTTTGCATGGCGACTGCCAAGCTATTTTGAAATCGCACGGCCGGCGAAACCGACCGGGCGCGGCGCGCAACGGACCGAAGCGGCAGGTGGCTCTCCTTGCAAAGGTCCGTTGCGCGCCTGTTTTTGAGCATGATCTCGGGGATCATGCCCCGGCCAATCAGATCCGGATCCCGAAGCGGATGCCGTCATAGATGGCGGCGTGGATGTTGCGCGAGGCGACCGCGTCGCCGATGCGAAACATCACGAAGCCGCCTTCGGCATTGCGCGCGGGGAAGATGTCGCTGCCGCTCACCAGCCGCTCATAGTCGACCGCACCGCCATTCTTCGACAGGGGCTTGAGCGACAGATAAAGATCGTCGAGCGGTGCGGTGCCATGCTCGACCACCACCTGGTCGACGCGCCGCTCGCCGCGCCAGCCATCGGCGAAGTCCGATGCCAGCTCGGCGATGAGTTGGTTGCCCTCGCGCCGCACCGAGCGCAGGCGCGTGTTGATGGTGACGGTGACGCCCTTTTCATGGAAGGCGCGCATGTAGGGCACGTGGTTCAGGCCACCCATTTCCGGCGCGAAGAAGCGCTCGGGCGACACAAGCTCCAGCCTGGAGCCGCTGTTGGCGATGAGCTCGGCGGCGCCCATGCCCTGATGGCCGCCATTGTCGTCGTAAAGCAGCACGTTCTCGGCCGGCTTGACGCTGCCGGCCATGATGTCCCAGCTCGAGGTGACGAGATTGTCGCCGGCCGTCAGCGGCGGGTTCTGCGGCAGGCCGCCGGTGGCGACGATCACCACATCCGGCGCCAGCGCCAGCACATCGTCCCTCTCGGCCCAGGTATCGTAGCGGATCTCGACGCCGAGCCTATCCAATTCGGCGAGCCGCCAGTCGATGATGCCGATCAGTTCCTTGCGACGCGGGTTCTGGGTTGCGAGCCTCACCTGGCCGCCGGCCTGGCTTGAGGCTTCCAGCACCGTCACCTGATGACCGCGTTCGGCCGCCACGCGGGCGGCCTCCAGGCCGCCGGCGCCAGCGCCCACCACCACGACTTTCTTCTTCGGTCCCTCGCTCTTGGCGATGACGTGCGGAATGGTCGCCTCGCGGCCGGTCGCGGCGTTGTGGACGCACAGCGCCTCGCCGCCCTCATAGATGCGGTCGAGACAATAGGTGGCGCCGACGCAGGGGCGGATCTCGTGCTCGCGGCCTTCCATCACTTTGCGGATGATATGCGGATCGGCGATATGGGCGCGGGTCATGCCGACCATGTCGAGCTTGCCGGTGGCGATGGCGTGGCGAGCCGTGGCGACATCGGAAATGCGCGCTGCATGGAAGGTCGGGAATTTCGTCGCCGCCCTCACCTCGCCGGCGAAATCGAGATGCGGCGAGGATCGCATGCCGGCCACCGGGATGACCTTGGTCAGCGACGCATCGGTCTCGATCGTGCCGCGGATGATGTTGAGAAAATCGACCTTGCCGGATGAGGCCAAGCGCCTGGCGATCTCGACGCCAACTTCCTTCGAGATGCCCTTTTCGATATCCTCGTCGGCGACCATGCGGATGCCGACGATGAATTCTTTACCGACCGCGGCGCGCACGGCGTCGAGCACCATGTCAGTGAAGCGCAGCCGATTGTCGAGCGAGCCGCCGAACTCGTCGTCGCGATGGTTGGTGAGCGGCGACCAGAAGCCGTCCATCAGATGGCCGTAGGATTCGAATTCGATGCCGTCGAGGCCGGCCGCCTGGCAGCGCTGCGCGGCCGAAGCATAGTCGGCGACGATGCGCTCGATGTCCCACTCCTCGATGGTCTTCGGGAAGGCGCGATGCGCCGGCTCGCGCACCGGCGAGGCTGACAGCACCGGCAGCCAATCGGCCTTGTTCCAGCCCGTGCGGCGACCGAGATGGGTGATCTGGATCATCACCTTGCAGTCATGCTCATGGCAGGCATCCGCGAGCTCAGCCAGCCACGGCACGATGCGGTCGTCATAGACATGCAGATTGCCGAAGGCGGCCGGGCTGTCGCGCGAAACGATCGCCGAGCCCGCTGTCATGGTCAGCGCCATGCCGCCCTTGGCCTTTTCGGCGTGGTAGAGCCGGTAGCGCTCCTTCGGCATGCCGTCCTCGGAATAGGCCGGCTCATGGCTGGTCGACATCACCCGGTTCTTCAGCGTCAGGTGCTTGAGTTGGTAAGGTTGGAGAAGCGGGTCGCTGCTGGTCATCTTCTTCCTGCCGTTTCAAAATCAAATTGTGCTAATGAGCGCGCCGCGCCCGATTGAACGCGGCGCCAGATGATCGCGCTGCCGCCCGTCGAACCGTCGGCGGCAGCAAGGAGTTGCCCATGACCGACGCCAAGAACCTCACCCAGCTCGGCAAGCACGTCGAGACGCCACAGAGCCCCGAACAGGCGGTCCTGGAGACCGTGCCGTTCCAGCGCGGCGACGGCCCGCCGGCGATCGTGCGTTTCACTTGCCCGGAATTCACCTCGCTCTGTCCGGTCACCGGCCAGCCCGACTTCGCCCACATCGTTATCGACTACGCACCCGACCGGACGCTGGTGGAATCGAAGTCGCTGAAGTTGTTCATGACCTCGTTCCGCAACCACGGCGCCTTCCATGAGGAATGCACGGTGATGATCGGCCGCCGCATCGTCGAGGCGACGAAGCCGCTCTGGCTGCGCGTCGGCGGCTACTGGTTCCCGCGCGGCGGCATCCCCATCGATGTCTTCTGGCAGACCGGCGCGCCGCCCAAGGACGTATGGCTGCCGGATACCGGCGTCGCGTCTTATCGCGGAAGGGGCTGAAATTTGTTGCGAGAAGCCGGCAGTACAGCGCCCCTCTCTGTGCAGGACGGAGGGGGGCGCGAAGGATTGCCGGCGCTGATCTTTAATCGCCATCACTCGCACTGGTACTGACTGAGCGCCCATTCGCCGGTCACCGACAGAAGATCGGAGATCTTCCAGCCGCTGCCGATCTTCTTCAGCTTCCATTCGAGGCGATGCTGATGGCCTTCGACGACGAAGGCGACGACCACCTTGGCCTGATCGCCGTTGACGGCCTCGATGGTGCGCAGGCTCTTGTCGATGGCGAGCTTGTCATAATCTGCATTGTCGAGCGCCATGTTGGGATCCAGGCATTCGCCCTGCCCCGAGGCGCGCAGCGCGTCGCTCTTGTCGAGCACGGTTTTCGCCGGATCTACGAAGTTCTTGCGCTGGACCGGATCGAGCTCGAGCCCGAGATGTTCGTAGAAGGGCTTGACCACCGCCGTCGGCGATCCAGGCAGGACAGGCGCGGGCGGCGGCAGTTCGACCGGCTTGCTTTCCGGCGCCTGGGTTGCGGCGGGCGGCGAGGTATCGACCGCAGGCGGCGACTTGTCGACCGCCGGAGGCGAAGTGTTATCCGCCGGCGCATTGTCGCCCGAGGACGCGCTCGGCGGCGGCGCGCCGAAGAGCCCCTGCGCACAGGCGCCGCCGTTCAGCCCCGCGGCCAGCATCGACAAGCTCGACAGCGCAAGGACGAGACGACGAAGCACGGCATTACTCCGTCGAGGCGCCGCATTCCAGCGCGCTGAGCTTCCAGCCGCTGGTCTTGGAGGTGATGTCGGCGATCTTCCACTTGCCGTCCACTTTCTTCAGCGACCACACCATTTCGCGTTTGGAGTCATCGCCTTCCGGGAAAAGATTGAAGTTCGCCGTCACCTCGGCGGTGTCGCCATTGACGGTCTCGGCGAGCTTCAGCGTCTTCGACAGGGTCTTCTGATCGAAATCCTGGGCGTCGAGGCCCGGGTCGAAATCGATGCAGGACACCTCGTCGGGCTTCTCCTTCTGCGCCTTGTCGTTGGCTTCGAACAGCCTGGTGACCGGCTCGGTGAAGCGGTCGCGATATTTGGCGTCCGCCTCGAACTTCACTTCCGGCACGTAGAAGAACTTCACGGCGTTGGATGCCGGCCCGGCAAGCGCGGCGCCGGGCAACGCAATCGACATGGCAGCGGCAAGCACTATCGGCTTCATGCAGGATCTCCGGAGGTTCGGCGGCGTGGTGGCAAGATCGCCACCACGCATCCTGCATATCGGCTTTTTTGCGGCTCATGAAGTCCAGGCGCGCTCAGGCATCCAGCCAGACGTTCTGGAAGTCCATTTCGTAGGTCTGGTGCATCGTGTAGTTCTTCACCTTCTTGTTCATATGGCAGTAGAGCTTCTGCCAGAAGGGCTGGACGATGACGCCGGAGTCCTGCAGGATCGTCTCGACGTCCTTCATCACCTCCTTGCGCTTGGCGACATCGATGAGCGACAGCGCCTCCTTGAGCTTGGCGTCGAAATCCGGGTTGGAATAAGCCGTTTCGTTCCAAGCCTCGCCGGTGCGGTAGCCGAGCGCCAGCACCTGGACGCCCAGCGGGCGCATGTACCAGATGGTCATGGAATAAGGATATTTCGTCCAGTCGTTCCAGAAGGTCGAGCCCGGCAGCACCGTGCGCTTCACCTTGATGCCGGCGTCGCGCAACTGGCCGGCGATCGCGTCGCCGGTGTTCTTCTGCCATTCGTCCTCGACCGTGATCAGCTCATGCTCGAAGTCGGCCTGGCCAGCGTCGGCCATCAGCTTCTTGGCGCCGGCGGCATCGCGCTCCTTCTTGGGCAGCGGGTAGTATTCGGGATGGATCGGGCTGACGTGGTGGTTCTCGCCGACCGTGCCGCGCCCATTGTAGCCGAGCTGCATCACCTGGTTGTTGTCGACCGCCATTTGCAGCGCGTTGCGCACCCGCTTGTCGTCATAGGGCTTGTGCGTGACGTTGGTGCGGGCAACGAGCGTGGTTGCCGTCGCCACCTCCGATTTCACCAGATCCATCTTGTCGAGCGGGTCGATGAAGTCGGCCGGCGTCTCGAAATCGAGATCGATCTCGCCGGAATCGAAGGCATTCAGCGTGGCGTTGAAGTCGGTGCCGTAGTCGATGAACTCGACCCCGTCGAGCGGTGCTTCCCCGCCCCACCACTTGCCGTTCTCGCGGCGCTTGACGACCGCTTTCGACCCCACCGAATAAGACACCAGCTCGAAGGCTCCGGTGCCGATCGGCTTCTTGATCGGATCGGCGCCATCCTTGTCGAAGTCGCGGTGGACGACCAGGGCCGGATAGTCGGTGAGGCCCGGGATGATGGCGATATCGGCTTCGTTGAGCTTCAACTTGACCGTGTGGTCGTCGACCTTGGTGATCGCGCCATCCTTGGCCTTGCCGGTCTTGGCGTCGATCAGCGCGCCGACACGGGCGGCCATGGAATTGCCGGACGCCCCCTTCTCGCACCAGCGGTTCAGATTGGCGACCACGTCGTCGGCGTTGAAGGCATCGCCATTGTTCCAGGTGACGCCCTTGCGCAGATGCAGCGTGTATTCGGTGGCGTCGTCATTGACGTCCCAGCTTTCGAGCAGCACCGGCTCGAAGGTGAATTGGTGCGTGTAGCGCACCAGCGGCTCCAGCCAGGTGCGGGTGATGTTCGCCATCTCCGTCCAGTCATAGGTGCGCGGGTCCTTCTGCGCCTTGACCGACATCGCGACATGCAGCGTTCCGCCCTTCTTGGGCTCATCGGCGAGTGCCTTGGTCGGCGCGGCAAGGCCGAGCATGCCATAGGCGAAAGCCGTCGACGCGCCGAAGGCGCTCGCCAGAGCCAGGAATTCGCGCCGGTCGACACGACCCGCCCGCGCTTCCTCTGCCATCGCTTCGATAGCGGCCGGGACCCGGTCACCATTGCTTCTGAAAAGTGTCATTCTCATTCTCCCATTGATTTCTTCAGGTCTTCGCCCGGTTGGTGTCAACTAACGCTGCTATCCATCAACTAACGCTGTCCGGCAGCTTTTCCTCACGCCGCGCGATCAAATCCGCGAGACCCTCGGCGATGCCCTCGTCGAGCTTCGGTTCCTGGTAGTCGGCGAGCATGGCGCGCGCCTTTTCGCGACCGCGCGTGTCATGGTCCTTCGCCCCTTCGGCGTTCCATTGCTCGAAGGAGTTGAAGTCCATGATGTTCGGCATGAAGAAGGCGCTCTCGAAATGCTCGAGCGTGTGCTGCGTGCCGAGGAAATGCCCTTGCGGACCGACCTCGCGGATCGCCGCCATCGCTTCCTTGAAATCGTCGAAAGGCACGCCGCCGGCATATTTATACCAGCCGACGAGCTGCTCGCAGTCGGTGGCGAATTTCGAATAGCCGCAGGTGAGGCCCGCTTCCAGCCAGCCGGCGGAATGCCAGATGTAATTGGCGCCGGACAGGATCGCGGCATGCATCAGCATGTTCGCCTCATAGCCGGCCTGCGCGTCGTTGAGCTTGGAGCCGACATGGAAGCCGGAGGTGCGCCAGGGCAATTTGTATTTCCTGGCCAGCGCGCCCATCAGATACATCATCTGGGCCGCCTCTGGCGTGCCGCCCATCGGAGCGCCGGTCTTCATGTCGACGGTGACCATGAACTGGCCGTAGATCTGCGGCGAGCCCGGGCGGATGAGCTGGGTCAGGGCCACGCCGGCAAGCGCCTCGGCGTTGACTTGCGCCACAGCCCCGACGGCGGAGGCCGAGGTCGACGCGCCGCACAGCGCGAAGGGCGCCAGGATCAGCGGCTGATTGTGGCTGGCATAGACCCGCATGGCGTCGATCATGGTGGCGTCCCACACCAGCGGCGAATTGCAGTTGGTGATCGCCACCAGCACAGGGTTGTCGCGCACGAAGTCCTCGCCGAAGACGATGCCAGCCATCGCCATCGTGTCCTCGGCGCGTTCCTTCGACGTCACGATGCCCATGAACGGCTTGTCGGAATGTTTCAGGGCCGAATTGATGATGTGCAGATGCCGCTTCGGCACGGCGATTTCCATCGGCTCGCAGATGACCGAGCTCGACGAATGCAGCGCCGGCGCCATGTAGGCCATCTTGTGGAAATTGTTGAGGTCGGCGAGCGTGCCGTAACGGCGCTTGTTGTCGAGGTCGCGGATATAGGGCGCGCCATACATCGGCACGAAGATCGAGTTCTTGCCGCCGACGCGCACGGTGCGCTCGGGGTTGCGCGCGTTGAGCGTGAATTCCGCCGGAACCTTCGAGACGAGTTCCATCAGCAAAGCGCGGTCGATACGGACGCGCGTCTCCCGCACGTCCGCGCCGGCCGCTTTCCAGAGCTCGATCGCCCCGTCGTCGCGGAATTCGCACCCAACCTCCTCGAGGATCTTGAGCGATTCCTCGTGGATCAGCTCCACCGCCTCGTCAGGCACGATCTCATAGGCGGGGATCTTGCGGACAAGGGTCGGGAAGGACGCGATCGGCGTGCTTCTCAGCGCCTTGCGGCCAAGACGGCCACCGCCGCGGCGGTGGGTCTGTTCGGTCAATTCAACGGCCGGTGCGTTCATGGAGCCTCCTTCTTCCCGCCACTCACGTTAGCGAGGCAAAATATGGCTGTGACGCTGGAAAATCCTGATCTTCTGTATAAGCTCACCTTATGCGAAGCCTGCGCCACCTCCTGCCCTCAGCCGGCAGCCTCATCGTCTTCGAAGCCGCGGGCCGGCTGTCGAGCTTCACCGCCGCCGGACGCGAACTCGGCATGACCCAGGCGGCCGTCTCCTATGCCGTGCGCGGCCTGGAGGAGCAGCTCGGCGCCAAGCTCTTCCAACGGCGCCACCGCCAGGTGATTCTGACGGAGGCCGGCGAGCGCTTCCATGCCGACGTCTCGCTCGGCCTGTCGCATATCCGCAAATCGGCGGAGGACCTGCGCCTGCAGGCGACGGGCGGGCACGTGACGCTTGCCGCCTCTACAGCCTTCGGCTCGTTCTGGATGATGCCGCGCCTGCAGCAGTTCCGCGACGAACTGCCGGGCGTCGACCTGCGCATCCAGACCGCCGACCGCGATCTCGACATCATCGCCGAGGGCATTCCGCTCGGCGTGCGCGGCGGCGTGCCGCGCGACTGGCCGGACTATCACTCGCTGTCGCTCTCCGACGAGGAGATCTTCCCGGTCGCGGGACCGAGCTATCTCGCCAAATTCGGCAAGCCGAGGACGGTCGAGGAACTGGCCACGCACCGGCTGATCCATCTCGAGGAGCCCTACCGCGAGGCGCCCAACTGGGACGAATGGTTCGCGTCCGCCGGCACCAGCCTGCGCAATGCCGAGCGCGGGTTGCGCATCAACGATTATGCGCTGGTGATCCAGGCGGTGATGGAGGGACAAGGCATCTCGCTCGGATGGCGGCATCTGGTCGAGCGGCTGGTTGCGTCCGGGCTGCTGGTGCCGGTGACCGACCATGTGATGCGGACCGGCATCGGCTTCCATGTGATCTGGCCGAAGAACCGAGATCTCAGTGACAATGCGCGAAGGGTCAGGGACTGGCTGGTGGCGCAGGCGTGAAACCGCGCACCGCAAGCCGGCATATAGCCAGTTCACGGTGCGGCCGACAGGCTCACACCGAGCCGTCGTTCTTCAACCCGAGCACATCGATCCTGTCGATGGTCGGCGGTCCGGCAAACAGGGTCTCGGCATTGGCCATCAAGGCCTTGGCGATCTCGCCGGTGAGATGCGCCTCGCGCCCGGCTTCGTCGTGAAAGGCGTCGAAAACGCCGAAGACGCTTGGCGAAAGCTGCAGGGCAAACCAGATCGGCGTCCCGGCCTCCCGGTTGGCAAGCTGCAGCCCCGCCTGCAGGAAGGCCGCGACGTCCTTTTCCTTGCCAGGCTTGGCTTCGAAACGGGCGAACAGTGCAAGCTTGATCATTTCTTCTCTCCTTCGGTGCACGGCCAGATCGACCGTCGCGGAGCAGGGTCGCAGCACTGAGGCGAAAACAGTATTGGCAGAAATGACTTCTTTGATATCATTCTTGCCATGAACATTTCCGTACTTGTTCTCGACGGCGCATTCGACACCGGGCTGGCCTGCGTTCTGGACGTCTTCGGTACGGCCAACGAACTCGCCGCCATGCTGCCGGCGCCGCCCAACCGCTTCGTCACCACCATCGTGGGGGTTAGCGACAGCGTGCGCACCGCACAGGGAATGCAAGTGCCAGTCGTGCCGATCGGCAGCGAACCAGCCCCCGACTGGCTTTTGATCCCTGCGCTCGGCCAGAAAATGCCCGAGCCACTGGGCGCTGCCCTGAAGCGGAGCGATGTCGGCGCGGCGGTCAAAGCGCTGCAGGCTCGTGCCGGCGACGGCACACGCATCGGCGCGGCGTGCATCGGCACCTTCGTTCTCGCCGAAAGCGGCCTGCTCGACGGACGGCCATCGACGACGACATGGTGGTTGGCGCCGATGTTCAGGCAGCGTTATCCCGGAATACGGCTCGACGCTTCGCGCATGCTGGTCAATGACGGCCAATTCGTCACCGCGGGCGCAGCGCTCGGCCATATCGATCTCGCTTTGCTGGTGATCCGGCAGGCAAGTCCGGAACTCGCTGCGCTGACCGCGAAATATCTGATCGTCGACAGCCGGCCGCTCCAATCTGCCTACGCAATTTCAGATCACCTTGCTCATTCGAATCCGCTGGTCGAGCGCTTTGAACGATGGGCGCGTGGACGGCTTGCCGACGGTTTCAACCTCGATGAGGCGGCCGCGGCGCTCGGCGCCAGCAAGCGCACATTGTCACGGCGCGTCAACGATGTGCTGGGCAAGACGCCGCTGTCCTTCTTCCAGGATCTGCGCGTCGAACAGGCGGTGCATCTCTTGAAAACCACATCGGACAGCGTCGAGGAGATCGCGGCCAAGGTCGGCTACGGCGATGGGGTGACGTTGCGCAACTTGTTGCGGCGACGGCTGCGCAAGGGGGTGCGCGAGATTCGCGCCGCCAGCTGATCCACCGCCGCCGTCATTCTCTCCCTCCCCCACCGGCCGCGAATCCGCCTATAATGACCGCATGCCGATCCGCCAGCTTTCCGAAACGATGATCAACCAGATCGCCGCCGGCGAGGTCATCGAGCGTCCGGCGAGCGTGGTGAAGGAGCTGGTCGAGAATGCCCTCGATGCCGGCGCCTCGCGCGTCGAGATCGTCACGGCGGGCGGCGGTCTGAACCTCATCCGCGTCACCGATGACGGCTCGGGCATTCCCGAAAAGGAGCTGGCGCTGGCGATCGCGCGGCACTGCACCTCGAAGCTCTCCGACGACATCCACGACATCCGCTCGCTCGGCTTCCGCGGCGAGGCGCTGCCCTCGATCGGTTCCGTCGCGCGGCTGTCGATCCGCTCGCGCACGGCAAGCGGCGACAGCGCGGCCGAGATCGCCATCGACGGCGGGCGCGTCTTACCGGTGAAGCCGGCGGCGGCCAATCGCGGCACCACGGTCGAAGTGCGCGACCTCTTCTTCGCCACGCCGGCCAGGCTCAAATTCATGAAGGGCGAGCGCGCCGAAAGCTCGGCCACCAGCGACGTGGTGAAGCGCATCGCGATCGCTTTCCCGGCCGTGCGCTTCACGCTTGCCGGTCCCGACCGCTCGACGCTGGAACTGCCGGCTACGGACGACACGCCGGAAGGCCGCCTTGCCCGCGTCGCGCAGGTGATGGGCAAGGATTTTCCCGACAATGCCATTGCCATCGATGCCGCGCGGGAGGGTGTCCACCTCGCCGGCCACGTCTCGATCCCGTCCTACACGCGGGCGAATGCGCTGCAGCAATATGCCTATGTCAACGGACGGCCGGTGCGCGACAAGCTGATCGCCGGCGCGATCCGCGGTGCCTTCGCCGACGTTCTGCCGCGCGACCGGCATGCGGTGACCGTGCTGTTCCTGACGCTCGACCCGGGGACAGTCGACGTCAACGTCCATCCGGCCAAGGCCGATGTGCGGTTCCGCGATCCCGGCCTGGTGCGCGGGCTGATCGTCGGCGCCATCCGCGAGGCGCTGGCCGGCGCTGGCATCCGCGCGGCGACCACGGGGGCCGCCGGCATGATGGCGGCATTCCGGCCGGGGGCGGCGCCCTACTCGCATGCCGGCCCGGCCAACGGCCATCGCAGCTACGAGGCCGCTTATCACGCTTCCGGCTCCGGAGGCTTCGATCCGTTGCGCTCGGCGCAGCGGCCACTCGACATGGGCTACGCTGAACCAAGGCCGCGGTCCAATGGCTTTGCCGAGAACGAGCAGGCCGCCTTCGACACCGGCCCGCTCGCCAGTGCCGACGCTCGGGCCGGCGTCGCTGAGCCGGCCGAAGCGCTGCTCGGCATGGTGCTGGGTGCGGCGCGCGCGCAGGTGCATGAGAACTACATCGTCGCCCAGACGCGGGATTCGCTCGTCATCGTCGACCAGCATGCCGCGCATGAGCGGCTGGTCTACGAGGCGCTGAAGAATGCGCTGCACGCGCGCGCGGTGCCTTCGCAGATGTTGCTTTTGCCCGAGATCGTCGACCTGCCGGAAGATGATGCCGAGCGGCTGGCGATGCATTCCGACACGCTCGCCAAATTCGGCCTCGGCCTCGAGCGCTTCGGCCCCGGCGCGGTGGCGGTGCGCGAGACGCCGTCGATGCTGGGCGAGACCAATGTACAGCAGCTGGTGCGCGACCTTGCCGACGAGATCGCCGACAACGACACCGTCGAGACGCTGAAGGAACGGCTGGACAGAATAGCCGCGACCATGGCCTGCCACGGCTCGGTGCGGTCAGGCCGGCTGCTCAAGGCCGAGGAGATGAACGCGCTGCTGCGCCAGATGGAGGCGACGCCCGGGTCCGGCACCTGCAACCACGGCCGCCCGACCTATATCGAGCTCAAGCTCGCCGACATAGAAAGGCTGTTCGGGCGGCGGTGATCGTGCGCCTGGCTCGTTGCGCAACAGCAGGGTTAGCGGCCAGTTGCACAGCCGGGCGCGATGCAGTGTTGTTCCTCTGGGTGATCGATCTCGCCAACAGCCACGCCGTCACGAGGCCTGGGGTTCGCTTAAAGTCGTTCTGGTGCTGGAAAAGGTTTATCCCGACGAGCAACTCGGCATCGGCCACTCGTCGTTCTACTATTTCGAACTTCTCCTGATCGAGCGGCTGTACCCCGACATGCCACGCCTAGGGATGTTTTGCCGATCGCCCCAGCCCGGCTGGCAGACGTGGGGCTTTGAGGCACAACCTGACGCCGAACCAAAGCGCTGCGCCAGAAAGGCGGGCGGCATGGCTCCCCTACAATTCTTCGTCCGCTGGTCGCCCCACATGTAATCTCGTCGACCAATCAAATTCCGGCGGTGCGCCTATGGGCGGCCACTTTGCAAGGTAATAGCACCCGTACGGCCGAAGATCGGGAAAGCGCTCCACATTCTGGACATTGCACTTGCTGAAATCGCAGTCGTGGAAGTGGACATTCTGTCTGCGCCTCAGAGCGTTGAAGGCGATGATCGCGCAATCTCTGAAGGCGACGCCCTCGAAGCGTCCGAGACCGAGATCAATCTCGCTCTCCAGGATCGTGCACATCTCGAAACGGACAAAGGTCTTGCCCTTGGATTCTGGGGTCAGCTCCACCCCGTAGAAGTCGCCCCGGCGATAGGCGACTTCTCTCACGCCAGTGACCAGGTGAAAATGCTCGACCTGTCCGTCGTAGGTCAGATTGAGCACGCGAGTGGATAGCCTTCCGGTTTGTTGCCAAATCAATCCGAGCGCGTCAACGGCGGCAATCGCGAGCGTTTTGTTGTCGAAGATTTCCTCCGCTCGACCGACAAGATAGTCGGCGATGATATCCATCGCCTGGACCGCGAACTTGTCTTCAGCACCTTCTCCGACGGCGCGCAGCGAGGCGACGCCGGCCGCGACCTTCGCCGGTTTATCGGTCTCCGCGATGAGCTCGGCTCCCTTCTGAAGGAGCGCTGCGAGATTGTTGCGCTCAGTCGCCGCGATCTGGTCGGAAAGCTTGTCGATCTGGTGCCTTTGCAGCCTCGCCTGTTGGGTCGAGATAAGGCCGCGCCAGACAACTGTGCAGAACGTCACCAGGGTAGCCCCGATCGCAGCTGCGGCTCCAGCCATTTGGACGCGGCGCAGCATCGCTTCGTCGTCGTCTGCCTGCAGTATCCAAGGCAGGAAAAACAAACATGCGACAGGCGTGATTATTGCGGCAGCGACAGCCAATGCTTGCCAGGTCTGCGCCGTTGCCCACAGATTCTCGTCGTTCGGCTCAGCCATATTAAATGCTCCCCCGTCGGACCGATAGCACAACACATAAAGTCTTGGCGAGAGCGTGCGCCGCGTGGCTCAATCATACTGGAGAAGGTCGACGCAGGGACGGTGATCCGCCACTACAATAGGGCAGACCTGAATATTCATTGCTTTAGATGGTATTTTCTTGACTTCGGGTTGAGGACATAGTCGTTCGCGCTTGCGAATTTGCCGCCTCCAAAATCCACTGAAATGATGACCTTGCCGCTCTCCACCCATTTTTGCACGTTCATGTAAATGGGCGTCGTCGACATACCGGCGTTGCAGTCCTCATCGTCGAAGCCGATCTCCTGAACGGCTTTCTTTTTCTTCTTATCGATCACCAGCATTTTCGTCATGCAGATGCCGGCGTCGGACTTCGTGTAGATCCCCGCAAATCTGTCGCGGGTCGTCTCAGCCCAAAAGGGAATTTCGACGGTGCCGTCGATCTTCAGGTCGCCTGTATCGTCGAGACTCGCGACCTTCCTGAGCGTAACGGGAAATTTGTCCACGCCTTTGCTCCAGCTTCCCGCAACGCCGCTGTCACTGATCTCGAGAGAGAAAGGACATCCCGAGGTGTCGACGGGTGTCTTCGACCCCATGACGAGGACGCGTTGAAATTCCTTGTCGTCCGCGATCTCGCACAGCGTCAGCTTTGAGCCCTCCGCCTTGCCGTAGATCGCAATCGGGTTTTGCCTGGCGTCGTAGAAATAGCTTCCTTCGACGGTGATGCCGCTGCCGAAGCTGGCATAGCGCTGCAGGGAGAAATGGACCGGGTTCGGCCCGATGGAGCCTTCGTAGTTTTCCACTTGATACCAGCCCGCGAAGGCTTTCCCGCTCAGCATGAGCAAACAGAAAAACGCGGCTACAAGCCCTCTTCCCATCCCGGTCCCCCTCATCAAGTCGGATCAGGATAGCTCGCCCTGTGCCTACATCACAGAGGGCATCGGTGACGGATCGCAAATCATCAATCGAGTCGGGAAACGATCACAACTCTCTGATCTACCGCTTCAAATTCACCACGATCACGCCGCCCAGCGCCAGCGCGCCGCCGAGGATGCCTAGCAGCGACGGCACTTCGCCCAGCCAGAAGAAGCCGATCAAGGCGGAGGTCGGCGAGACGAGGTAGAGAAAGTTCGACGCACGTGCGGCAGGCAGGCGCGAGAGCGCGGTCGCCCAGGCGGCATAGGCGATCAACGAGGGCACGATGCCGAGATAGATGACGGCGCCGAGACCGGCGGTGTCGGCGACCGCCGCCTGCGAAAACGCTTCCGGCAGGAACGGCGACAGGCAGAGCGCGCCGAGCACCATATTGGAGGCGGAGATCGTCAGCGGATGATGGCGGGCAAAGAGCGGCTTTTGCACGATGGTGTTGACGGCGGAACAAAGTGCTGAGCCCAGCACCAGCAGCGCGCCGGCGTTGAAATGCAGGCCGTGCCCGCCGGCGACCGCGATGATGCCGATGCCGGCGAAGGAGATGACAGTGCCCAGCCAGGCAAGCCCCGAGAAGCGCTCGCCAAGCAGCGCCATCGCCATGATGGCGGTGAAGATCGGGCTGACATTGATGATGAAGCCGGCCGCGCCCGCCGAGACGGTGAGCTCGCCGAAATTGAGCATGGCGGTGTAGAGCGCGACGAAGATGGCGCCGCCGAAGCCGAAGCGCCACAATTCGTCGATCCTGGGCAGCGCCGGGCGCTTCACCGCGAGGAAGATGGCGGCCGGAACCGCCGCGATGGCAAAGCGCAGCGCCCCTAACTCCAGCGGCTGGAAGGCGGCAAGGCCGGCGCGGATTGCCGGGAAAGCCGAGGCCCAGCCGATGACCGTCAACGTCACCGCGATCGCGGCGGTGGTGTCCATGCGCTGTGTCTCATTCAACGTGCCGGTGTAAGCGCTCATTGCCGTAACCTCGTCTTTCCTTGCCATGGACGCAGAAAACGCCATTGCCGGGCAATTGACAAACGACCAATTCGAGGGTCAGCTGTGAACATGGCTCACAGCTCTGACCAGATACTGCCGCTCGAAACCTTGCGCGCCTTCGATGCGGCGGCGCGTATGGGGAGTTTTTCCGCGGCGGCTGAAAAACTCAACCTCACCCATGGCGCGGTAAGCCGCCAGATCGCCAAGCTGGAGGGCTGGCTTGGCTTGAAGGTGTTCGAGCGCAACGCGCGTGGCGTGACGCTGACGATCGAGGGCAACCGCCTGCATTTGCGGACCACCGAGGCCTTGGCGCTGATCTCGTCCAACTCCGACCGCTGGGTCGAGCCGCGCGGCACCGCCGTGGTGCGGCTGGCCTCGATCCCGTCGGTGAGCGGGCTGTGGCTGATGCCGCGCATGGCCGTATTGGAGAACCATCCGACCAAGCTGCGCATCGTGCTCGACGTCGACAACCGCCAGGCCGACCTCGCCGACGAAGGCATCGACCTTTCGGTGCGCTGCGGGCGCGGCCGCATCCCGGGCCGCGTCTCGGTGCAGCTGTTTGAGGAGCATATTTTCCCGATCGCCTCGCCCGAGCTGGCGAAGGAGATCGGACGAGGCGACCCAGCCCGGCTGCTGAAATTCCCGCTGATCAACGATTCCGACGCTTCCGCTTGGCGCGCCTGGTTCGCGGCGCAGGACGTGGATTATCGCCCGCGCCCCCGGGACCGGCGTTTCGAAGACTATAATCTGGTGCTCGACGCGGCAGCGCACGGGCTGGGTATCGCGCTGGCGCGACCGCCGCTCACGGCGGACCAGATCGGGTCCGGCCGTATCGTCGCCGTCGATGAGCGCGTCGCGCTCAATCCGGTGTCTTATTGGATGGACCGCCCGGTCGGCCGGCCGCGCGCGGCGGCGGCGGACCTTGCCAGGCGCATCGCCGAACAGGCAGGGCTTGCTCCGGAAAAGCTCGAAGCTTTCCTTCAGGACGACGGCTAAAGCGCGTCGCGCTGAAAGGGATTCAGGCGACGCGCTTAAGTCTTTGTTTTGATGCATGTCGTTGTCCCAGAACCGCTGCGCACTTCCGGGCGACATGCATTGGAGCGTTTCACCGTTTCACGAAAACGGCGAACCACTCCATCTCCTTATTTTTTGACGCAATCCCGGACGGAAAGGCAACGGCGAAGTCGCCGGGCCTAACCGCTCACACTTTTCCTGGAATTGCTCTGAGCGGGGTTAGCGAAGCAGCAGCACCATGATCGTTGCCGTCACCGCAGAGACGATGGCCGTGACAACCGAGATCGTCCAAAGGGATATCGGCGCGGCTTCCGATCGCGGGGCATGTCCAGCCGGGCGGACGGAGGCACCGCGCGGCTGAGGCGCGTTGGCATTGGCCGCGACCAGCGCTGAAGCGGAAGCGATGGCCGGCGAAAACGTGGATAATGCGGGCGCAACCGCGGGCCTGGACATATTGTCGGTAACCGCTGCCGGTGGCGGAACGAAGCCGCGTGGGGCCTGATCGGTATCCGTCGCCGCCCGGCCGGTCGAGGGTCTTGCCGGCGTATCGTCGGCGGCGGCATCGGGCTCCATGACGGCCCGGTAGGCGTCCTCGACCTCGGAGGACGACAGGCGTTGCGATGCCTGAGCGGCCTGGCGCGGCTGCGCGCTTTGCAGCGACTGGGCCGCGATTTGCGCCGCCTGCCCCGTCGTGGGCGCCGGCGGCTGGATCAGCGCCTTGATCAAAGCCGTCGTCGCCGGATCGGCCTTGGGCGACGGCACCGCCTGCGGCGTGAGCGCCTCCTTGATCAGCGTGTTCAGGCGGGTCGAGGCGATGTCCATGCCGGATTCCGGAAACCATTTTGCCGCTCAGCCATACTGGATGAGCATTGCGTCAAGCTTGACGTTGCTTGCGATTTGTGGCGATTGAAACCCGATGAGCTCAAGCGTCCTTTCATGATGAACCGTTTCGAAGGCCCGGGCGGCAGGGAAGCCCGGATCCGTTATCTCGACGGCGACTTCCAGGTCACCAGTCCCGGCTCTTTCGTGCGCTGCGCGGTGACGGGCGAGAACATTCCCCTCGACGAGCTCAAATATTGGAGCGTCGCCCGGCAGGAGCCCTATGTGAACGCGGCGGTCTCGCTTGCCCGCGAGATCGAGATGCACCCGGAATTGCGCAAGCGGGGATAGGCCATGCGAGCCCATGGCACCGCGGCCATCGACCTCGACCGCTTAGGGCACCGCATTGAAAAACTTCAGGAAATCTCTCAAGACCCTTGTTCGCATGCCGCTTGTCATGCGTGCGAGATTGCGCGATCGGGCGGTGTCGAGGGCGCCCCGATTCAAGCTGACGGCCTGCGCCATCTTCCGTGAGGAAGCGCCGTTCCTGGCCGAATGGATCAGGTTCCACCAGAATGTGGGATTTGAGCATTTCTATCTCTACAACAACTTCTCGACCGACGACTTCAAAGCCGTGTTGAACCCGTTCATCCAGGAGGGGCTGGTTACGCTGGTCGACTGGCCGCGGCCGGTGGGGCAACTGTCGGCTTATAGGGACTGCATCCGCAGGCACTGGCGTGACGCGTTGTGGATCGGATTCTTCGACATCGATGAGTTTCTTTTCGCGCCCGACGGACGTGACGTGCCCTCGGTTCTGAGGGACTATCGCGACCTGCCAGGCGTTTGCGTCTGGCAAGCGTTCTATGGCTCCTCCGGCCATGTCGAGCGACCGGAACGGCGGGTGGTCGAGGCATACACGATGCGAGCCGGGCCGGACATCACGACGGTCAAGACAATCCTCAATCCCCGCATGGTCTACAAGCCGGGCGTCCATCAGTCGAAATTCCTGTCCGGTGAAGGGATGGACACCCATCGACGGACCATCGCACCCGGCGTGCCTCCCCAGCTCGATATCCTGAGGATCAATCACTATTGGTCGCGCTCGCTCGCCGACCTCGACCAGAAAATCCGGCGCGGCGACGCCTCGACTTCCGCGCTGCGCGACAGGGATTGGCATTTCGACTTCGAGAGCAAGCTCAATGTCGAGCGCGACGAGGCGATCCTGAAGGCGATGCGGCGCGCACGATAGCCGTAGCCACCTCCTCTTCCCCTCCCATCGACGGTCCCAGGCCGTCATTTCAGTGCTGACACTTTCGCATTTCTGAGGCTATTAGACAGCAAAGGGCGATGGGTACGGGGGTTATCGTGAAGGTTCTTGTGACGGGTGGGGCCGGCTTTATCGGCTCCCATCTATGCGACCTGCTGCTGGCACGGGAACACCAGGTAATATGTGCCGACAATTTTTCGACCGGCTCGGAGGAAAACATCCGTCACCTTCTGGGCAATCCAAATTTCGAGTTTCTCAGGCACGACGTTACCGTGCCGCTCAAAGTCGAAACGGATGAGATCTTCAATCTCGCCTGCCCGGCCTCGCCCGTTCACTATCAGCGCATTCCGATCGAGACGACCAGGACCTGCGTCTATGGAGCGATCAACATGCTCGATCTCGCATGCGCTTCCGGAGCCAGGATTCTTCAGGCATCGACATCCGAGGTCTATGGCGATCCGCAAGTCCACCCTCAGACCGAGGCCTATTGGGGCCACGTCAATCCGATCGGGCCGCGCAGCTGTTACGACGAAGGCAAGAGATGTGCCGAGGCGCTGTTCTTCGACTACTGGCGCCAGTCGAAATTGCCGATCAAGGTGGTGCGCATCTTCAACACATACGGGCCGCACATGCACCCGTCGGATGGACGGGTGGTCAGCAATTTCATTGTCCAGGCCCTGCGGAACGACCCCATAACCATCTACGGCGACGGAAGCCACACGCGCAGCTTCTGCTATGTCGACGACCTCGTCGACGCGATGGTTCGGATGATGGCTACGCCCGACGATTTCGTGGGCCCCCTCAACGTTGGGAACCCGACGGAAGTCACGATCCTGAAACTGGCCGAACTTGTATTGGGTATCGTCGGCGGCAAGTCCAAAATCGAGTTCAAGCCCCTCCCGCAAGACGATCCCCGCCAGCGCCAGCCCGACATAGATCTGGCGCGAGCGACGTTGGACTGGTCTCCTCGCGTCGCTCTCGAGGATGGGCTCGGCGAGACGGTTCGCTACTTCCGCCGGCTGATCGACGGCAATTGACGGCGGGCACCGGGCAAGCCGGCGCTGGATCTGAAGACCGCTTGACGCTTTTCGGCACCACGCTCGAAGCTCAGCCCCGCATCTTGCGCAGGCGCCAGGCGTCGAGCGTCTCGTCTACGATGCGTTCGGGCACATGATCGAGCTCGAACACGGCCTCGATATCGAGCACGTCCAGTTGGTCGAGGAAACCGGAGGGCGTCTCGCCATGGCGCAGCCGCGCGGCGTCCTTTGCCGTGGTGACGAGGCGCAGCCCCTCCTGCCGGGCAAGCGTCAGGAGGTCGCCTAGTTCGTCCTGGGCGTAGAAATGATGGTCCGGGAAGGCTCGCGACAGCGCGACTTCGCCGCCCGCGCCGCGCACCGTGTCGAAGAATTTCTCCGGATGGCCGATGCCGGCGAAGGCCAGGAAGCGGCCGCCGGCGAAGCGTGACGGGTTGGCCGGCTCGACATGTGCCAGGAAAATCGGCCGGCCGGCGCGCGCCGCCTGGCGCACGACGCCGTCGGCGGCGGCCCCCTCGCCCATCTTCAGCAGGCCGCTGGTGAAGACCAGTTGGTCGACGACCCTGGCGCGGAGCGGCCCGCCCGGGATGACGCGGCCGTTGCCGATGCCGAAGCGGGCGTCGACCACGACCAGCGCATAGTCGATGTGGATTCGCGCCGACTGGAAGCCGTCATCCATGATCAGGAAGTCGCAGTCATGTTCCTCGATGAGCAGCTTCGCGCCGGCGGCGCGGTTCGCCGTCACCGCGACGGGCGCATGTTCGGCCAGAAGCAGCGGCTCGTCGCCGACATGCTTGGCGGCGTCATGATGCGCGTCGACGACATGCGGCTTGGCGAAAGACCCGCCGTGGCCGCGCGACAGGAAGCCTGGCGTGAGCCGCATGCGCTTGGCTTGCTTGGCCAGAGCAATGGCGACCGGCGTCTTACCGCTGCCGCCGACGGTCAGGTTGCCGACGCACAGGACCGGCGCTGCGACCTTCTCGCGCGGGGCGTGGCGCATGCGGCGGCCGGCGACCAGCCCATAGATCGCCGATGCAGGCGACAGCGCAAGCACGCGCCAGTCCGGCTTTTCCCACCAGAAGGGTGGCGCTTCGCTGGTCATCGCGCCTGCCCCATGCGTCTCGGCTTCGCGCATGGACTTTTCCAAAAACCGGTCCCGATTTTTGGCATCATGATCTAGCGCCCGTTTGCGCCTTTCAGGCGCGCCTTGACGACCAGAGGCTGGATATAGGGCTCCAGCGATTTCAGCGTGCGGGCAAGCGCGCCGCGCATCTCGTCGACGGTGGCAGCACCGGCCGCCATCATTTCGTGGCGCGCCACTTCGTTGCTCAAAAGGAAATTGACGGCTCCGGTCAGCATGTCGCGGTCGCGCACCAGCTTGGCGCCGCCGCTGTCGAGCAGACGCTGATAGGCCTCGCGGAAATTCTGCACGTTACGGCCGGCCAACACTGCGGTTTCGAGCATCGCCGGCTCGAGCGGGTTCTGGCCGCCTTGCGAAGTCAGCGAGCGGCCGACGAAAGCGATCTCGGTCAGCCTTAGGTAAAGGCCCATTTCGCCGATCGTGTCGCCGAGAAGGATGTCGGTATCGTGGGAGATGCGGTCACCCTTGCCGCGCCTTGCCACGGACAGGCCCATGCCGGAAATCTGCGCGGCCAGCGCATCGGCGCGGTCGGGGTGACGCGGCACGATGATGGTCAAGAGCCCATGATGTCGCTTGTGCAGGCTGGCATGGACCTCCGCGGCCACGACCTCCTCGCCATCGTGGGTCGAGATCGCAGCCCAGGTCGGACGGCCGCCGATCTGGCGCTGCAGGGTGGCTAAGGCCCGCTCGTCGGCCGGCGGCGGGCTGGTGTCGACCTTGAGGTTGCCGGAGACGGTGACCGGCCGGGCGCCCAGCGCGCGGAACCGCTCGCCGTCGACATCCGACTGGGCAATGACGTGGGCAAGATTCTCGAACAGCGCCTCGGCAACGCCGGCGCGCTTCTTCCAGGACATGAAGGAGCGGTCGGACAACCTGCCATTGACCAGAACCTGCGGTACGTTGCGGGCGCCAAGCTCCAGGATGGTCATCGGCCAGATTTCCGATTCGGCGATGATCGCCAGTTCCGGCCGCCAGTGATCGAGGAAGCGGCTTACCGCCGGCTTCAGATCGAGCGGTACATATTGGTGGATGATGCGGTTGCCGAGACGCTCTTCGGCGACCTTGGCCGAGGTCACGGTGCCGGTGGTCAGGACGATGTTGACGCCATAGTCGAGGATGCTCTCGACCAGCGGCACCACCGCGATCGTCTCGCCCACGCTTGCGGCATGGATCCAGATCACCGGCCCTTCCGGACGGGGACGGCCGGCGACGCCATAGCGTTCGCGGCGGCGGACGCGATCCTCCTTGCCGCGCGAGGCGCGCCAGGCGACATAGGGGCCGATCAGCGGATAGGCGGCCGCCCCCGCATAGCGATAGGCAGTCAGGGCCGCACGCGCCCAGCGCTCGCTCATTTGCCGCCGTCCACGAGGCGATAAGCCTCAGCCGTCGCGACATTGAGAGAGGCAGTGAGCTCCTGGCGCTTGCGCTCCATCTCGGCGTCGTCGGCATCGGCGGGCACGAAGACAGGCGGCCCCACGATGACCGCGGAGCGGCCGAAAGGCAGGTTGATGGTGGTCTTGTCCCAGCTCTTCTCCAGCACCTTGCGGCGGCTGGTGGCGATGGCCGAGGGCAGGATCGGCCGGCCGGAAAGCCTTGCCAGGAGAACGATGCCAAGCCCGGCGTCGCGCGGCGTGCCGTTCGGGATGTCGGCGATCATGGCGACGTTCTTGCCCGCGACGAGCGACTTCTTGAGCGCGATCAAGGCCTTGGCGCCACCTTTGTCGAGATGCCTCGAACTGTTGCGGCCGCCCGAGCCGCGTACCGCCTCGATGCCGAATTTCTCGATCATCAGCGCCTGGAGCTCGGCGTCGGCGCTGCGCGAAACCATGGCGACCAGCTGCCGGCCCTTGGGATAATAGGCGGGGGTCAAAAGATGCTGGCCATGCCAGAGCGCGATGATGCCGGGCTCGAGATGGGCATAAGCGCCGCCTGCTACCTGCGTCGAGCCCTCGACGAGCGGGCTGGTGAGGCGAATCAGCCGCAGGAACCAGGCGAACAGGCTGGCGATGAAGTTCTTGACGAAACTCGACTGCGCCAACGGCTCGCGGATACGCCGCCACAGCGTGCGCGTTCCGCCGCGCCTGGCGGCGCGCCGCCTGGTCGCCCCTTTCACCGCTTCATGCTCCATCGACGTCAACCGCCGACCTTCGATTCTGGATCGAGCAGACGGTGCAGATGAACAACGAAATAGCGCATATGGGCATTGTCGACACTGGCCTGCGCCTTGGCTTTCCAGGCGCCAAGCGCGGTCTGATAGTCGGGATAGATGCCGACAATGTCGAGGGAGTCGAGGTCACGGAACTCGGTTCCACCCAGCTTTTTCAGCTCGCCACCGAAAACCAGGTGCAAAAGCTGCTTCTTTCCGTCTTCCACGGCCATGCCGACCCTTCGCAGATTCATGAGTTTTGTGAAACGTTTAGCCCAAAGCGGCCGATTTTGGAACTGCGGGCCGACTCACCCTTGGTCAATGCCGGCAATTACGCCGGCGAGCACAGCAAGCAGCTCGCCGCTGCCGGCGGCGAGCGCGCCGTGATTGATCACCTCGCCGGCGTAGCGCGGCGGCTTGCCGGTACGGTCGAGCAATGCGCCGCCGGCCTCGGTGAGGATCAGATCGGCGGCGGCGATATCCCAGTCATGCGCGCTCGGCTTGACGAAGGTGGCGTCGAGCTTGCCGGCGGCGATCATCGCCAGCCGATAGGCAAGCGAAGGAATGTAGGCCGTCCGCCGCAGCCTGTCTTGCCAGGCCTCCGGCATCAAGTCGACCAGCGGCTTGGGTCCGCCGATATCGACGCTTTCGCCCAGCGGACGCACATGGATGCGCTTGTCGTTCAGATAGGCGCCCTCGCCCGGCAGCGCCCAATAGGTCTCGCGCTTGGCCGGGCATTCGAGCACGCCGGCCAGCGAACGCCCGTCCTCGACCACGGCGACGCTGACGCACCAGGAATGCAGGCCGTCGAGAAAGCCGCGCGTGCCGTCGATCGGGTCGACGACGAAGGTGCGGCGGGCCGACAGCCTGGCATGGTCGTCGGCGGTCTCCTCCGACAGCCAGCCATAATCCGGACGCGCCTTGAGCAAGGTCTCGCGCAGATAGGCGTCCGCGGCATGGTCTGCCTCGCTTACCGGCGAGGTGCCGCCCTTCATCCACACCTGCGGGCTGTTGCCGAAATAGCGCATGGCGATGATGCCGGCCTCGCGGGCGGCCTCGCGCAGCAGAGCGAGGTCGTCTCGGGCCTCATTCGAAGTCAATTGGTCAAGCGCCGGCAAGGGTCATCCCTTCAATCAGGAGCGTCGGCGCCGCCGTGCCGAAATTGCGGTCGAGATCGTTGGCCGGCACCATGTTGAGGAACATGGTCTTCAGGTTTGAGGCGATCGTCACCTCGGCCACGGGATAGGCCAGCGCGCCGTTGTCGATCCAGTAGCCGGAGGCGCCGCGGCTGTATTCGCCGGTGACCATGTCGACGCCCTGGCCGAAGACCTCGGTGACATAGAAGCCGCTCTTCAACGACGCGATCAAATCCTGCGGCGAACGCTCGCCCGGCTCGATGGCAAAGTTGGTCGAGGACGGCGAAACCGACGAACCGCTGCGCGAGCCGCGCCCATTGGTGACGAGACCGAGCTCGCGCGCGGCCGAGGTCGACAGGAACCAGTGGTTCAACACGCCCTTCTCGACCATCAGCAGCTTGTCGCCCTCGACGCCCTCGCCATCGAACGGGCGCGAGGCCTGGCCGCGCCGCCGCAAAGGCTCGTCGGTGACGGTGATGGCGGCCGAGGCCACCGCTCTGCCCATCATGTCGCGCAGGAAGCTGGTCTTGCGGGCGACCGCGGCGCCGTTGATGGCGCCGGCCAGATGGCCGGCTATGCCGCGCGCGACGCGCGGATCGAACACCACGTCGACCGGGCCGGTCGCCGCCTTGCGGGCGCCGAGGCGACGCACCGCGCGTTCGCCCGCCTTGCGGCCGATCTCTTCCGGCGCGTCGAGATCGGCGAAATGCTGGCGCGAGGAGAATTCATAGTCGCGCTCCATCGCCGTGCCCTCTCCGGCAATGACGCTGGTCGAGCGCGAGAAACGCGAGGCGACATACTGGCCGACAAAGCCATGCGAGGTGGCGAGAACCAGGCCGCCAAGGCCGGCGCCGGCGCTGCTGCCCGCGGAATTGGTGACGCCCTCGACCGCCAATGCGGCCGCTTCGGCGGCAAGGGCAGCTTCCTTGAGCTGGTCGGCGGAAACTTCGGTCGGGTCGAAGAGGTCGAGATCGCGCAAATTGCGGGCGAGCAGCGCGGGATCGGCGAGGCCCTGGAACGGATCCTCGGGCGAGACCCTGGCCATGGCAACGGCACGCTCGGCAAGCGCCTTCGGGTCGGATGCGGCGGTGGCCGAGACGCTCGCCACACGCTGGCCGACGAAGACGCGCAGCGACACATCCTCGCTCTCCGACGATTCGGTGCCCTCGACCTTGCCCAGCCGGACCGAGACGCCGGCCGAACGGCCGCGCACCGCGACCGCGTCGGCCGCGTCGGCGCCGGCGCGCCTGGCAGCCTCGACGAGCGCCGCGACGCGATCGGTCAATTTCGCTGCGTCGAGCTTATCGGTCATAAGGTTGTTCCTGTTTGTTCACGCGGTCTGCCAAGCCGGATCCGGCCGCGTCCATCCGTGGCTGCCACCGCACCATCTATGGATGCCACCGCACCATCTATTGTTCCATTGCCGCTTGTGCAATGGGCGGCGGGCAATCAGGATACCGCGACCAAATCGCCCAAAGCGACAGGAAGGGGTTCCGATCGCGGGAAGAGCGTTCACGCTCTGATGAAGGGGTTTGGCCGCGCGCGTCAGCGCCGAGCTGATGGCGCCGGGCTAAAATGGGGGAAGGATGGACTATTTCGTCGGTGGAGAGTTTACCTATGACTGGACCTCCCATCACCTGAAGCTTTGGGAGAAGCTTCTCGGCGACGAGGCCGGCACGGCGACGGCGGTGCTCGAAATCGGCTCGCTCGAGGGCCGTTCGGCGCTGTTTTTCCTGCAGTTCCTGCCAAAATCCCGCATCACCTGCGTGGACAGCTTCCAAGGCGGCGAAGAGCATGTCGGCTCGAAGTATGAATCGGACATGGCCGAGGTCGAACGGCGCTTCGACCGCAACCTCAAGCCCTTCGCCGACCGGGTCGAGAAACGCAAGGGCCACTCGGTAACGATCCTGCCGGGCCTTGCCGCCGAACACCGGCTATACGACGTGATCTATGTCGACGGCGACCATTCCGCCACAGCCACTTACAGCGATGCCCGACTGGCCTGGGACCTGCTCGACAATGGCGGCGTGATGATCCTGGACGATCATCGGTGGGGACCGGATCTGCCGATGGCCAGGCGTCCGGCGGCAGGGATCGAAGCCTTCCTGAGCCAAGTCGCCGGGGAATACGAGCTGTTGCACCGGGACCAGCAGATCATCATTCGCAAGAACGGGATCGTCGCGGCCAAGTCATTCACGATCGCTGGACGCGACATCGGCGAACTGGCCGGCGGCGCGCTGTCGCCGCCGCTCGTCAGCTTCGTCGTCATCAACTGGAATTACGGCCGCTATGTCGGCGCTGCAATCGATTCCATACGCCGGCAGGACTATCCGCATTTCGAGTGCATCGTGATCGACAACGGGTCGACCGACGATAGCGTGCAGGTGATTGCCCGGCATGTCGAGGGCGATCCGCGTTTCCGGGTCGAGACGCTGGCGCAAAACGGCGGCCAACTCGGCGCCGCCCTGTGGTCACTGGACAAGGTGAATGGCGGATTCGTGATCTTCGTGGACGCGGATGATGTGCTGTTCGACAACTACGCTTCGACGCACATTCAGGTGCACATGGCGTTGCAACGAAGCGTCGGCTTCACGTCAGCCAACGTCGCCGAGATGGATTCGACGGGCAAGGCCCTGACGGCCTCCTACCAGCAACTCCAGTTGAACAGACCGGACGCGAAACGAGGCCTTCGAGGCGAGCAGACCGTGTTGAGACTGCCGACGGTGTCCCCCTCGCAATACCGGCTCCTCGACGCCAACACGGCGACCATACCGCGGTGGCAAATAGGCTGGCTCTGGGCGCCAGGCAGCGCGAACATGTTCCGTACATCGGTGCTGCGTCTGTTGAGCCTGGACGACGGCCGCAACCCGCGGATGACGTCGGCGGACGGCTATTTCAATACGATCTGCCATGCCGTTGCCGGTAGCGCTCTGATCGACATACCCTTGTCCGGCTATCGCCTGCACTCGAGCAACTATTTCGCGACCGGTGAAAGCATCGAGGGCATGCGTAGCGGAACAAGAGATTACGCTATCAAGTTGGAGCAATTCACATATGAAAGCGTAAGGTTCCTGATCGAACAAAGCGACCGTTTCGACTGGCTTCTGGGGGCAGAGTTTTGGCCTGTCGTAGACCGGGTCACACGGGAAAACCCTGATAAGTTGCGCGACTATTTCAGCAATGAGATCGCGGTCGAGATATTCAAGCGCAACGCGCCGCAATTGAGGTCTGTCTTCGGTGCCAAAGGATTCAGCAGGGAGGTCACGGCCCGGTTTTCCGGCGCACAGGCAAGATCTATCCTCAGAGCCGGTTTCGGAGGCGGAATTCCGATGCGCGTCCTTCGCAAAATGTTGTCCCGCGATCTCCGCGCCTTCCTGAAGAGGAAGCCGAGACGATAATGACCGCGCCGAAAATCAGCTTCCTCATCATCAACCACAATTACGGCCGCTATGTCGGCCAAGCGATATCGAGCGTTCTGTCACAAACTTATGACGACTTCGAATGCCTCGTCGTCGACAACGCCTCGACCGACGACAGCCGCGATGTCATCGCGGGGTTCGAGAATACCGACCCCAGGCTGGCGTTCGAATATCTGGACAGCAACCTGCACCAGATGGGCGCATTCCTTCACGTCGTGGATCGCCTGGCGGGGGAATTGGTCTGTATCGTGGACGCCGACGATTTCCTGTTCGCGACCTTCGCGGCCTTCCATGCCCAGCTTCATCGCGACTGCCCGACGATCGCGGCAACGTCGAGCGGCGTTCTTGAAACCGACCATGCCGGGCGGCCGCTGTCTTCCGGTTTTGCATGGCTGCTGCACCGCAGGGTGGGCAGGCCCTTCGATCCCGATCGTGCAAATTCAGATCACATGATCTTGGGAGGACGAGAGCGCGAGTTGCTCTGGCAACAGTCCACGGTGATAGAACCGCACGAGCCCGGCTGGCACTGGTCGCCTGGAACGGCGAACATGTACAAGCGGCATTATCTTGCCCGATGCAAGCCATCTCGGGCCGTTGTCGGCAATGCCGCGACCGACAATTATTTCATGCCGTTCGTGCATGCCTTGGCTGGTTCGGCCTGCATAGATCTTCCGCTTTCGGCCTACCGAATTCACGGAAGCAACGTGCATGGCGCGCAGCCCTCCATGCCGGGCCTGAGGACATTCAGCAAAGCCGCCCATCAGCGCTCGTGCGCGCGGCGAAGCGCCATCGTGCGCGAACTGGCTTCACGTGCCCGGGATTTTGTCTCCACCCACGGACGTGCTTTCTGGACCCTGATGGATGCCCCCAGCGTGCCGGATGGGGTTCCGTTGAATGCATATTTCAACGACCCTGCAATTCAGGATATTTTGGCCGATCATTTCGACGAGATCCTGGCGGCATGCGGAGAAGCCGAGACGCGCGAGGCTTTGCGCGCCCGCATGGGACGCAAAGGTTACAAACAATTCCTGGCCTTGCAGAGTCGGGGAAAATCCCGACCTGACTCAAAGGCCAACGGCGGCTGACATCACGCCACCGGCGCCCAGATCACGTCGTCGATCCTTGCGGCGCCCGTCGCCAGCATCACCAACCGATCGAAGCCGAGAGCCGAGCCGCTGGCTTGCGGCATGTTGGCCAAAGCGGCGAGGAAATCCTCGTCCAGCGGATAGCGCTCGCCATAGACGCGCTCCTTCTCGTCCATCTCGGCGATGAAGCGGCGACGTTGCTCGGCAGGGTCGGTGAGCTCGCCGAAGGCGTTGGCGAGCTCGACGCCGCAGCAATAGAGCTCGAAGCGCTCGGCAACACGCGGATCCTCGGCACTCGGCCGGGCGAGTGCCGCTTCCGAAATCGGATAGTCGTAAAGGATGGTGGCGCGCCCCTGCCCCAGCGCCGGCTCGATCTTTTCGACCATCACCCGGCTGAACAGGTCGGCCCAGTTGTCGTCGGGCGCGGTGCGCAGTCCGGCTCGGACCAGCGCTTCGTGAAGCGCGTCGCGATCGGTGCTGCCGTCGACCGAGACGGTCGCCAGGAGGTCGATGCCGGCATGGCGCAGGAAAGCCTCCGCCACGCTCAGCCGCTCCGGTTCGGCGAAGGGATCGGCCTCGCGACCGCGGAAACGGAAGCTTGTGGCGCCTGCTTTTTCCGCGGCGAGCGCCAGGAAGTCGGCGCAATCGTCCATCAGACGTTCAACCGTATCGCCGACGCGGTACCATTCGAGCATGGTGAATTCAGGGTGATGCAGCGGCCCGCGCTCGCGGTTGCGCCAGACGGGGCCGAGGCTGAAGATGCGTTCCTCGCCGGCGGCGAGCAGCTTCTTGCAGGCGAATTCGGGCGAGGTGTGGAGATAGAGCGGTCGGCGCGACGCGTCGGGCCCGATCGCCTCGGTGGCGAAGGCGGCAAGGTGCGCCTCGTTGCCCGGTGAAACCTGCAGCGCCGAGGTCGTCACCTCGACGAAATCGCGTTGCGCGAACCAGCCGCGAAGGGCGGCGGCGATGGCATTGCGCGCCATCAGCCTTGGCCGGCGGTCGGCATGGATATGCGGCGTCCACCAGGGCGAGGCGGCGGTCATGGGCAGGAAAATCGCTCGGCAGGCTGGCGGTTCAGCGCAAGATGCGCTACGGCGCAGGCGATGGCCGCCGTCGCCGCTTCGCGGAAATCGACGCCTTCAGGCCGACAAACTCGAATGGGATCGAATACCGTGGTCAAGGTCATCGCCAGTTCCTTACGCAAAGGCAACGTCGTCGATAAGGACGGCAAGCTCTATGTCATCCTCTTTGCCGAAAACATCCACCCTGGCAAGGGCACGCCGGTGACCCAGCTCGACATGCGTCGCATCGGCGACGGAGTGAAGGTCTCGGAGCGCTACCGCACGACCGAAATGGTCGAGCGCGCCTATGTCGAGGAGCGCGAGCACACCTTCCTCTATTCCGACGGCGAAGGTTTTCACTTCATGAACCCGGAAAGCTACGACCAGGTCGTGGCCTCGGAAGCCGTGGTCGGTGATATGGCGCCCTATCTGCAGGAAGGCATGGCCGTCCAGCTCGCGCAGTTCAACGGCGTGCCGATCTCGCTGGTGCTGCCGCAGCGCGCCACCTTCGAGGTGGTCGACACCGAGCCGGTCACCAAGGGCCAGACGGCGTCTTCGTCCTACAAGCCGGCAATGCTCTCCAACGGCGTGCGCACCGCGGTGCCGCCGCATATCTCCGCCGGCACGCGCGTGGTGGTGATGACCGCCGACGGCTCCTATGTCGAGCGCGCCAAGGACTGAGAGTCCGCAGTTTCACAGCAGAACCGGCACGGCCCGCCCGCGACCAAGCGGGCCATGGTACGGTTGTCCGCCGTCTGGATGTCAGGCTCTGACCCGAAGCGAATTTACATTTGCCGCTACGTGAACGGCAGCCGCGCTCGAATGTCGCCGTGCAACGACCGCGAGCCAATCCCGAAAGGCGCCGTACGTTTACCTCGGGCAAATGTTGCGCTCGAAAAGCCGACATGGGACTTTCCCGCGCGGCAGCTCTGACCTTGGCCCAAAAGCCCGGCTTGGCTAGAGTTCGAAAGATGCTGGACGCCATTCACCACGTCGCGCTTATCTGCACCGACTACGATCGGTCGCGACGATTCTATGTCGAGCTCCTCGGCCTGGACCTGATCCGCGAGGTCTATCGGGAGGACCGGCAGTCTTGGAAGGCCGACCTGCGGATCGGATCCGCCCAGCTGGAATTATTCTCCTTCCCTGACCCGGTGCCGCGGCCGTCTTATCCAGAGGCGACAGGGCTGCGGCACTTGGCATTTGCTGTGGGGAACATCGACCTCGTAGTTGTGCGCCTGGAAGCCGCCGGCGTTGCCGTAGAGCCAATCCGGATCGACCCATATACGGATCGGCGCTTCACCTTCTTTAGCGACCCGGATGGACTGCCGCTGGAACTCTACGAAGCGCAATAAAGCACCGTTTAATACGACAGTCTGCGTATCGCGCGCAGCAGCGATCCAGGCGGAACCCTAAGGCGGGTGACCAGTTGAAAGGGATTGGAAAGGAGACACGTCATGGCCGACGGTTCCACCTTGCAACCCGCTGCTGCGATCGCTCACAAGAACCGCGCCCGCCAGCCGAACGAGAGCGTCGAGTACCGCAAGGCGCGCGAGGCCCTGTTGATCGAGGAGATCGAACTCAACCGCCACATCGCGCGCGTCGCCGCCCAGCGTCGCGCCTTGCCGCCTGGCGGCGAGGTGAAGGGCGACTATCAGTTCATTGGCGAAGCCAGTAGCGTGGCCGGCGCCAATCCCGTCGGCTTCGAGGAGCTCTTCGGCGATAAGGACACTCTGTTCGTCTACAACTGGATGTATGGCCCCAAGCGCCAGCGCCCTTGCCCAATGTGCACCGCGCTCCTGAGTTGCCTGGACGGCAACGCCGACCACCTCCGCCAGCGAATCGCCCTCGCCGTCGTCGGCCTTTCGGCCATCGAGCGGCAGATCGCCTTCAAGGTAGAGCGTGGCTGGAAGAACCTGCCTTTCTACGCCGACGTCAACGGGAATTTTAGCCGGGACTACCACGCGATCATGGACGAGGGGACCGACACCGCCGCCGAAAACGTCTTCACCCGGCGCGACGGAACCATTCGGCACTTCTGGGGCGCGGAGCTGGGTTTCGAGTCAGCCGATCCGGGCAAAGACCCGACAACCGAGCCGGACTTGATGATGCTGTGGAACGTCCTGGACTGGACGCCGGAAGGCCGCGGGACCGACTGGTACCCGAAGATCACCTACTAAGCGGTCGAGATGGTTTGCCCGGAAAGGGCGGGGACCTGCTTAATCGGCTCACTGCCCCGCTCAAGGCATTCGCCATGTTGTCACCAAGCGTCTGCAATTGGCGCTCAGCGGCCTATCCGCTTGCGAGCATTCCGCGCTGTCCAATGGTCACGATCAGGCCGCCTCTTCCACTGGCAGGCCGGCAGCTTTCCATTCCGGCATGCCGTCCTCCAGCCGGCGCGCGGAATACCCGAGCGAGCGCAACGCCGCGACCGCCTCGAAGGACATCACGCACCACGGGCCGCGGCAATAGGCGACGACTTCGCGGTTGGGAGCGGCGTCGCCTGACCAGGCCCTGACATCTCCCAGTGGAACATTGATCGCACCAGGCACATGGCCGAGCGCGAATTCATCGGCCGGGCGAACGTCGACCAGCGTCACCAGCCCATCGCGCATCAGCGTCTGAAGCTCCTCGCGCGTGACCGGCCGCATGTCGTCGCGCGCGTCGAAATAGCCGCGCACGATGCGGTCGACCTCGGCAAGATGCCGCTCGGCGACGCCGCGCACCGAGGCGAAAGCGGAGAGCACGCTTTCATCCGCGAGTGCGTAGTGGACAAACTTGCCGTCGCGCTCGGCCGAGACGATGCCGGCGCGGCGCAACGCCTGCAGATGCTGGGAAATGTTGGCGACAGGCTGGCCCAGCTTGACCGCCAGCGCCTCGACGCTGCGCGCGCCTTGCGCGAGATGCTCGATAATTTCCAGGCGCAGCGGATGGCCGAGCGCCTTGGCGACGATCGCGAACTGCTCGTACAGCGCCTGTTTCGGATTGCGGATTGACATCGCCTTTTCACTAACGCATCGTCATTCAATAGAATTATTGAATGGCAGCTTCAGCTCGGACTGTCAAGCAGTGCGCGCTGCCCGGCACGTTCGCCTGATCGGAGGAAAAAGCGATGATTCTCAGGCAGTTCCTGCATAGCGACCCGGTGGCCGCCTCCTATCTGTTCGGCTGCGGCGGCAAGGCGTCCGCGGCAGTCGTCGATCCGCTCGGCGACATCGCGCCCTATGTCGAGGCGGCGCGCGCGACCGGCATGCGCATCCTCTATGTCGTCGACACGCATATCCACGCCGACCATATCTCGGTGGGGCGTACGCTTGCCGAAGCGACCGGCGCCGAATACGTGCTGTTCGAAGGCGCTGCGGCCGACTTCCCGTTCCGGCGTGTCAAGGACGGCGAGGTGCTGGAGCTTGGCAATGTGACGGCGACCGTCATGCATACGCCGGGCCACACGCCGGAACATTTGAGCCTTTTGGTCACTGACCGGACGCGATCGACCGAACCCTGGTTCGTGCTCACCGGGCACACGCTGATGGTCGGCGATCTCGGCCGCACCGAGCTTGCTTCAAACGCCGAGGACGGCGCCCGCGCGCTCTACGCCAGCGTGGGTCGCCTGAAGGAATTGCCCGATCACATCGAGGTGCTGCCCGGCGCCTATTCCGGTTCTGTCTGCGGCCGCTCGCTGAGCGGCAAGCCGACATCGACCATCGGCTTCGAACGGCGCTTCAACAAGGCCTTCCGCATCGAGGACGAGGATGAGTTCGTGGCCGCGATGACCGCCGACATCCCTCCCCCGCCGCCGGAGGCAGCGCGGACCCGGGCCGTCAACGCCGGGGCGAAATCTTGAGCACAGCGGCGCCCGCCGTCGCGCTTGGCCTCAAGGCCAACTGGAAGCAGTTCGCGCTGCTGGTGCTGATCAACGCCTTCGTCGGCGGCATGGTCGGTATCGAGCGGACCGTGGTGCCACTGATCGGCGCGGAGGAGTTCGGCGTCGTTTCCACCACGCTGGTCGTCTCCTTCATCGTCAGTTTCGGCGTGGTCAAGGCCTGCGCCAATCTCGTCTCCGGCCAGCTCGCCGACAGATGGGGCCGCAAGCGCGTGCTGATCCTCGGCTGGCTGTTCGGCCTGCCGGTGCCGTTGATCATCATCTCAGCACCGAGCTGGGGCTGGATTGTCGCCGCCAACGCGCTGCTCGGCATCAACCAGGGCTTCGCCTGGTCGATGACGGTGATCATGAAGGTCGACCTGGTCGGACCGAAATCGCGCGGGCTCGCCGTCGGCCTCAACGAGTTCGCCGGCTACCTCGCCGTCGGCGTCACCGCTTTTCTGACCGGCTACCTCGCGAGCCGCTACGGCTTTCGTCCCGTGCCGATCTATCTCGGCGTCGGCTATGCGATCCTGGGTGCGGCGCTATCGATCCTGCTTGTGCGCGACACGCGCGAGCATGTGCGGCTGGAGCTGGCGAACCATCCGAAAGCAGCTTCGCCGCTCGGCTTCCGCGAGATCTTCATGCGGACCTCGTTTGGCGATCGCAACCTGTTCGCGGCCTCGCAGGCCGGCCTGGTCAACAATCTGAACGACGGCATGAGCTGGGGGCTGTTTCCGCTCTTCTTCGTTGCCAACGGGCTCGGCATCGAGCGCATCGGCATCCTCAAGGCGGTCTATCCGGCGGTGTGGGGCATCCTCCAGGTCGCGACCGGGCCGCTGAGCGATCGCTGGGGTCGCAAAGGGCTGATCGTCGCCGGCATGTGGGTGCAGGCGGCCGGGCTTATGCTCACCGCCATGACGCGCGATTTCGGCTGGTGGCTGCTGGCGAGCCTGCTGCTGGGCCTCGGCACGGCGATGGTCTATCCGTGCCTGATCGCGGCGGTGTCGGACGCATCGCATCCCTCCTGGCGGGCGCGCTCGCTCAGCGTCTATCGCTTCTGGCGCGATCTTGGCTATGCGATCGGGGCGCTGTCGGCAGGCCTGATCGCCGACTTCTTCGGCTTCTCCGCGGCGATCGGGGCAATCGCGGCGCTGACCTTCCTGTCGGGTGCGATCGTCGCGATAGCGATGCGCGAGACGCGCTTCGCCGCCGTGGTTCCGACATCAGCCGACAGTTGAGCCCTCCTCCGAAACGAGGGCCGCGTTTACGTTAATGGAAGCTTGATGCTGCGCGGGATTTGCGTGTCCGCTACAATTGCGGCAGTTGAATTTTCCTCGAGATCGCGCATGAGCAACCCGAACCGCATGCCGTGGGTGGATACGGCAAAAGGCCTGTCCATCCTCCTGGTGGTGATGATGTACTCGGCCTACAACACCGGTGAATACACCGGCGGCGTCGGCTTCCTGCATTATGTCATCGGCTTCGCGACGCCGTTCCGCATGCCGGAATTCTTTCTGATCTCGGGCCTGTTCCTGTCGCAGGTGATCGACCGGCCATGGCGGCGCTATGTCGACCGCCGCGTCGTCCATTACCTCTATTTCTATGTGCTTTGGGCGATCATCTCGATTGGGCTGAAGATCGGCATCTTCAGCCGCGACCCCGCCGGCATGCTGCACGATCTCGCGATGGCCGCCGTCGAGCCCTACGGCGTCCTGTGGTTCATCTACATGCTGGCGGTTTTCGGGATCGTCATACGACTGCTGCGGGAGCTTCGCGTTCCGCACTGGATCGTCATCCCGCTCGCCGCCGCGCTGCAGATGTGGGCGCCGAAGCCGGACAGCTATGCGCTTGAGCAGTTCGCGGCCTATTTCGTGTTCTTCTATCTCGGCTTCGTCCTGGCGCCGCTGATATTCCGGCTGGTCGAGTGGACACAGGCTCGCCCGGCGATCGCCGTTGCGGGCCTGCTTGCCTGGGCGCTCGTCAACGGCCTGCTCGTCTATTCGCCGGGCTACGCCGTGCAGCCGGTCGGCATGCAGATGGGCCTGGCGGCATGGCCGCCGCTGCATCTGTCGCTTGCCGTCGCCGGAGCGGTGGCGCTCTGCGTCGCCGGCGGCTTCCTGTCGAAATTCGCCTTTATGGAATGGCTGCGCTGGCTCGGCGAGCATTCGCTGGTCGTCTATGTCGCCTTCACCATCCCGATGTCGATCTTCCGCGGCGTCATGCTGGCAAGCGGCCTTCTGACCGACACCGGCATGCTGAGCCTCGCCGTATTGCTCGTCTCGGTCGTCAGCCCGGTGGTGCTCTACTTCATCGTCAAGCGCATCGGCTTCGGCACCTTCCTGTTCGAGCGGCCGGCCTGGGCGCATGTCGACGGGCCGAACGCCGCCAAGGCCTCCAGCAAGCCCATGCCGCGGCCGGCACGCGAGGCGGCCTGATCAGGCCGCCCATCCATTAGCTCGTTACTTGCCACCGCCGTGTCCCGGGCGCCGCGCGGCCTTGATCTTGCCGCTGCTCCCGCCGCCGCAGAAGAAACAGCCGCCGCCGTCGGATTCCAGCCCCGACACGCCGGAGGGCATCGCCAGTTCCTGCAGCACGTCGCCTGTGTCGGGATCGACGCGCACCAGATCGCCCTCCTCGCCCTCCCAGGTGGCATGCCAGAGCTCGCCATCGACCCAGGTGACGCCGGTGACGACGCGCTTCGATTCGATCGTGCGGATCACCTTGCCCGTTTCAGGATCGATCTGATGGATCTTGTGTGCCCGGTATTCGCCGACCCAGAGCGAACCCTCGGCCCAGGCCATGCCTGAGTCACCCCCGTTGCCGGGGGCAGGAATGGTTGCGACGACCTTGCCGATCTTCGGGTCGACCTTGTGGATACGATCCTCGGCAATCTGGTAGAGATATTCGCCGTCGAAGGCAGTACCGGCATGCGAGGCGACATCGATCGTACGCACGATCATGCCGCTGTCGGGATCGAGCGCGTTCAGCTTGTCACCACTGGCGAACCAGACATTTTCGCCATCATAGGTAACGCCGTTGACGCGCTCGACGCCGGGGAACGGTCCGTATTCACGCAGGATCTCGGCAGCGGCTCGTTTCATTTTCCAATCTCCATCGGTCTCTTGTGTCAGCTTCGACTCTAGCCGCCCGGCTTCAAACCTGAGAGTAACAACACAGTCGCGAATTTACCGAAGCCGGCGCCTTAAAGTTCGACGCAGACCTTGCCGAAATGCTTTTGGCTCTCATACGACCTGAAGGCCGAAGCAATCTCGTGCAGCGGAAAACTGCGACCGATCACGGGCCTGAGGCCATTGACCGTTATCGCCCGGATCATGTCTTCCTGATCAGCCCTGTTCCCGATGGAAATTCCACTAACGCGAATCTGATTGGAAAACAGCGCCGGGATCGACACTTCTCCGGCGAAGCCGGTCAACACCCCGATCAGAGCGATGTGGCCGCCTATCCTGCAAGCCGTTATCGACTGGGCCAGCGTGCCTGGGCCGCCGACCTCGACTACATGATCGACACCGCGTCCATCGGTCAGGTCCCTCGCCTTGCTCCCCCAGTCCGGCACGGCCTTGTAGTTGATGAGAGCATCGGCGCCGAGTCGCCGGAGCTTTTCGAGTTTCGCGTCGGAGGAGGATGTAGCTACAACACGGGCACCAGCCATCTTGGCGAACTGCAGCGCGAACAGCGACACGCTGCCCGCGCCGAGGATCAGCACCGTATCGCCGGGCTTCACCTGACCGCACACCACCAGGCCTCTCCAGGCAGTGACCCCGGCGCAAGTGAGTGTAGCCGCCTCCACGTGGGTGTAACCCGCTGGCGCTTTCATGAAAGCCTGCCAGGGCATGCACGCATACTCCCGCGCATAGCCATCGAGATCGTCGCCCAATTCGCCCCGCTTGTTCGCGCGCGAAGCCTCGCCGCCCAGCCAATCGGGCCAATAGCAACTGACGACGGCATCGCCAGCCTTGAATGCTTCGACACCGTCCCCGACAGCAACCACCTCGCCCGCGCCATCGGATAGCGGAATACGACCGTCGGCGCAGGGCTTCTTGCCCGTGACAACCATGCTGTCGTGGAAATTCAGCGAGCACGCCCGGATCCGGACCAGCAACTCTCCCGGTCCGGCTTCGGGCCGATCCTCCTCAACCAGTTCCAGTTTTTCCAGGCCGCCTGGCGCCCGCAATCTGATCAGTTTCATGACGTCTCCTCGATCCAGTATCGGGAAACTAGTCGCTGGGCAGCGGACCCGGGAGTAACAACACAGTCGGGAATCCGGTCACCGGCGGCATCATCCAACGGCGCGCCCGGCCGCGGCCGACGGCCTGCACCTTGTGTTCGGCCGCAAGCTGCTCCAGTGCGCGCTGGACGGTGCGCGCGCTGGCGCCAAGCGCGATCGCCAGAGCCGAGCTCGACCAGGCCTCGCCGTCGGTCAGGAAGGCCATCACCGCACCGTGCTCCTCCTCGACCGGCGGCGCCAGCACGACGACCTCAGCGGCGCTGACCGGCGTGAGCGTGAAACCGGCGGCCGTCGCGTTGATTTCTGCCAGCCCGGCGAGCTCGGCGCGCAGCCGTCCCATCTCGACCCTGAGCCGCGCGCGATGCGATTCATCGGCGTGCCTGGCGCGAAAGGCGCGCCTCAGCAGCACTTCGCGCGAGGCATCCGCCGGCCATGCCTCGGCAAGCGTGCGTGCCAGCGCGAACAATACAGGCCGGGTCGCAAGCGAAACGACCGCGTCGGCCTGGCGCACGACATTGCGGCAGGCATCGACGACCAGCGCGCCCGAGGTCAGCAGCGCTTCGACCTCGTCGAGCAGCAGTTCTTTCTCGGTGCTGCGCGCGATCAGCCGGCCGACCGGCGTGTTCAGCACCAGGGACGCCGCTTCGACTTCGGCCTTCAATGCCGGGATGTTGGCTTGATAGGCGGCAAGCGATGCCCGGCCGAAGGCCGAGCGCGCCGCCTTGGTCCTGAGGCGGCGGACGGCGATGCCGGCGGCCGCCAGTTCATGCGCGACGCGCGCCACCGGCGGCAGCGGCGCCGGATCGAAGTCCGCCAGCAGGCGCTCGGCTTCGTCGAGGCGGCCGATCAGGATGAGGCGGCGCGCCTCAAGACTGCCGGCATAGGCAGCGTTCAGCCGGTCGCCACGCGCGGCGAGCGTCGCACGGGCGGATCGCAGAGCCTTCTCCGGCCAGCCAAGGTCGCGCGAGACCAGCGCAATCTCGGCCTCGGCGACGACGCAACGCGCACGCGCTACCGCTTCCCTCGGGCTGAAGGCGCGGGCGGCGTCCTTCAGCAAGGCTTTGGCCTTGGCGAAATCGCCGAGCTGCGCCATCGCGATGCCGCGCAGCGCCAGCGCCGGCGCATCGTCGCGCAGCGCGACGCGCTTCAAGGCGCCGAGCGGATCGCCCGCGGCAAGCGCGCGGCCGGCGGCGTTGATCAGCGAGTCCATGCCGCCGTCTCAAAGCCCGCTGCAGCAAATCGCGCCACACTTGTAACTCTCACCATCGCCGGATGCGGCCCTATGTCTGTCCCCGTCAACCAAACCCAAGAACGGGACAAGAGCAATGACCCAACACATGAAGACACCGCCGGTCGTTTCGCAGGAAGCGTGGGAAGGCGCCTATGAAGAGATGTTGGTGAAGGAAAAGGCCATCACCCGCGCCCGCGACGCTCTGGCCGCCGAACGCCGCCGCATGCCGTGGATGGAAGTCAAGAAGGACTATGTGTTCGAAGGCCCGAACGGCAAGGCGAGCCTGCTCGACCTGTTCGAAGGCCGCCGCCAGCTCGTCGTCTACCGCGCCTTCTTCGAGCCCGGCGTCTTTGGCTGGCCCGAACATGCCTGCCGCGGCTGCTCGCTCGGCGCCGACCAGGTCGGCAACCTCGCGCACCTCAACGCCCGCGACACCACGCTTGCCTATGCCTCGCGCGCGCCCCAGGCCGACATCCGGCGGCTGAAGGAGCGCATGGACTGGAAGATGCCCTGGTACACCATCACCGACAGCTGGGATAAGGATTTCGGCGTCGACGAATGGCACGGCCACAACGTCTTCATCCAGGACGGCAAGCGCATCTTCCGCACCTATTTCGTCAACAACCGCGGCGACGAAGCGTTCGGCACCGTGTGGAGCTATCTCGACGTCACGCCACTCGGCCGTCAGGAGGTGTGGGAGGATTCGCCCGAGGGCTATCCGCAGACCCAGACCTACAAATGGTGGAACTGGCACGACAGCTACGAGGAAGGTGCCGCCCCCGACCAGAGATGGGTCGAGGTGTCGGATGCCGGCGAAGCGGCGTTCCGCAACAAGAACGCCTGAGCATGAAGCGGAACCGGCGGTAGAGTTGCGCCGCCGGAGCCGATTGCTTCGCCCTTGTTCCTATGGGCTTGAAACCTGCCCGCTTCAGAAGGTGGATATCATGAGCATCGACTCCCCTCGCCCGGCCGGCCTGAGCGGCCTCGGCCTCGCCGACTGGCTCTGCCTCGCCGCGGCGCCCACCTTCGCAGCAATGGCGTTGCTGATGGCTGCTTATGGCGACCACGACATGATGTGCATGTCGGGCGCCTCGGCGCTCAGTGGCATGGTGCCGATGTATCTGTTGATGGCAGCGTTCCATCTCGCGCCGTGGCTGCGGCTGGCCGCGCGGCGAGGGTGAGATCTTCGTTTGAGCGCCGTATTGCCCGATCACCGCTGCGAAATCGAGTGTCCAGCCCGCTACCCTTCAGGTCTTGACGAAAATAGACGCGCCTGAGACAGGGGAGCAAATGGAGACATTTGCTCCATGGGAGATGAGCAGGCGGTGGGCAAGCTGTGAAGCGCGTTTTTCGATTGCTTGCCGCTGCGATCATGGCGTCCGGCGTGACCGGGTGCACCAGCATTTCCTACTATGCGCAATCACTGGAAGGCCATGTCGGGATCATGGCCGCGCGCAAGAATGTTGCGAAGCTGATCCATGATCCTTCGACGCCAGAGGCGTTGCGCGGCAAGCTGACGTCGGCCAGCGCCATACGTCGCTTTGCCACGGAAGAACTGGCGCTGCCCGACAACAGCAGCTATCGCAGTTATGTCGACGTCGGTCGGAACGACGTGACCTTGGCGGTCTTTGCCGCGCCGCAATTCTCTCTCGCGCCGGTAACATGGTGCTTTCCGATGTTCGGCTGCGTTCCCTACAAGGGTTATTTTTCGCGTAAGGACGCGCTCGGAAATGCCGCTGAACTGCAGCGACAGGGGCTGGACGTCTATGTGACGGGCATCACGGCCTATTCCACGCTGGGCTGGTTCAGCGACCCGCTGCTCAGCACCATGCTGCGTCAGAACGACACCTATCTGGCAAGCCTTGTCTTCCATGAGCTGGCGCATCAGAAAGTCTATGTGAACGGCGACTCCGCGTTCAACGAGGCTTTCGCGGTTGCCGTCGAAACCACCGGTACGAGGAAATGGCTGCGCGCCACCGGCAATCGCGCCGGATTGCGCAGTTACGAAGTCGATCGCAAGCGCAAGGCGGATTTTCTCGGACTGATATCGAAAACCCGGGACGAGTTGAGCCAGGTCTATGGAAGCCCGCGCAGCCCGGAGCGGATGGCGGCCGCCAAAGCCGCCACGATCGACAGGTTGCGGATACGCTACCGGCAAATGCGCGACAAGCGATGGGCCGGATACCGCGGATACGACGCCTGGTTCGACAGCCCGATCAACAACGCAAAGCTTGCCGCGACCGCCGTCTACAGCGAAGAGGTTCCGGCGTTTCTTCGCTTGCTCGACTTGTGCTCCGGCGACTATCCAAGGTTCTACGCCTCTGTTCGGCGGATCGGGGCTTTGCCCGCGCCTTCACGTGCCGAGGCGCTTAGAACCGTGGCTGCATGTCATTGACCATATAAGGAACTCGGCATCCGGAGGCCGCGCGGACATGTTGGACAACTATGAGGTGGACAGGTTCGGCGTGATCCACCAGATCGATTTCACACCGATCAAATACGACAAGAAATACATCTCCTACTACGAGGACCTGAGCGACCGGACCATCAAGCTCGGCTATCAGCGGCTTGGCTGGGTGCTGGGCATCACCGGGGAGATTCCTCGTTCCGTGCTGGAAATCGGATATGGCACCGGCACATTCATCGAAGCCGCCAGGATAACCGGCGTCGCCGATTGCGCCGGCTGCGAGATCGCTGAATTCCCCCTGCCCAAGGGGGTTCGCTTCGTCGATTGGGATCAGGCGCTCGCCGGCACCTGGGACCTCGTTGCCATGTTCGACGTGCTCGAGCACATCCCGGATCTCAGTTTCCTCTCGCGCCTTCAGACCCGTCACCTGGCCGTCGCCGTCCCCTATTGCCGCTGGCGCGAGCTCGGCGCCGACGGCGACACATGGTTCGCCAAGTGGCGCATGCGCCTCCCCAACGAGCACCTGCACCATTTCGACCGCGACTCGCTGGTGGCGCTCCTCGCGGCCAGCGGCTTCGAGTGCGTGACGCTGAACTGCTTCGAGGACGGGATCAGGCTGCGGCTTGGCGAAGCGGGTCCGAACATTCTGTCGGGCTTCTTCAGGAAGCCAAAGGCCCCTGAAGCCGGCTGAGCGCCAATGGCGGACTACTCCGCCCAGGCGAGCTCGCCCAGGTGACGACGGACCCAGTTCATCTCCTCAGAAGCCGTCCGTCCAAAATGCCGCTTGAAGTCGCGGCTGAACTGAGCCGCGCTCGCATAGCCGACCGAAGCCGCGACCTGAGCGATCGTGCCCTTGCGTACGATCATCAGTCTTGCCTCGTGCAGCCGCATCGCTTTCGGAAATGGCTCCGTTCGGCATTCGGGTTACGGCCGTCTGCCCCGGCTCTTTCCGGACGGACTGGGCCGGACGCTCCATGCCTGGGAAAGGGCCGGGCCGGTCGCGGAACTGGCCGAGCGCATGACCGCGGTTCTTGCCACCCGGTCTCAAGTATCCGAAGGAGCGCGGGAACAATCCACCCGCATTGCCTTCCGCGCCGGCTCGCACAATAGTCGGGCCGATGTTCGAGGCGATTGCGAGTCACTGGTCCACGCTTATCCTGATCCTGTCGCTGGCGATGGCGGCGGTGGGCATCGTCCACGCCATCATGACCAAGGAAGACGTGCGCGCCGCCACCGGCTGGGTGGGCGTGATGCTCTTGTCACCCTTTCTCGGCGCGATCATCTACGCCATCGCCGGCATCAACCGCATCCGCCGCGCGACGATCAGCGCCATGCGTCCCGTTTCCAGCGAGGCGGCTGCCGCCAGGCACGACCGCGACGTCGCGCTCGAAGCCCTGATCAGCGCCGAATTCGGCCAGCGCTTCACCGGGCTGAAGACGCTTGGCGACAGGGTGGCGCGGCGTCCGCTCACATCGGGAAACACCATCGCCGTGCTCAAGACCGGCGATGAGGCCTATGCGGCGATGTGCCGGGCGATCGACTCGGCGCAAAGAAGCGTGCTGCTCGAAACCTATATCTTCGACAATGACGCGGTGGGCGCGCTTTTCGTGCAGTCGCTCGGCAATGCCGTCAAGCGCGGCGTCACCGTGCGGGTGCTGATCGACGCCGTCGGCGTGCGCTACTCGGTGCCCAGCATCCTGAAGCAGCTCAGGGAAGCCGACGTCACCGTCGATCTCTTCAACGGCAACATCGTCATGGGCCTGAGACTTCCTTATGCGAACCTCAGGACCCACAGGAAGATCCTGATCGTCGACGGCACGGTGGCGTTCACGGGAGGCATGAACATCCGCAAGGGATTCTCGACCGAATTCGCCGGTTCCGACAGTTCGCGCGACACGCATTTCGAAGTCACCGGGCCGGTGGTGGCCGATCTGTTCTCGGTTGCCGCCGAGGACTGGCGCTTTGCCGGCAACGAGGCCCTGAAGGACGGGCCCTGGCAGGTCGAGCGCGCGGTGCCGCCGCCCGGACAGCCGATGCTGGTGCGCGCGGTGGCGACCGGGCCGGACGCATCCAACGAAACCAATCTCAAGCTGCTGATCGGCGCGTTTTCGGTGGCCCGCAAATCGATACGCATCATGTCGCCCTATTTCCTGCCGGACCGCGAATTCATCAGCGCGCTGACCACGGCCGGCCGGCGCGGCGTCGAAATCGACATCGTCGTGCCGGCGGTGAACAACCTTTTCCTCGTCGACCATGCGATGACGGCGCAGTTCGACCAGGTTTTGAAACATTATTGCCGCGTCTGGCGCCATGAAGGCTCGTTCGACCATTCGAAGCTGATGGCGATCGACGGCGTGTGGGCCTATGTCGGCTCCTCCAATCTGGACGCCCGCTCGCTGAGGCTGAATTTCGAGATCGACATGGAAGTCCTGGATGAAAACTTCGCCGCCGAGATCGACGCCCGCATCGCGGCGGCCATCTCCACGGCCCAGCCGGTGACGCTGCAAACGCTGAGGGAAAGACCGTTCATAATCCGCGTCTTCGACCGTTTGCTGTGGCTGGGATCGCCCTATCTTTAGAGCAGGAAATCGAGCATCGGGATCATGGAGATAGACGATATCAAAGGACGCAGTCTGCCCGAGACGGTGCTGCTCTCGATCCGCGGCAGAAGCGCGCGCAAGGCGCGGGCGACGCCGCGCAAGCGCGTCAACGACGCCGAGATCGTCGTTGCCTCCTACAATGTCCACAAATGCATCGGCACCGATCGCAGGTTCGACCCTGAGCGGACGGCGCGTGTGATCCGCGAAATAAGCCCCGACGTGATCGCCCTGCAGGAGGCCGACAACCGCTTCGGCGACCGCGCCGGTCTGCTCGATCTCGCCCGGCTCGAACACGATACCGGGCTGGTGCCGGTGCCGGTCATCGGCAACGGCAAGGGGCATGGCTGGCGCGGCAATGTGCTGTTGTTCAAGCGCGGCAGCGTGCGCGACGTCCACCAGATCAAGCTGCCGGGGCTGGAGCCGCGCGGCGCGCTGGTCGCCGAGATCGATCTCGACGAGAAACGGAGCCTGCGCGTCATCGCGGCGCATCTCGGCCTGCTGCGCCGCTCGCGCTCGGAACAGGCCCGCGTCGTGCTCGACATCATGAGCAGTGCCGACGAAAGGCCGACGCTTTTGCTCGGCGACCTCAACGAATGGCGGCTCGGCAACCGCTCGGCGCTGAACACGCTGCACACGACATTCGGCCCGACGCCGCCGGCGGTGCCGACTTTCCCATCCGGCCTGCCGGTGCTGGCGCTCGACCGCATCATGGGCAACCGGCACGATCTGGTTTCAGGCGTCGAGGCGCATGACACGCCGTTGTCGCGCGTCGCCTCCGACCACCTGCCGCTGACGGCGTTCGTGCATTTGTAGCGGTGCCACGCAAGAGCGGCCTTCGGTCCGTCGAAGATACGCGGATCACGAGCCAGGAAGGCCGGCTCTCGACAGCATCTCGAGGAACCTGCCGTGATGGTCGTCCCTCACATAGCGGGGCATGAACCCAGGAGCGACATTGCCCAGGTTGAGATGTGGAAGCTGTGACAGACAGTGATGGATAGCTCGTGAGGCCTCTTCATTGTTCCCTGTCGCCGAAGCGGTTGCCGCCCAATAAAGGGCGCCGCGCACGAATCCCGGCTTTGTCCTGACCACCTTGCGGGCGACTTCGAGTGCCCGCCGATCGTCCTGACCGGCAAACAGCGCCAAAACCAGGCCGTGGTGGCGCCAGAAGTCGATGACGTCATGCGTTCCAAGCCGGATCGCTTCGTTGGCCGCGCGCACCGCCTCGCTGACCTGTCCGCGCAGCGCGAAGAGCATCGCAATATCGCCGTGGCCGCTGGGATAGCTCGGATTGAGGCTGATTGCGTGCTGGCATTGCACGATCGCCTCGTCGATCCGGCCATCGCATTCGTAGGCGAATGACAGGATGCAGCGGGCAATTTCGTCGTCGGGCACGGCCCTTACCGAGTCCTCGGCAAGCTCGATCGCACGGTCGATATGCTCCTGCTTGCGAGGCAAGGCGCCGAACGCACCCCCCATGGTCGTCGCGATTGACAGCGTCCGTTTCGCGCGGACGTTGTCGGGCGCAATCACCAGAGCTTTTTCGGCGAGATCCTTCGAGACCAGCAACGAGTCCCGGGTCATCTCGAAATATTTCATCAGGGCTTCGTTCACCAGCCGGCGCACTTCGGGAGGACCGGGCGGGCTCTTGTCGCGAACCTTCCAGTTGGTCAACTGAAGCTCAAGGCTCACCGCCAGCACGACCGACTGCGCGATCCTGTCCTGGAATTGAAGCGCGCTTTCCGATTGGCCGTCGAACTTCTGAGCCCAGACATTGTGGCCACCCGCGGCATCGACAAGCTGGATGTTCACCCTCAGCCCGTCTCCCGACCGCTGGACGCTGCCCTTCAGTGTGTAACGCGCCCGCAAGCTGTCCTGCGCCCTCGGCTCCTCGCCGTTTTTCTCGAGGGCCGAGATCACGATGTAGTCGGCCACCTCGGAAAGCGCCGTGGTGATATCGTGGACCAGACCCTTGGCGAAGAAGTCGTCGCCGCGCTGTCCCGTCAAATTGACGAAGTCGGCCATGGCGATGGATGGGCGTCCCGAGCGCTGACCGGCGATGGCTCCGTTGGCCGTCTGCGGATTTGACGGTGACTCTGTCGAGGAAAGCAGCGATTGCCAGAGCGTTCGTGTCTCGGCGCTGACATCGACACCGAACTCCTTCCTCAAGACGCTTCTGCAAGCCTCGAAGGTTCGCAACGCCTGGTCTCGCTGACCGCCCGCAACGAGCAGTTCCATCTTCAGCCGGTAGGCTTCCTCCCGCGTCGGTTCCATGGCCAGAATTCGATCGGCCACGGCAAGCCCGCTTTCGGCATCCACGAGACGGGCGAGCTTCTCCAGCGACGGAAGCGCGCGGCTCAGCAGCCTTTCGCGTTCCTGTGCCGCCCAATCGTCGAAAACATTGGTGCCGACATGAAACCCGTCGAGAAACGGCCCCGTATAAAGCGCCAGGGTGGTTTCGAGCTCCGAAGCGGACCGGCCAGACAGGCCGGCTTCGAAGTCCTCCACGTCAACCCGCACCGCGTTTGCCTTTATCCCAATCAGCTCCTTGTGGGACTGGATGATATCCATACCCGCGCGCGACAAATCCCGGCGCAGGACACTGAGCGTTTGCCGCAGGCTGTTGCGTGAGTGTTCGCTGTCGCTGTCGCTCCAAAGCAGGTCGGCCAGCCGCTCGCGTGGCGCCGCCATACCGGGACAAAGGGCAAGATAGGCGAGGATAGCGGCACCGCGCTTTCCGGTCAGCAAGAGCTCACTGCCAGCTTCCCTCTCAATTCGAAAACCACCGAAGAGAGAAATCCTGCCAGCAATGAAGCCTTTCCCACCCTGCATTGCCAACGGGCCCCCAGCCTGACGAAATTCTAACTCAAAACTAACGCCTCGCAAACGCCAAGCCCGCCATTCCAAGCGTTATCGTGACGCACTTCATTTAGCATCCCCTGAAAGAGGAATAGCTGATTTCTCGACAAGTTTCTTGTCAGAGGGGGAAATAAGATGGTCGAATGTATTCATGGGACTTTTGGCTCTGATGCGGGGCCGATCAGGCATATCAATTCATTGCTGAGACTGGCGACATTCGCGACCTCAATACTTTGGGGACCTGTCGCGGATGCAAACAACGTCGGTCTGGCGTCGATGCGTGTCGACGTAGCCGTGGTCTTCGCCGTGGATTTCTCCTCCTCGATCGATCCCAAGATCGCCGACATGCAGCGTGAAGGCCACGCCGAAGCGCTCACCTCGCCCGAGATCATCCGCGCCATCTCCCAGAACTATCTCGGTTGCATCGGCGTGGCCTATTTCGAATGGTCGAGCCCGGGTCGCTCGCGCACCGTGCTGCCCTGGACACGCATCTGCGGACTGGACGATGCCAAGGCGGCCGCGTCGGTGATCAGCAAGACGGGCGACACCGGCCATATCCGTCGAGGCCGGGGCGGAACTTCGGTTTCGACGGCAATCGATGTCGGAAGCCTCCTGCTCGACGAGTTTCCAGGAAATGCCATGAAGAAGGTGATCGACATCTCTTCGAATGGCGAGAACAATGACGGGCTGCCTGTGCAGCCAAGCCGGGAAAACGCCATCGCCAAGGGTTACACGATCAACGCAATCGCCATTCCGGCCGACGACGAAGACCCTCGCCAACCGCTGGCTTCCTACTTTGAGCAGTCGGTTATCGGCGGCTCACAGGCCTTCGTGATGTCACCGAAGGAGCCGCGCGATTACGTCACGGCCCTGCGCCGCAAGCTGGTGACGGAAGTGAGCATGAATGCCGAAACGCCCGATCGAGCGTCGGCACTATCCGCCTCCGTTGCAAATATCCAGTAGGCTTGCACGCCATTCGTGAAGGACTTGCCGGCGGAAGTTCGTCTCGCCGACACGACGCAGGTGCCCTACCCCTCGCTCAGCCAGACCAGCATCTCGCCGGGGTCGCGATTGTCCCAGGCGAAATAGGGAATGGCCTTGAGCTTCGTCTCCTTCGTCGCCGGCGGTTCGGGGCGATAGAGATCGTGACCCCAGTTCTTCGTTTCGGCCCGGCTGCCGATGGCCGAAAGCGTGACCACGCCGCCGAGCAGGTTCGGCTCCTTGTGCGCCTCGAGCCTGGCCGTGCGCGATAGCGCTATGCGATGCAGCCCGCCGCCATTGTCGGTTTCCTCGACGCAGTAGATCAGCGGACCCCGCGCCAGCGCCACCCGGCCGATGTCCTGCCGCACCTGCGGGTTGGCGAAGAGGCGCGCCATCGACATTTCGAGATCGAGCTCGACCTTATCGCCCTGGCGCCATTCGCGGCGGATCGCGGCATAGCCGTCGACCGTCGCCGCTTCGAGATCGACCAGCTTGCCGTTGATCCGAAGCGCTGCCTTGCGGCACCAGGCAGGCACGCGCAGATGAAGCGTGAACGCAATCGGCGCCTCCGGCCCGACCTCGATCGCGACCGCGCCATCCCAGGGATAGTTGCAGGTCTGGACCAGGGTAACCTGCCGGCCGGCGATCTCGAAGCGCGCGGTCGAGTCGCCATAGAGGTGGACCGCCAGTGCATCGTCGGCGAGGCCGTAGAAATAGCTGCCGATCGAGGCCACCATGCGGCCGATATTGGGCGGGCAGCACGGGCAGCGGTGCCATTTCCAGCGATGGTGGCCGCCGCGACTCTCCAGCGGGTTCTCGTAGAAGAACAGCGAGCCGTCGAGCGACAGGCCCGAGATCGAGCCGTTGTATAAAGCCCGCTCCATCATGTCGGCGTAGCGCGCGTTCGGACCCATGCCCAGCATGCGGCTCGCCCAGAACACCAGGCCGACCGAAGCGCAGGTCTCGGCATAGGCGGTCTCGTTGGGCAGGTCGTAGTCGTTGGTGAAGCCTTCATTGTCGGCCGACGGACCCAGACCGCCGGTGACGTAGAGGCTCTTCGTCGCGAGATCGTCCCACAGCCGCTCGAGCGCCACCTTGAGCGTGTCGTCGCCATATTCGGTCGCGATGTCGGCCATGCCGGAATAGAGGTACATGGCTCTCACCGCATGGCCTACGACCTTGTCCTGCTCGCGCACCGGCTTGTGCGACTGGTTGTATTCGTAGGTCTTGAAGTAGAAATCCTTCGGATCGGCGCCGCGCGCCAGCGCCTCCTCGTCGAAGTAATGCGGCTGCTGGCCGCGCTGGTCGATGAAGTATTTGGCCAGCTTCATATATTTGTCGTTGCCGGTGACGCGGGCGAGCCTGACCAGCGCCAGCTCGATCTCCTCATGGCCGCAATAGCCCTTCCGCTTGCCGGGCTCCGGACCGAAGGTGTCGGCGATATGGTCGGCATAGCGGCTCATGATGTCGAGCAGCTTGCGTTTTCCCGTCGCCTGAAAGTAAGCGACGGCGCCCTCGATCAGGTGGCCGGCGCAGTAGAGCTCGTGGCAGTCGCGCAGATTGGTCCAGCGCAGGCCGGGCTGGATGCGCTGGTACCAGCTCGACAGATAGCCGTCCTCCTGCTGCAGCTTGCCGTACATGTCGATGACGGCGTCGATCTTCTTTTCCAGATCGGGATTTCGGCGGCGGTAGAGCGAATAGGCCGCGGTCTCGATCGTCTTGCCCCAGTCGGAATCCCAGAACATCTGGGTGGTCACGGTGCGCGCGGTAAAACCGTCGCTGACATGGAAGGGGATGACGACACCCGGCGACGGCACGTCCGGATCGATCTGCTCCAGCATGCGCGCCTCGACACAACGGTCGTAGAGGATGCCGGCGGTCTTGGCGGCCACGGCATCGACACGGTCGCCCCAGAAGCCGCGGACATCGACCTGCGGCACGGGAAGCGGCCGGAAGGCAAGCTTCGGCCTGGCGGAGGTGCCGGTCTGCGCGGCGGGCTGCGATGCGGTCATGATTTCACTCCATTCGAATTACTTGACGGCCCCGGCCATGAGGCCGCGGATGTAGAAGCGCTGCAGCGCCAGGAAGAGGATCAGGCAGGGCACCATCATCACCGTGACGCCGGCCTGCACGGCGCCCCAGTCGATGGCGCCGAAGCGGCCGGACTGAAGCGCGGTCATCATCACCGGCAAGGTGAATTTGGACTGGTCGGTCATCAGCACGAGGGCGGCCAGGAACTCGTTCCAGGCGCCGAGGAAGGCGAACAGCGCGATGGTGACGACGCCGGGCCAGACCAGCGGCAGCATCACCTTCACCAGCATGGTGACGTTGTTGGCGCCGTCCATGCGCGCGGCCTCCTCGATCTCGCGCGGCACGGCGTCGAAGGCGTTGCGCATCATGAAGATAGAGAAAGGCAGCTGCAGCGTGACATAGACGCAGACCAGCCCGGTCAGCGTGTTGTGCAGGCCGAGTTTCGTCAGCACCAGGAAGATCGGCGTCAGGATCGACTGGAACGGGATCATGATCGTCGACAGGATGAGGACGAAGAAGAAATCCCGGAACGGAAAGCGGAAGCGCGAAAAACCGTAGCCGGCGAGCACGCTGACCAGAACCGAGAGCAGCACCGTCATCACCGAGACATAGATGCTGTTCTGCGCCGAGACCCAGAGCCCGTCGCCGAAGGAGTTCAGCGTCTGATAATTCTCGATCGAGAAGCCGGTGGTCGGCCAGGGCGGCAGCGGCGGCTGGCGCGCTTCCTGCGCCGGCTTGAAGGTCGACAGCACCGTCCACACGATCGGCGCCAAAAACAGCACCGAGGCGACGATGCCCGTCGAGTGCCTGGCGAGGCTGAAGGCCGCTTTGCGGTTTTGCGACATCGCCTCGGCCATCAGTCGAGCCCCTCGGGCTTGCGCAGCAGCCAGAGCTGGATGAGGCTGAGCGCCACCAGGATGACCAGCAGCACCATGGAGAGCGCGGCACCGTAGCCAAGCTTGAACGAGACGAAGGACTGGTTGAAGATCCAGTAGACGGCCGTCAGCGTCTGGTTGCGCGGGCCGCCGCGCAGGATGATGTAGAACTGGTCGAAGGCCAGGATCGAGCCGGCGACCGACAGGATCAGCGCCAGCGCCAGCGTGCGGCGCATCAGCGGCAAGGTGATCGCCCTGAACCTGGCGAACGGGCCGGCGCCATCGATGACGGCGGCCTCCTGCAGGTCCTGCGGGATCGATTGCAGACCGGTCATCAGGATGATCATGGTGAAGCCGGCGACCTTCCAGACCACCATGGCGATGATCGACCAGAAGGCCGGCTGGAAGGTGGCGAGAAGATTGACCTTCTTGCCGGTCAGGCCGAGGTCGAAGGCGGCCGGGCTGAACAGGCCGGAGTCGACATTCAAGAGCCACGACCAGAGCAGGCTTGCCGAAGCAAAACCCACCACCGCCGGCATGAAGAAGGCGGTGCGGTAGAGATTGGTGAGCGGGCGCGGCCGCTCGATGAAGATCGCCAGCGGGAAGGCGACGGCGAAGATCGCGATGGTGACGATCACCGTATAGTAGAAGGTGAATTTCAGCGCATTCCAGAAGCGCATGTCGCGCAGGATGGCAAAGTAGTTGTCGAGGCCGATGAAGGAATGCTCGCCCATCAGCGGCCAGTTGTGCAGCGACATCCACGCCGTCATGCCGAGCGGGATGACGAAGAAGACGGTGACCAGGGCGACGGCCGGCGCGACATAGAGCAGGCCCACCCATTGCCGGCGGCTGGTGCGTGCGCGGGCTCGGGCGGGCGCGGAGGTGGTGGCGATGGCGGTCATGGCTGGGCCTCCCCTTCTCCCCTTGCGGGAGAAGGTGGATCGGCGCGCAGTGCCAAGACGGACGAGGGGTGTTCCAGCGGAGTGAGGCGTCGGCGTTCCCTGGAGCGCCCCTCATCCGACCGAGCTTCGCTCGGCCCCCTTTTCCCGCAAGGGGAGAAGGTGGAGCCAGCCCGCCGGCGCCCCCTCACCCGGATTGCCGACCGGATTGCGAAGGGCAATCCGGGGCAATCCGACCGCTCCCCAAGGGGAGAGGAGATCGCAAGCGTCGGCGCCAAACTCTTCTCCCCACCGGGGAGAAGGTGGCCGCGAAGCGGCCGGATGAAGGGGTCTTTTCTCAACGCGTCAGTCCCTGCCATTCAGCGATGGATCATCCGGCCGCCCGGCCAGGGAGATGGGGCGGGCGGCCGGTCAGAGCCTTGGCGGAGAGGCGTTGCGCGATCCTCGCCGCCGGCTGGCCCTGGTGTCTACTTGTTCGGCGCCTGGTCGATGATCGACTGCATGGTATCCTGCGCGTTCTTGATGGCGCCGTCGACGTCGTCGCCGAAGAACACCTCGTTGATCATCTGCGTCCACGGACCGTTGGCAGAGTTGATCAGGTCGTTGAACACCACCGAATAGGGCGTCCTGCCCTTGGCCATCGCCTCGGCCGCCACCTGGTAGCGCGGGTCGAGATCCTTGAGCGCATCCTTGGCGATGTCGTTGCGCACCGGCAAGCTGCCATATTTGGCAAGGATGGTCTGGCCCTCGAGCGAATAGGCGAAGTCCAAAAACTCCTTCACCACGGCAATCTTCTTGGTGCCCTTGGTGACGACGAAATTGTCGCCGCCGGCGAAGGACGACCAACCGCCATCCTTGCCCGGCAGGAAGGTGATGCCGTAATCGACATCCGGGTACTGCGTGTTGAGCGCGCCGATGGCGAAGGCGCCGGACGGCGAGATGCCGATCTTGCCGCCGGCGAAGGCGGCGAAGAAATTGGCGCCGGTATCGGTCTGCGCGCCCTCGGGCACCAGCCCTTTCTTGACCATCGAGCGGTAGAGGTCGATCGCGCCGCGCAGCTGCGGGCTGTCGAGCGTCGCCTTCGAGCCGTCCTCGGACAGGATGTCGCCGCCCGAGGCCCAGATCAGCGGCGTGAAGGTGAAGATGTTGCAGCCGCCGCAATTGCCGGAGAAGTAGAAGCCCTTGATGTCGCCGCCGAGCGCATTGACCTTCTCGGCGTCGGCCTCGATCTCGGCCCAATTGGTCGGGCCCTTCTCAGGGTCCAGCCCCGCCTGCTTGAACAGCTTCTTGTTCCAGATCAGCACCGAGGCGTCGGCCGAGAACGGCAGGCCGTAGATGCGGTCCTTGTAGGTGCCGGTCTTCACATGCGCCGGCGACAGGCTCGAAAAATAGGGCAAGGATTTCGCCCAGTCGGTGATGTCTTCCAACTGGCCGGCGGCGGCGAAGGACGGCGTGTAGATCAGGTCGAGCGAGAGCGCGTCGGGCGCCGTGCCGCCGGCGGCGGCCGCGCCATATTTCGGGATGATCTCGGCGTTGGGGATGATGTCGAGCTTGACCTGGTCCTTGTTCGCCTTGTTGAAGGCGTCGACGATGCGCGGCATGAAGTTCGAGCCGTCGGCGCGCACCCAGATGTTGGCGGTCTCGGCGGACGCCGCCTGCAGGCCGCCACCAATGACGGCTGCCGCAAGCGCCAGCCTGGCAAAAATGGTCTTCATCTTACTCCTCCTCATGGTTCTCCTCCCTGTTCTGGCCACGCCGCCCTGCTTGTTCGGGCGCGTGGCCTTGTTGCTTCATTGCGGCGGACTGCCGCATGACTGACGCACCACCAGCCGGCACGGCAGTTTCCTGATGCCCGGCACGGCCGGCTGGCCGTCGACGAGCGAAAGCAGGGCAAGCCCGGCCTCGCGCCCGAGGCTCGCCAGGTTCATGTCGATGGAAGTCAGCGGCGGACGCGTCGCCTCGGCCACGATCTCCCAATTGTCGAAGCCGATGACGCCAACATCCTCGGGCACGCTTATGCCACGCTCGCGCAGCGCATCGATGACGCCGCGGGCGATCTGGTCGTTGCCGCAGAAGACGGCGTCCGGCCACCCCTCCCTCCCCGCCTTGCTGAACAGTCGTGCCACGGCATCGTGGCCCCAGGCTTCCGACCATGCGCCCAGCAGCGGCTCGGTTGCGGGCAAGCCGTTCTCCGTCAGGACATCGCGGTACGCCCCGGCCCGCGTGTGCACCACCTCGAAGCTCGCCGGTCCAGTGACATGGGCAATGCGGCGGCGCCCGAGCCGCAAAAACTGCTCTACCGCCAGCCGCGCGCCGCCGGCGTCGTCGGAGACGAGGCCGACCGCGCCGGGATCGGGCTGGGTGAAGGCGTAGACGACCGGAATGCGCAGGTTGGAGAGATCGACGGGCAGATGGCGGTCGATGCGTTTTCCCGTGGCGACGATGCCGTCGACGCGCTTGTCGAGCATGGCCTCGACATGCAGCTGGCCGAGCCGCTGGTCGTCCTCGACATTGCACAGGAACACCGAGACGCCCTTGTCGACCAGCGCATCCGAAACGCCGGCCATCAGCGGCAGCGAGAAGCGGCCATAAGTATCGTTAGTGAGCAGCCCGACGGTGAAGGAGCGTTTTCGCAACAGGCTCTGGGCCAGGCTGTTCGGCCGGAAGCCGAGCAGCCGCGCCGTCTCGCGGATGCGTTCGCGCGTCTCCGCCGTCATCCGCCCCTGCCCGTTCAGCGCCTTCGACGCCGTGGCGACGCTGACGCCGGCGGCGGCGGCGACCTCGCGCAGCGTGACCGGCGGCTTGGCGGAGACAGGTGAGGCATCCGAAGACATATCGTGCAACCATTCCCTGAGTTGGGAAAAGGTTTTCTCTTATCGGCCTGCGTGGTGATGACGGATGAGGTCAGCAAGCGCAGGGCGATTTGGGAAAAGGTTTTCTCAAACGAAATCTAATCCGAAAACAAGGGTGAACGCAAGGGGGATGAAGAACGCCTTGTCCGGAAACCTCACAGCAACGAGGGCTCAAAGACAACCGTGCTGACGCTGCCCGGCTCGATTGCCGATCGCGTCTCTATCCCGCGACGCGAAAGCTCGACAGCGGCCGCGACACCCAACCTTCGATCTCACGCGTGACGAAAGTGGCGGCCTCATGATGGATGAAATGGCCGGCGTCCGGCAGCGCCACCACGGAGCTGATGTTGTCGACTTCGCGGAATGTGCCTTCGAAAGCACTGGCCGGAACATAGGGATCATGGGCGCCAAACATCACCAGCGTCGGTGCTTTGACCAGAGGCAATTGACCGATGTCCGGCACCCTGCCGAGCGGAATGTTGGCCCTGTAGTAACCCAGCATCGCCTCCGGATCGGAATGCCGGAGCGACGCTGCGAGAGCCTGTCGGTCGGCCTCGTCGGCGACCCATCCGGCAAGCTCCTCCGGCGCCGGCATGGCGGACGCGCCTGCCTCCTGGAAGCGGCGCACATAGGCGAAATACCGGGCGTTGGCTGGATCGGCGATGGCGCGCAGATAGTTGCGCGGATGAGGGGAGGAAAGGACAACCAGATGGCGAACCACCTGCGGGATCCGCATGGCCAGCCACCAGGCAATCGTCCCGCCCCAGTCATGACCGACGATCGAGGCCTGGGAGAGTTGTTCGGCCACGAGCACCGAAAGCACGTCCTCGACCAGATGCGGCAGCAGCGTGTAGTGGGCATGTCCCCGCGGCGCGTCGCTTCGCCCGAATCCGCGCAAATCCGGTGCCAGCACCCTGAAACTGCCGCGCAGAGCCTCGATCTGCCTGCGCCAACCAAGGCCATGGTCGGGAAGGCCGTGTAGGAAAAGGATCGGCGGGCCGGAGCCCACCGCGACGTAATGCAGTTTGACGTTCCTGTTAGATGCAAACCTGGACTCGAAACCTGTCTCCGAAGTCACCCTGACCGGCCGCCGCGATCACATTTTGACTTCGAGGCGCAGGAACGGGCCTTGGAAAACCTGATTCTTGTGATCTGCGTTCACAAGCAGATTGTGCCACGCCTCGATCTTGTAACCAGCAGTGAAGGTAGTGTTCGTTATCGGCGTCCAGCTCAGGCCAAGCGATGCGTCGAGGTTCGAGACCGTTTCGTTCGAGCCCTGACTGGCCAGAGTTTCGGAAAAGTGTTCGTCTGGGTTTGTGGACGAGATATTGACACCGACATGCGCGGTGCGGCGGCCCCACATGACTGCGCCCGAAGCCGAGCCTGTCAGGCCCCAGTTCTCGCCAACCGGATAGTAAGCTTCCGCACCAACGCGCGGGCCGATGCCCCAGTACTCGGCCGTACCGATCTTGTCAGCGGCGATGCCCTTGTCGGCAGGATTGGTGGGGGTGAACTTTTCGGAAATCTCGCCCAATGTTTCATCGGAATGCACTAGCCGCAGGCCGCCGAAGAAACGGATATCGGCCTGTTGCACCTTGACGTGCTTGCCGACGTCAAAATCGAAAGTCTGGAAGCTGTAGCCGTCGCTGTAAGTCCCTGTAACAAGGCCCTCAGGGTTCGTCTCAGGCTGCTCGAAGAGGAGGGCAGAGCGGTCCTTGCCGAGTTGGACAGCGGCGGCAAGACGCCAATCCCAGTCCGGAGAGATCTGCTTGGTCAGCGAAACTGCCCCGGAAATATCACCGTTGCCTTTACCCAGCTTGTCGCTGCTCAGCTTGTCGTCGTTATGGAGATTGTTCCAGAAGTACGAGCCTTCGAACGACATCTTGATGCGCGAATCGATGACCGTCTGATCCGAGGGCTGCGCCTCGGTTGCGTTAGCCGTGGCCACGCCTGTTGCCGTTAGGGAGGCAGCCGAAGCCGCCACCGTAGCTAAAAATTTACCCGTGCCCTGCGAATGCATTTAAGTCCCCACCCAGATTCCAGCCGGGTTGTTATTGCAGACAAGTTTATAACCGCCTATTGCCGCTGCGGGATGCCAACGACTTTGCGGCGTGACTGTCGCATTTTTGCAACAATAAGGGACATCGTTAGCTGAACGAATACCGAAGTGGTCGTGCGTTCAGACATGGAGGTAGGGTGAGCGATCCAGCACAAATTGAAGGCATGCTCAACAGTCTCGTCTACAACCTATTCGCGCGGAGCGGGCAGGATGATGGACGAGCAACCGGCGCTAAGGAAATCGGCAACCTCGTCGTATTCGACCATCCGGAGAGCGTCGACGAGATCGTCAAGTCGCCTGCCCTGTTCCGGAAGAACTTCTCGCTGATCTCGGCCCTCGGCTTCAGCCGCTTCAACACCAATGACGAGGAATGGGCGACAAGACGCGCCATCACCCAGGATCGCTATCTCGCGGCGGCCAAACCCGCCCATGGGCAAAGCGTGTCGGATATATTCAGCGGCGACCTTGCCGATTGCGAGACCTCCCTCGCAGGAATCCACCAGGCGCTTTTCACCGGCGCCATGACCATTTTCTATCAGGCCTTCGGACTTGTCGCGGAAGCGCGACCAACCGCTGTGCTTTTCGACCGAGTCCGTGAGACATTGCGCCGCCTGCAGTATTATTCCTGGGTCACGCCAACCAATGCCGAAAGAGACAGCGCCATCCAAGATGCCCACGCGGTCATCGCGGATTTCGGTTCGCAACTGATGGCGGATCCGCGGGCGGCTGCGGAAATGGACCGTTTCTCGGAAAGAGCAGCCGAGATCGACGGCTTTTCCCCGATCGAAGAATTCGTGATGAATCTGTTCGCTGGCGTCGAAACCACCGTCACGACAGTGCAGTGGGTGATCGATAGGCTCGGCGCCAACCAGCAGGTGCAGGAGCGTATCTATAGTGAGATTGCTGGCGGCAAGGCACAGACACCGTTTACTGACTGCTTCATCAACGAGACGATGCGCTATTTCCCACCTATACCGTTCCTCACCCGCGAAGTAAGCACCGATGCGGTTCTGGATGGCACGTCGCTACGGGCCGGGCAACTTATCATGCTGTCCGTCGTCGGTGTGCACCAGCATCCTGAATTCTGGGAAAATCCGAGGACTTTCGATGCCAGCCGCAAGGAGTTCATCAACAACAGTTTCGACCGCCGCGCCTTCATTCCCTTCCTAACCGGACCGCGTATGTGCGGGGGCGCACGCCTGGGCCGACTCGAGGTGGAGCAGGCGGTTCGCGCGGTCGTGCGCCAGTTCGCCTTTACTCGCGCCGACGACGTTATCCGCTTCGACTATGCGCTGGCGCTGCGCCCGGCGAGCGGCATGTCCGTCCAAGTGTCAAGGCGCTGATCGGCTCCGCTCCGCCTCGACAGGCATGTCGCGCCAAAGTTGACGGATCAAGCCTCCGAACTGTCTTGCGATAATCGACTTTACGGAGGCGTCGTTGCTGTAGCGACCATTTGCAGCGAGGGCATCATTGCGCAGATTGCGGGCTGGAAACCAGTTCCGCATCGTCGCCTTCACATTGTCGTGGGGATTGACGACGAAATCCTCATAGGCCACATGAGCAACCCTCGTCACGTCAATGGTCGAAAGGTAGCTCCGCCACTTTGCCTCGGAGTCCGCGATGTGTCGCACGGTGTCAATAACCGCCTTCTGACTTATCGTTCTCAACATAGGGACACCGGGCAGCGTTTCCCCGCCATCGAATGGCTGACCAGTATGCAGCATCGAAAGCAGGCTGACCGTCTGATCGACTTTGTTCCGGCGGGACAGGAATACATAGAACGAGCTTGCATCATCCTCGCCGATCGAGAGGCGGGCGAAGTCCAGATTGCCGAAAAACAGCTTGGCCGCGAATACGCCTTCGACTGAGCGCCGCATCAGAAGATGCTTTCCATATGACGACGCACCGCGATCGAGCGCCGGGACGTCGAATGTGTCGTCTCCCGTCCAGCGCCGCATGAGCGGTACCGCGAATTGCCACTGGAAGTATTCGGTGGGCAGGCCAAGTCCAAAATGCCGCATGACCTGGCAATAGGTATGGCCGGCGGTTCTCGGCGTGGTGCAAATCAGGATTCTATACGGATTTTCGGCCGCGTCGTCGCGATCGAGATCAGCTGAGAGCAATCGGGTATATGTTTCATCGAAGTGCGATGCCGCCATGACGGATACTGCTCACATGGCGGACAGAAACCCGAAGATCAGGAGAGCCTGATCGGGCGTCATCAGCGACGGCGGATGGCCGACATCGATATTGTCGACGATGCAAAGATCGGGTCGGGCGCAGCGGGATCGTTCAAAGGCCTGCCTGTCGATGAACCCGCTCTCGCGGCCGTACATGAGCATGACCTGGGCGTCGAGCTTAGCGACCATGGGAAACAGGTCGTATTCGCGGCCGGTCATGGCCTCGAAATTCCCGGTCGTGGCCGGATCGTAGGCCAAACGAAACTCGCCAGCCCTCGCGGCAATTCTGTTATCGATGAAGCGGTCGAGGACCGGCCTCTCCACCCGCCCCATGCCTGGATTTGAGGCACGCAGATATTCCCCTGCCTGGGCGCGCGTCTGGAATACAAGCGCGGCTTCGCGGATGGCCTCGTTTCGCAAAGCATCGACCTTCGGCCCGCCAATCAGGGGGACATCGTTGAGGATGATCCTGTCGACGCGGCCGCGGTTCGCGTAGAGAAAGAGAAGCAGGATCAGCCCGCCCCATGACGTGCCGACGAAATGGTTCTCCTTGCCGGCAAACTGGCTGAGCGCGCGTAGGCACCTGGAATAGAGATCCATATCGTAGCCCGAGCCGAGATAGGCGCTGCGCCCTCGTCCGAGCAGGTCGGGGCAGATCACCAGATAGCCGTTGCGGCAGAGGAACGCCGCTAGGTAATCGAAATCGGAGCCATTGCCGGCAAAGCCGTGCAGGCAGAACACGGTGCCGCGCGATTGGCCGGCCGGTTGCCAGATGCGCACGAACATCGAGGCGTAACGGTCGCCGAGGCGGATCAGGATTTCCTGGGTCAGCGCCTCGCCTGGGGTAGCCTGTTCCATCACGCGTCCCGTTTGCGGACGGCGCGTTTCATTGCACCGCGGGCGTCGATGAAGTCGCGCTTCCAGTAGACCGACTTGTCGAGGTTGAGCAGTTTCGCTTCCTTGATCAGCGGCAGGATGTGCGAGGACGAGCGCGTTGCCATAATCGTCGCGGCAATGGCAGTGCCGCCGGGATCGGGATTGAGCGGCCCCTTGTTTGCAACCCACGTTTCGGCAATTTCGCAGTTGGTCACGATCCAGCCGACGTAAGCAACGATCGCGTCGTCGATGGAACCGATAAGGTGCGTCTGCTGCTCGATCTGGAAGCGCAAGGACTTCACCATCTGTCCAAACTCGTATCCATCAAAGGGCGGATAGTGCGCAATGAAATTGCAGACGAGCCCGAGAGAGACCGGGTTGAAAGGAACGCGGGTGAAAAGGAGCTTGGTCATGCGGCCTCAAGGCACTTCGAATGGGCGCGACATTATGATGTGCGGTCTGTTCGCCGCTAGTGGTAAATGCGCGCCGCGACAGGTCGAGAGGCGGCTTACACCGGCGATCCAGCCTGGCCGAGGCCTGAGCCTTCCACGGATCTACCTAAACCGCCCTTCTCCCCGCCTGCCGCCATGCGCTTCCACGGCCTTCTCGACGGCGCGCTTCAATTCGTCCTTGATCTCGACCGTCTCGGCCATCAGCGTCTCGATCTTGAGGAATTCGAGCACGCGGTATTTCGAGACATTCGGCCGGATCAGAATGTCCGGCGGGTGCTGCCTGAGCTTGTTGGCGATGATCGACTGCATCATCAGCTGGGTGGCGCCATACATCAGGTCGACTGTGGTCGGATGCCTGCGCTCGGCCTCGCTCGGCGCGCCGACGACATCGACGGCGATGATGATGTCGGCGTCCTTCTCGATGAGGTCGAAAGGCACGGGGTTGTAGATACCGCCATCGATCAGCACGCGGCCCTCGCGCGTCACCGGGCGGAAGACCGCCGGGATGGCCGCCGAAGCGGCAAGCGCCGAACGCAGGTCGCCTTCGGCGAACACCGCAAGGCTGTGGCCGAAATAGTCGGTCGCCGTCACCTTGAGCGGAACCTTCAGCGCCTCGAACGTCTGCGGGATCGCCTCGGGCAGGAAAGCCTTCAGAATGCGCTCGATGTTGAACTGGCTGACGCGAATGCCGCCCTGCATGGCCTCAGCGATCGTGCCCGGCCGCGAGCGCCACATGCGCGCGGCCACTTCAGCCCGGCTGCCGAGGATCGACCGGGCATAATCGTGAATCTCGGCACCCTTCATGCCCGACGCCATGCCGGCGCCCATGATGGCGCCGATCGACGAGCCGGCAATCGCCACCGGCTTGATGCCGAGATCGTCGAGAGCCTCGATGATGTGGATATGCGCGAGACCGCGCGCGCCGCCGCCGCCAAAGGCCACCCCGAAGGTCGGGCTCATCCCTTGCCGCCTCCCGCCACCTGCACCAGCGGCGGCCCGATGACCATCACCGCGGGGTCGGACGACAGGAGCTTCTTAGCCGCCGCCTTCACGTCGGCGAGCGTCACCGCGTTGATGAGAGCCGCGCGCCGCTTGATATAATCGATGCCGAGATCATCGATCTGCAGCTCCACCAGCGTCGCTGCGATGGAGCTGGACGAATCCAGATTGCTGATGGCGTAAGCGCCGACCATGTATTTCTTGGTCGCCGCGAGTTCCTCCTCGGTGGGGCCGTTCTCGGCCATGTCCTTCACCACCTGGCGCACGATCGAAAGCGTTTCGGCGGCGCGGTCGGAACGCGTCGCCGTCGTCACCAGCAGCGCGTTGGAATGCTCGTGATCGACGAGATCGGAGCTGACGCTATAGGCAAGGCCGCGTTTCTCGCGCACCTGCTCATACAAGCGCGACGTGAAAGTCGAGCCGCCGAGAATCTCGTTCATCAGCACGGCGGCGTAGAAATCGGGATCGCTCCGCTTCACGCCCGGCCAGGCAAGCTGCAGGGAGGTCTGCGGCAGATCGTAATTCACTTCGAGCTGCTGGCCGAGCTTGGGCGTGATATCGGCAACCGGCGCCAGCGTCTGCTTGTCCGGCAGGTCGCCGAACACCTCGTCAAGCCTGCCGCTCAACGTGGCGGCGTCGATATCGCCCACCACCGCCACATGCAGGCCGCCGCGGGCGAAATTCGCCTTGTGGAAGGCCTTGAGGTCGTCGGCAGTGATGGTTTCGAGGCTGTCTTTGTTGCCCTCGTCCGGCCGCGCGTACGGGTGCTGGCCATAGATCGCGCGCAGCCAGCGCTGCTGGGCGATCGTATTGGGGTCCCGCTCATTGGCGAGGATGCCGGAGAGTGTCTGGGCGCGGATGCGGTCGATCGGCGCCTGATCGAAGCGCGGGCTGTTCACCGCCAGCTTCAGCAGGCCAAAAGCCTCGTCCTTCTGGTCGGACAGCATGCGCATCGAGCCATAGGTGCCGTCGCGCGCCGCCTGAAAACTCATCTCCGCGCCAGCATCGTCGAGCTTCAACTGGAAGGCCTCGCTGTCGAGGTCGCCGGCGCCCTCGTCGAACAGGCCGGTCATCAGGTTGACCAGGCCTTCCTTGCCGGCGGGGTCCTGCGCGGTGCCGCCGTCGAAAACGAAACGGATCGCAACCAGCGGAATCGAATGGTCTTCCACCAGCCAGGCGGTGACGCCCTTCTTCGACTTCACCTCCTGGATGTTCATTTCGGCGCGCGCGGCAAGCACCGGCAAAAGCAGGAAGAACAGGGCGAAGCAAAGGGTGGCGACGGCGCGATAGAGCTTGCCTTCCTCGCTCGCCGGAGAAGGAGAAGCGATCGTATGGCCAAGAACCATGCTCATCATCAATTCCCCGCCTGCTGCTGCGGCAAGAGATAGCCGGTGGTGGAACGATCGAGCACGAGGTAGCGGGCGGCAGCCGCCTTGACTTCATCGGCGGTCACCTTGCGGATGCGGTCCGGCCATTCCTGGACGTCCTTGACATTGCCGCCCGTGGCAAGCGTCGAGCCGTACATGTTGGCCATGTCGTCCTGCTTGTCGCGCGCAAAGATCATGGAGCGCACATAGCGGGTCTTGGCCCGCTCCAGCTCATCGTCGCTCACGCCGTCCTTGACGATGCGGGCGATCTCGGCATCGACCGCGGCCTCGACATCGGCGAGCCTGGCGTCGCCGCGCGGGGCGCCATAGACGGTGAAGTTGGTGGCGTCGAGCATGGTGCCCTGGAAGTAGGCGCCGGCCTCTGAGGCGATACCCTGCTTGACGACGAGCTGCTGGTACAACCTGCTGCGGTTGTCGCCGCCGAGGATCTCGGCAAGCAGGTCGAGCGCCTCGGCTTCGCCGGGCTTAGCCGTGTGATAGGACGGCACGACCCATTGCGTCGAAAAGCTCGGCACCGAGACGCGCGCGTCGGTGAGCGTCACCGTGCGCTTCGTGTTCTGCTCCGGCTCCACGGGGCGGATGCGCGGCCGCAGGTCCGGGCCGCGGGCGACCTTTCCGTAGGTGCGCCCGGCCATCGCCTTCACCGCGTCGGGATCGACGTCGCCGGCCACCACCAGCACCGCGTTGTTCGGCCGGTAGTAGGCGTCGTAGAAGGCTTTCGCGTCCGGACGGTTCAACTGCTCCATTTCCTGCATCCAGCCGATCACCGGAATGCGGTATCGCTGGTTCTGCCAGAGCGTCGCGTCGACCTCCTCGTCGAGCACCGCCTGCGGATTGCTGTCGATGCGCGAACGGCGCTCCTCCAGGATCACGTCGCGCTCGGTCTTGATGACATCGTCGGTCAGGATGAGGTTGCGCATGCGATCGGCCTCGAAGCCCATCATCTGTTCGAGGGCGGAAGGCGGCACCGTCTCGTGGAAGGCGGTGTAGTCGTAAGAGGTGAAGGCATTGTTGGAGCCGCCGATCTCGGACACGGCGCGATCGAACTCGCCGGCGGCGTGGTTGGTCGTGGCCTTGAACATCAGGTGCTCGAAGAAATGCGCGATGCCGGATTTGCCGAGAGGCTCGTCGGCGCTGCCGATCTTGTACCAGACCATGTGAGTGACGATCGGGGCGCGGTGGTCCGGGATGACCACCACTTCCATGCCGTTGTCGAGCAGGAAATCCTTGACCTCGCCATCATCGGCCGCGCGGGCCGGAGCGGCCGCCGCAAGCGCCAGCGCGCTGGCCAGAAACGCTGCGCGCAGCCCAATTCCTGTTCGTCTCATCAAGTTCTCCGGTCGCGGTTGCGCGACGATAGGCAAGGTTGTTGGCAAGGCAAAGTGAATTGTGAGTCATTTTCGAGGCGGCGCTAGCCAACCTCGATGAAGCGAATGACCGTTTCGCCATAGCCCCGCTCGTCCACCACGGAAAAACCCGGGCCTGCCTCGAACGGCGCCGAGGCCGCCTCCTCGACCACGAACAACGCGCCGGGCAACAGCCAGCCGCCGGCCTTGGCCGAGCGCAGCGCGCGTTCGCCAAGCCCCTTGCCATAGGGCGGGTCGGCGAAGATCAGGCCGAAGGGCGAGAGCGTGCCAGCCTCACCCAAATGAGCAGCGTCGCGACGAAAAATCTTGGTGCGGCCGGTGAGCCCATAGGTCTCGACGTTCTCGCGGATCAGGCCTCGCCCCTCCGTCGATTCCTCGATGAAAACGCAGTAGGAAGCGCCGCGCGACAGCGCCTCAAGTCCGAGCGCGCCGGTGCCGGCGAAGAGATCGAGCACGCGGCCGCCTTCGAGCTTTTCGGCATAGCGATGCGCCAGCACGTTGAACACCGCCTCGCGGGTGCGGTCGGTGGTCGGGCGGATGGCATTGCTTTTCGGCGTCGCCAGCGGACGCCCGCGGAACTCACCGCCGACGATCCGCATTGCCGCCCCTCTTCGGACCGCGCGGCCTGTCGCCGCCATCGCCTTCGGGGCGCTCGCCGCGGGGCTTGCCGAACGGCTTCGCGCCCGGCTTGCCCTTGCCGCCCGGCTTGTAGGACGCCTTGCGCGCCTTCGCCTCGGCGGCCCTGGCGGCATCGGCTTCCGCCCTGCCCTTGCCGATCGGCCGGGCGCCCGGCGCCATCCAGACATTGGCCTTGCGCTGGCCCGGCGGTTCGATCGGCCGCTGCTCGCGCTCGGATTTCTTGCCGCCGAAACGGGGCTTGTCGCCGAACCCACCGCGCGGCTTTTCGCCGAAACCGCCGCGGTCGGATTTAGGGCCGCGCTCGCCGAACGCCCGGTCCGGCCCAAACGCCCTGTCCGGCTTTGTCGAGAGCTTGCTCAGCGCCTCGTCGCGGCTGCCTTCGCGGCGCTTGCGCGCCTTGATCAGACCGCCCTCGCCGATCGGCCGGTGGTCGCCGTCGCGCGTGAATTTCGGCCGGTCGACCTCTTCGCGGCGAGGGCCGCCGCCGCGCACCGGCTTGTTGGAAAACGGCTTTTGGATGTCGGCATCGAAATTGGCGCCGGATTCCTCGATCAGCCGTTCGCCGAGCTGTTCGCGCAGCACGCGGCCCTTGATCTCCAGCACATGGCCCTCGGGAAGATCCTCGAGCTGGAACGGTCCGTAGGAGATGCGGATCAGCCGCGTCACGTCGAGGCCAAGCGCGCCGAGGATGTTCTTCACCTCGCGGTTCTTGCCTTCGCGCAGGCCCAGGGTCAGCCACGCATTGGTGCCCTGCTCGCGGTCGAGCGAGGCTTCGATCGAGCCGTAGAAGACGCCGTCGACGGCGATGCCTTCGCGCAGGCCGGCGAGCGCGCTCTCCTCGACCTTGCCGTGGACGCGCGCGCGGTAGCGCCGCAGCCAGCCGGTGGCCGGCAATTCGAGCACGCGCGACAGCCCGCCGTCATTGGTCAAAAGCAGCAGGCCCTCGGTGTTGATGTCGAGCCGGCCGATCGTCATCAGCCGCGGCAGGTCGGACGGCAGTACGTCGAAGACGGTCTTGCGGCCTTCCGGATCGCGGTTGGTGGTGACGACGCCCGCCGGCTTGTGGAACAGGAAGAGACGCGTGCGCTCGATCGGCGGGATCTCGGTGCCGTCGAGATGGATGATGTCGTTGGCGCCGACATTGAAGGCCGGCGAGTCCAGCACCTTGCCGTTGACCTTGACGCGACCGGCCGCGATCAGTTCCTCGGCGTCGCGGCGCGAGGCGATGCCGGCGCGCGCCAGCCGCTTGGCGATGCGCTCGCCGCTTTCGGGCGCAGCTTCCGAGGGCCGCGGCCGTGGCTTGAAGCCGCCTTCCGGCTTTCCGCCAGCTCCGCGTGGACGATCGCTGAAGTCTCGCTTCGGCCGGTCGGCGAAATCGCGTTTGGGACGGTCGTCGAATGCCCGCTTGGGGCGGTCGAAACGTCGTTCGCCCCGATCGCCTTCGGCAGCCGCCGGTCGATCGCCACGCGGTGCGTAAGGCTTGTGGTCCTCACGCTTTTCGAAAGGCTTGCCTTCGCGCGGCGGACCTTTGCGGAACGGCCTGTCGCCACGCTCCCCGCCTTCACCCATTTCACGCGGCCCCATCTCGCGCGACTTGTAGCTGCGCTTGAAATCACGGGCCGGGCGCTCGCCTTCGGCCGCCACCGGCCGGTCGCCGCGCGGTGTGCGCGGTGTGTAAGGTTTGTGGCCCTCGCGCTTCTCGAAGGGCTTGCCTTCCGGGCGCGGACCTTTGCGGAACGGCTTTTCGGCGCGCCCGGCGCCCTCGCCCGTCTCGCGTGGCTTATAGCTGCGCTTGAAGTCGCGGCGCTCGCCTTCGGCAGCCATCGGTCGTTCACGCTTGGCGAACGGCTTCTTGGCGCCGTGGGCCGGTTTTCCGTCACGCCCGCCCGTCGGTCTGGAGTAGCCCTTGCGCGGCCCGCGTGGAGATTTCTTGTCGTCGTCCATTACTTTGCTCGTCTTCACCTGCTACAGCGCCGCGCGCCCTTGCGGACGCCCAACGCAGGCAGTGTCATCTTGATTTTGCGCATCCAGCGGCGCGGCAAAAACCGATTCCGGTTTTCAGGGTCTCGCGCTAAATAACAGGATCACTCTCGGGTGGCGAGAAGTAATCGGAATGGAAACCGCTTGAAACGACCGGATTTCATGGCCCTGGCGCTTGAAGAGGCCGAGGCGGCCGCCAGCCGCGGCGAAGTGCCGGTCGGCGCTGTGATCGCCAACGGCGGCACGGTGGTCGCGAAAGCCGGCAACCGCACGCGCGAGCTCTCGGACCCGACCGCGCATGCCGAGATGCTGGCGATCCGCGAGGCCTGCCGGAAGCTCGCCAGCGAACGTCTCACCGGCCACGATCTCTACGTGACGCTGGAGCCCTGCGCGATGTGCGCCGGCGCGATCTCCTTCGCCCGGCTGCGGCGGCTCTATTTCGGCGCCGCCGATGTGAAAGGCGGCGCGGTGGTCAACGGCGTGCGCTTCTTCGCCTCACCCACCTGCCACCACACGCCGGACGTCTATCCGGGGATCGGCGAGAGCGATGCCGCCCTCATCCTCAAGGACTTTTTTCGCGAGAGACGGAATGGCGGGTGAAGTGAAGCGAGTAGTGAGTAGGTCACTACTGACTACTGACTACTGACTACTGACTACTGACTGTTCACAGCCCTAGCCAGTCGAACCAGCCGCCCTTCTTGCCTTCGGCCTGCGCCTTGAGGCGGCGCTCCTTCTTGTATTCGTCCTCGCCGAGCTCGTTCTGCGGCGCGGTGCCGGCAGCTTGGCGATAGGCAAGCGGCGGCTCGCTCAGATATTTGCGCACGGTCGGATCGCCCTGCTTCTGTTCGGCAAGGCTGCGCTGAATCTGCGCACGGCGGGCGGCCGAGTTGTCATCCGGCGACCAGGCCGGCGGGTGGCTGGAGCCCGATTCGGCCAATGCCTTCTTCACCGCCTCGGGATTGGTCTGGATATCCTCGACGGCTTCCGGCTGGTAATTCGGATCGTTCTGGTGCGCGGTGGCGTCGGCGCGGATGCGGGCGCGGCGCGCCTCCGGCGATTCGGGCCAGTCGGCGCTCGCCGTCTCGATGCTTTGCTGCGGCGGCGGCAGGCTTTCCTTCTGCCCGGGAGCGGGCTTCACCAGATCAGGACGCGGCTTGTAGTCGATCGGATCTTTGCGCTTCGGCGTGATCGAGGCAGCCGCGGAGACATCGTCGAAGAGCTGCGCGGCTGCCGTCTTGTCGGTTCCGTAGGTCGGCGAACCCACGCAGCCTGACAGGGCGATGGCCGATACCACAAGCGGCGCCATCAGCGCGGCGCGCGCGAACGTTCTGTCGGTCATGCCAAAAAGTCCCACTCTAACAGCCTTTCAGTCGCCACCGGCCAAGGGCACGGTCCCCTTCTTCCCCGCATTTGCGATGGAAATCCGGCGACAATTTGTCTGCCGGAGTGTCGCGTGTTTACCTCAACCACTTGTTAAGGGCAACGCGCGGGCGGTTTCAGGCCGCCCGGCGTGGCATTTGTGCACCGGCTTATCGACAGGACTACAGCCGCCCAAGGGCCTTCAGCTCATGCAGCACGGCGGCATCGCGGGCCGAGACATCCGGAAATTCCGGATCCTGCCCGACATCGGCGGTGTAGCGCCAGGAGCGCGCGCATTTGACCAGACCGCGATCCTCGGCTTTCTCCACCACCACCGCCACCCCCTTGACGTCGTCGAGCGTGAAGGCGCCTTCCGGGACCTTGCCGTGTTTGACGACGAGATCGCTGGTGATCGCCATCTCGGCCATATCGACATCGGCGATCGCGGCCTCCAGCGCCGCGTCGTCGAGCGTCACCACCGGCACCGCCTCGAGCGAAGAGCCGATCAGCTTCTCGGCGCGCGCGATCTCCAGCGCCCCGGTGACGACGCGGCGCACCTGCCTCACCTTGCGCCATTTCTCGGCCAGCGCCTCGTTGCGCCAGTCCTGCGGGATCGCGGGGAACTGGTCGAGATGCACCGACACGGCTTGCGGATGGCGGTCGAGCCAGGCTTCTTCCGTGGTGAAGGGCAGCATCGGCGCCAGCCACTTCACCAGGCATTCGAAGAGGTGGCGCACCACCTGCACGGCCGCCCTGCGGCGCAGGCTAGACGGCCCGTCGCAGTAAAGCGCGTCCTTGCGGATGTCGAAATAGAAGGCCGAAAGCTCCACCACCATGAAGTCGAGCAGCGTGCGGGTGATGCGCTTGAACTCGAAGGCGTCGTAGCCCTGGCGCACCATTTCGTCCAACTCGGACAACCGGTGCAGCATCAGCCGCTCCAGTTCCGGCATCGTCTCGACCGGCACGTCCCGGCCGTCATCATGCGCAAGCGTGCCCAGCATCCAGCGGATGGTGTTCCTGAGCTTGCGGTAGGCGTCGATATTGGTCTGCAGCACGTTCTTGCCGAGCCGCTGGTCTTCCCAATAATCGGTCGTGACCACCCAGAGCCGCAGGATATCGGCGCCGGACTGCTTGATGACGTCCTGCGGCACGACGGTGTTGCCGAGCGACTTCGACATCTTGCGGCCTTCCTCGTCCATGGTGAAGCCATGGGTGATGACCGTGTCGTAAGGCGCCCTGCCCCTGGTGCCGCAGCTTTCGAGCAGCGAGGAATGGAACCAGCCGCGATGCTGGTCCGAGCCTTCGAGATAGACGTCGGCCGGCCATTTGAGGTCCGGACGGTCCTCCAGCGTGAAGACATGCGTCGAACCGGAATCGAACCAGACGTCGAGGATGTCCATCACCTGGTGCCATTTCGAGGCGTCGTGATTGCCGAGGAAGCGTGCCTTCGCGCCCTCGGCGAACCAGGCGTCGGCGCCTTCCTTCTCGAAAGCGTCCATGATGCGCTCGGTGACGGCCTCGTCCTTCAGCACATTGCCGTCCTCGTCGGCGAAGACCGCGATCGGCACGCCCCAGGCGCGCTGGCGCGACAGCACCCAGTCGGGGCGCTCCTCGATCATGGCGCGGATGCGGTTCTGGCCCGCCGCCGGAACGAAACGGGTGTCGTCGATCGCCTTCAGCGCGCGGCTGCGCAACGTCGTGCCGTCGCCGAGGTCCTTGTCCATATAGACGAACCATTGCGGCGTGTTGCGGAAGATGACCGGCTTCTTGGAGCGCCAGGAGTGCGGATAGCTGTGTTTCAGCCGGCCGCGCGCGAAGAGCGCGTTGCGCTCGATCAGTTCGTCGATGACGGTCTGATTGGCGTTGCCCTTCTTGCCGTTGTCGTCGATGACGCGCGCCGCGCCACCTTCGCGCCCCGGGCCGAAGCCCGGCGCATCCTTGGTGAAGAAGCCGGCATCGTCGACGGTGAAGGGAATCACGGTGTCGACGCCTCGCGCCCGCAGCTCGCTCGCGGCCTCCATCCAGGCGTCGAAGTCCTCGCGGCCATGGCCGGGCGCGGTGTGCACGAAGCCGGTGCCGGCATCGTCGGTGACATGCTCGCCCGCAACCATCGGCACCGGGAACTCATAGCCGCCGCCGAGGCCCTTGAAAGGATGAGAAAGCGTAAGCTTCCCAAGCTGTTCGGCCGAGACGCTGTGAAGCCTGTTCAGTGCGACCTTGGCCTTGACGGCGCACTCTTGCGCCAGCGCGTCGGCAAAGATCAGCTTCTCGCCGGGCTGCGGGCCGAAGGCGTTCTCGGCCGCCGTGACCTCATAGAGGCCATAGGCGATGCGCGGCGAATAGCTTACGGCGCGGTTGCCGGGGATGGTCCAGGGCGTGGTCGTCCAGATGACGACATGCGCCTCGACGAGGTCGAGCGCTGCCTCGTCCAGCGCGGCGCCGGCGACCGGCTGGGCGAGGCTCGCGACCGGGAACTTCACCCAGATCGTGTCGCTCTCGTAGTCCTGATACTCGACCTCGGCCTCGGCGAGCGCGGTGCGCTCGACCACGCTCCACATCACCGGCTTCGAGCCGCGGTAGAGCTGGCCGGACAAGGCGAATTTCAACAGTTCGCCGGCGATGCGCGACTCGGCATGGTACGCCATGGTGGTATAGGGATTGTCGAAATCGCCGATGACGCCGAGACGCTGGAACTCGTCGCCCTGCACCTTGATCCAGTGGGCGGCGAACTCGCGGCATTCCCTGCGGAACTCGTTGACCGGCACCTCGTCCTTGTTCTTGCCCTTGGCGCGATACTGCTCCTCGATCTTCCATTCGATCGGCAGGCCGTGGCAGTCCCAACCCGGCACGTAGTTGGCGTCATAGCCGCGCATCTGGAAGGAGCGGTTGATGACGTCCTTGAGGATCTTGTTCAGCGCATGGCCGATATGGATGTTGCCGTTGGCGTAGGGCGGCCCGTCATGCAGCACGAATTTCTCGCGGCCGGCGGCCTCTTCGCGCAGCTTCCTGTAAAGGTCCATGTCCTGCCAGCGCTTGACCAGACCAGGCTCCTTCTCGGGCAGGCCGGCACGCATCGGGAAGTCCGTCTGCGGCAAATAGAGCGTTTTGGAATAGTCGATCGTTTCAACGGTGTCGGTCATTGATCTGCCATCTGCGTTGCCCGGCGGCGGGAAGCCCGGGCGTTGAACCAGCATTTTCTTGAAAAGCGCGAGGGGCGCGCGCGAAAAATCCCGGCGGCTCCAGCGGCGCTCAGGCCGCCCGGAACACCGGGCCCGTAATTCGTATCGCGATCGCGAAAAGGCGCGAAAAGCTCGTCATGGCGTGGCTTTTAGCGGATGGCGCGGCAGGAATAAAGCGCGGATTTCAAGGCATGGAGCCGCTTTCACGGCCTACATGGTGAAATTGAAGCGGTAAGTGGTCGAGACCCCGAAGGTCCACTGATTGCGGTCGCCGCGTTCCTTGACCAGGCTGGAATCGGCCGCCGGCCCCATCAGGCGCGAATATTCGGTGAAGACGCTCGCCGTCATCGGCTCGGTCACTTTCCAGGTGATCGCGCCGCCGAGCCCCGTCGATTTCAGCCCGCCGCCGGGATGGTACTCGCTCAGGCCCGAAGCGACAGCTTCCTTGGCGTTGACGCCGTAATAGGCGTCGAAATAGTCGGACGATGCGAAGGAAACGCGCGGACCACCGGAAATGCGCACGGTCGGCGTGATGTCATAGAAGGCGTCCGCGGCGATGTCCGCGACGAAGCCGTTATGGGAGCGGATGCCGTGCCTGAGCTCGGCGCGCGCCCTTAGCCAATCCAGCGGATAGAATTCGAAGAAGCCGCCCACCTCACCGCCCCAGCGCACGGGATCAAGGCCCTTGAGCTCGTCCTTGCTCTCGCGCGAGAATATGAACTTGCCGGTCAAGCCGGCGCGAACGGAACCGTCATCGATCAGCGCCAGCGAGATGTTGTCGTTGCGCGAGGTGAAGCGCGCCTCCGGACCGACCTTGCCGAGCGAGACGATCGGTTGGGCGCTGAGCATGTATTTCTTGCCGCCCTCGAAATTCGGCGCGACCAGCGCGGTGGCGCCGAGCGTCAGGTACCAGTCGCCGGATATCCAGCTGCCCTCGCCCGCTTGGGCGACAGGTTCACTGAGCAGGCCCATGGCGACGGCCAGCGGAATCGTCCCGACAATACGCATCGTCACCCCTTACGCGAAACGCGCCGGCAGCACCATCTGCCAGCGCTCAAGCCATGCCGTGCGTTCGGTAAAATTTGACTTAAAATCGGTAACATGGTCGGCAGCATCCGGATGAGGACGGCCACTAGATCAAGTGTCGCGCGGCGCGACCGGCTGGTCCAGCAACCTAGCCACGGCCTTGGTGCCTTTTCCGCCAATGCGCGCAGAGCCGTCGTCACCCACTTCCACCGTGGCGCCGTTGGCGAAGCTGAGCGACCAACCGTCATCCGTAGCGTTACGCCGGCGGTCGGTGAGCTCGATGCCGCCAGCGGTGACCAGCGCGACAATTCTGTCAGCGTCCATCCTCGTTCTCCGGATACGGGCCATCAATTCAGGTCGAGCCCGCCGGTAAGGTCACCGAGCGGTGGCTCGCCATGCGCGGCAACGGCCCGGTCGCGAACCACGATGCCGTGCAGCACAGGCAGTTCGAAACGCTCCGTGATGAGGCGAAGGATCGAGGTGGTGTCATAGGGCGCGTGATCGACATAGCCGTGTTTGGCGAAGGGCGAAACGATGATTGCGGGGATGCGCGTGCCGGGCCCCCAGCGATCGCCCTTGGGCGGCGCGGCATGATCCCAGATGCCGCCATTCTCGTCATAGGTGACGACGACCAGCATGTGCGGCCATTGCGGGCTCTTCTCCAGATGCGCGATGACATCGGCGATATGGCGGTCGCCCGCCTGGATGTCGGCATAGCCGGAATGCTCGTTGAGATTGCCCTGCGGCTTATAGAAGGAAACCTGCGGCAGGGCGCCATCGTCGATCGCCTGGGTGAAGCTCACGCCTCCCAGCCCCGCGTCGCGCAAATGTTCGCGCCTGGCCTCGGTGCCAGGCGCGAAGTTGGCGTAATAGTTGAACGGCTGGTGGTGGTACTGGAAATTCGGGATCGGCGTGTGGTTGCCGTGGTCGAGGGTGTACTGCCAGGCGCCTGAATACCATGCCCAGCTTATGTGCTTGAGGCTGAGCATGTCGCCGATGGTCGGCTCGGTCTGCGGTGGGAGGGTCGTCGGCTTGGCCGGATCCGCTAGGCGCGGATCGCCGCCAGGCGCCGGATCGTTGCCGCTCGGCTGGAAAGGCGGTTGCATCGTGTTTACCGCGTAGAAATCCGGCGTCAGGTTGCCGTCGGAGACGAATTTCGGGATGCCGTCGCGCGCCGATTTCGGTGAATTGTCGGCGACCTTCAGCGCCGTGCCACTGTCGTCCGTCACCGAGATCGACGGCTTGGCAGGGTTCTTGTCGGCATCGGCGTAGTAGGGCGCGCAGGCGCAGATCAGCCATTGGTGGTTGAAGAATGAGCCGCCGAACCCGCCCATGAAGAAGTGGTCGGCCAGCACGTATTTCTGCGCGACCGCCCACATGTCGGTCTTGGAGGCGTCCCAGTTGCTCATCGGCATGGCGCCCGAATCGGCCCAGGCGACGAACATGTCGTTCTTGCCGCCGTCGATTTGCATCTGGTTCTGGTAGTAGCGATGCCAGAGATCGTGCGTCACGACCGTAAGCGGGACGTTGAAACCCTTCGCGTCGTTCACGGTGAACGGCGCGTTCGCAAGGTGTTCGGTCATCGCCTGTGTCACCGGCGGCGTGACGCCCTTGGCGGTCAGCCCGTCCCACACCGGCGGCAGTTCGGACAGCACGGAGCCGTCACGGTCACGCTGCTGCAGGCTTTCCTGGCTCGCCTTGTCGATGCCGTCAGCGCCAGGAAAATGGCCATAGAGATTGTCGAAAGCGCGGTTCTCCGCGAAGATGACGACCACCGTCTCTATCTTGGCAATGCCGGCCGGCGGATCGCCAGGCTGGGCTGCGGAAGCGGACGCCGTAGCGGCAGCGCACAGAGCGAGAGTTGAGGAAAACAGGGTAAGCCCAAAGGAGCGCTTCATCACCGTGCCTCACCAGTGGTGCAAAACGGGATGACACCAGCTTCGGCACATCTTTGCAATAGCGGCGACTCTGGACGGCAGTGCCATTGGGACTACCTTCCCTCACGACAGGATGCGCCGGCCACATCTGGAGGGAAGTCGACCAAAGCGATGCCATGAAGGACGCGATCGGCCGGCCGTGGCCGGTGGGGGTCGCTTTTCACCCAATGCCGCCGATAAGCGGCATCGCCCTTGACGATTTGTAATCGCCGGTGTCGCTGCGCTAAACGGAGCGCCGGTTGTGGCGCAGCGTCTCTATCAGATCGCAGGCTGCTTCCAGTCCGCCGGTAAGCGGGTTCGACGCGCCGTAGCCAAGAGCCGCCTCGCGCCATTGGTCCCGGACCGCCGGGTTGCCGGCTTTCAGGATTGCCTGCCGCCAGATTTCGGGGTCGTCGCGACTGGCCACAACCAGTCCCGCCCCGCTGGCTCCGACATATTTTGCATATCCGCAGGCGTCCGATGCGATGACCGGCAGGCCGTTTGCAAGCGCCTCGAGAATAACCGTGCCCGTATTTTCCAGGCGAGCCGGGTGCAGCATGAAGTCGCTCGCGACCACGACCGCCGGGATGTCCTCCTGGATGCCCAGCAGAGTGACCCTTTTCGATATGCCGGCTTTGGCAATCAGGCCGAGAAGCCGCGTTTCCTCCTCGCTGTTTTTTCGAAGGCCGGCTACCAGCCAATGGATCTCCGGGAACGGCTGAAGCGCTTTTATCGCCCGGTCGAGACCCTTCACCTTCAACCTGTTGGCGATGGTCAAGGCGATGACCGTTTCGCGCGGAAGCCCAAAACGATCGCGGATTTCATTGCGGTCGACAGCCAGCAGCTCCGGTCTGCGGCGTTTCGGATCGAGCGTCGGTCCGACGACGTGAATGCGCGATTCCTCCGTCCGCCAGAAGTTGCGGTAAAGCGTTGCCTGGTGTTCGCTGAGTGCGATGATCTGCACGGCGTTGCCAGGGGCAAAGATCATCGATTCGAGCTTCTGCTGGCGCATGAAGCGGGGCGAAAACGGCCGCCACCACCCGAGCTTCGACACAAAATAGGGCGGGTCGCCGGCATAGTAGATATCCAGGCCCGCCATCTTGTTGAAACCGACCACGCAGTCGAAGTCCCGCCTGGCGGTCAGCACGGTCCTACCCAGCGCATATTCGGTGCCAGGGTTCGAGAGAACCCGTGCCGGCTGGATTTTTATCGCAGCCGAACTCTCGACATGACCGACCTGGCGGGTCGTCAGGATCGTCACGCTATGGCCGCGCCGGACCAGTCGGTCGCTGATGTTGAGGCAATCCCTTTGCAGCCCCCCATTCATGAAGAGGGCAGAGATTGCGCAGCAGATTTTCATCTCATTTTCCGGAGCGCCGCCTTATCCCCCAAGTCGGATCGACGGAGAGAGACTCCGGGTGCGCCCCAGACTTCCCCAATCAAACAAACACGGCCGGGCGCCTAAATGTTGGCCGTGTTGAAACCACGAATATGCTGTATATAGCCGGTTATCAAGAGACTTGGATGCTGTCGCGTTCTAGCTTTCTCCCGCCAAGACCAACCGGAGCGCGCTCATGAAAGTTCCACGGGGCGATCGCGCCTGCGAAGCCGGGTTCGACTGAAAGCCGCCACAGCCGTGCCAAGGGCCCTGCGCGAATATGACTGGCGGCAATGGCTGAGGCTGCAGCCGCTGCTGCACGCCGTCAAAACTGCCCGTTACCGGAAAATCGACCGGAGGTTTCTGCGCCAGCCGGCCAAGGATGGCGACATCCAGGGCATCCGCGCGTCCGCCCGGGGTCGCCATGTCCTGCTGACCGTTGCCTTCGGCGATGCTCAATGCCTGGATCTGCAGTTGCGGCTGACGAGCGGACTTGTTCGCCACGATCTCCACATCGTGGCCGACAACAGCGTCGGCGAAGCTTCCGCGCGCAAGAACAGGCAGGTATGCGCGGCTCACGGCGCGGCCTATGTCAGGCTGCCGGTCAATCCATGGACCGTAAGGAACCCGAGCCGGTCCCACGGCGCGGCGCTCAATTGGATGTGGCACAACATCCTGAAGCCTGGCGCGCCGGCCGCGTTCGGATTCCTCGACCAGGACCTTTTCCCGACGAAGCCATGCGACCCCTTCGAACCTCTTGAAGACGCGGCGTTTTACGGCGATCTGCGCTGGGCAGGCGCGCGATGGTATTTGTGGGCCGGCTATTGCTTCTTTCGGTTCGACGCCGTCGGCCGCGAGCCTCTCGATTTCGGGCTCGACTGGTTCGCCGGCCTCGACACTGGCGGAGCCAATTGGGAAGTGCTCTATCGGAATGCGGATCCCAACGCGGTGCCGCAACGGCCGATAACCGCATTCGCCGCCTTGCCGGGAATTGAGCTCAGACAGGCCTATTGCGAATGGCGGGGAAGCTGGCTTCATGAAGTCGGCCTCGACGGCGACCTTTCTTTGAAGGCGAAAAAGCGCGAGGCGGTCCTGCGACTGCTCGCTCCCGCGCTTGAGATCGCACTCGGATCGGCCGGACAAAGAGATTGACAGTCGACAGACCGACGAAACTTTGGAATTGGAATTTTGAAACCAGGCCGCCGACATTCGACAATTCAACGGCCATTCGGTCACGACCGATTATCGCAAGGAAAGTTCCATTGCCGACAGTGAGTGTGATCATTCCGGTGCGAGACGGCGCGCAATATGTCGGCGAGGCCCTGCAAAGCATCCTGGACCAGGATCTGGCGGATATCGAAGTCATCGTCGTCGACGATGGATCTCGCGACGACAGCGCCGCGATCGCGACGTCGATCAGCGACCGCGACAGCCGCGTCAGGCTTGTCGCCAACCGCGGCAAGGGGATCGTCGATGCGCTGAACATGGGGCTTTCGCTCGCGCAGGCCCCTCTTGTGGCGCGCATGGATTGTGACGATGTCTCGCTGCCCGGCAGGTTGCGCCTGCAAGTGGCGTGTTTCGACGCGGATGCCGACCTGCAGCTGCTCGGTACGGCGGGGTTGCAGATCGACCGGGACGGAAATCCGTTGAGGCCGCTTGACGTCCCCGCCGGCGGCGACCCGTTGCGCGAAGCGCTTGCCAGATACAATCCCATGCTTCATCCGACAGTGATGTTTCGGACCGAGGCCGTCCGGCGCGCGGGAGGCTACCGCCGCGCATTCACCCATGCGGAAGACTACGATCTATGGCTGCGGCTTTCCGAAACGGGAAAACTGGCCAACATGGATGCGCGGCTCGTGAAGCTGAGATCGCATCCGGGACAGGTATCGCGCATGAAGGAAGATCAGCAAAAGGCTGCCGCGGCATTGGCCAGGCAGTCGGCGCTGCTGCGTCGCCATCGCGCCGAGCCGTTCGACGCGAACGGCCAAGCCGCGCAGGCCATCGCAAGCTTTCTGGCGTCGCGCGCCGCCACGGGGGTCGGCATCTCCAGCCAGGAAAGACGCGACATCGAGTTGCTGCTGCGAACCGCGGACATACCCCTCACCCTCACTCTAAAGCTGCTGTTCCTCGCGGCTGTCGGCGCGCCCTCCTTCAGGACGCTCGCGCTGGGACCTCGACTGGCCTGGCGCAGGATGATCGCGCGTCCCGCAAGAATGCGGCTCAACTGATGCGGCCCGAATGATGCGTCTCGTCGTCGATCTCTCGAGCATGGTGCGTTGGCTCGGCCCTCCGGTCGGCCTGGTCCGCGTGCAACGCCACTACGCGGCCGCGGCGGCCGCATTCAAGGCTTCCGATGTGGCGTTCACCGTGTTCGACCCGATCGAGCGGGTCCTTAGACAGGTTTCGCCTGGTATGGCAGCGGAAATCATCGCCGGCGACATTTCATGCGACATGAGCTTTTACCCGGACCCGGCCCGCATCAAGATAAGGTTCTACGATCGCTGGCCGAAATGGGCGCGGCGGTTGCTGATGACGATCATAAGACCGCGCCGGATGCTGATAACGGAAATTGGCGCGTTCGGCCGGCGCCATCCCGGCAGCCCTTTTGTTCGTTTCCTCGAGCGGATCGAAAACCGGCTGATGAAGGAAAACGAGCGGTGGCAGGTCGCTCGCGGGGGCGGTTCACGCGCTCGTATCGTCCCGCTCAGGACCGTGGCCGGCGACAAATACGATCTTTCGCCCGGCGACCATCTGCTGTTGATGAACAACGACTGGGCGCATACCGATATCGAGGTCATTTCGCGCGAGGCGCGCTTGGCCGGCGCAAAGCTGATCGTACTCTTGAACGACATCATTCCGATCCAGTTTCCCGATTGGTACAAGCCGCACGACGTCAAGAGATTCACCGACTACGTGAACCTGGCGGTCGGGCTGGCAGACCGCTTCATCCTGACGTCGAGGCGCGTCACCACTGACGTCGAGGACTATGCCGCCAAGCTCGGCGTCCATCTGCCGGAGCTGAAACAAGTCCCTCTCGGCTGCGACAGCGCCCGCGAATCGAAGGCGGACGGCCGCATGCCGGACGGGATCGAGACCGATCGCTATATCCTGTTCGTTTCCACCATCGAACCACGCAAGAACCATTCGCTGCTCATGGATGTCTGGAGGCGCATCGTCCTGGATGGAACGGTCGCGCGCAGCGGCATGAAGCTGGTTTTCGTCGGCCGCAGCGGCTGGATGGTCGACGGGATCCTGGCGAAGCTTCACAGCCATCCCGACTACGGCAAGAGCCTTGTCCATCTCGACAACGTCGACGACGCAACGTTGTCCCGCCTTTACCGCAACAGCGCGTTCTGCGTGTATCCGTCGCTCTATGAAGGATATGGGCTGCCGCCCGTGGAGGCGCTGGCCTATGGGAAGGCGCTGATCGCCTCCACGGGCGGAGCCATCGCCGAAGTTGTCGGCTCGTCGGGACTCTGCCTTGATCCGCTCGACGTCGAAGGATGGGAAAACGCCATGCGGGAGTGGGTCACCTCGCCCGCGGCCCGTGCTCCATACGAAGCGAAGGCCAGAGAATTCGTGGCGCGAGGCTGGGAGCAGGCCGGCAGGGAGACACTGGAGGCGACGCTTGCGCCGTTCCCGGACGAAGTCCGGCCGTCGCGACAATAGCCGCCTTTATGGTTGCCGGGATACGCGGCTTGCCTGTCCGGTATTTCGGAACCGGCTCAGGGTTTCGTCGACGATGTAGCGGCCGAGCTCACCCCCGGCGCTTGAAGGAAAGCGCATGCTCTCGCGCCGCCCGCCCGTGGCTATCAAATCGTCGCGATTCTCGATCGTGGTGGAAGGTCATGCACAGCCGGCCGCCCGCGGGCTGGGCCCGTGTTGCTGGACGGACAATGCCGTTGGGTTTAGCTTCCTTTCGCCGCACGACCGGTGGTGAATTTCGAGGGAGATGAAACCATGACTCTGCCAAGCGACGCTCTCAAGGACGCGATCGGCCAGACGCGGGATAAATGGGGATGGTTCGTGGCGCTCGGCGTGTTGCTGCTGATCTTCGGCGGCATCGCCTTCGGCAATCTGTTCATCGCCACCGTCGCCTCGGTCTATGTCGTCGGCTGGCTGATGCTGATGGCAGGTGTCATCGAGATCATCCACGCCTTCGGGGTCAAGACCTGGGGACGTTTCTTCTACTGGCTGCTGAGCGGCCTGCTCTACGCCGTCGCCGGCTTCTTCGCCTTCGACAACCCGTTGCTGGCCTCGGCGGTGCTGACGCTGCTGTTGGCCATCGCACTCGTCGCTTCGGGGCTTCTGCGGTCCTGGGTGGCCTTCAATCACCGGCCGCAGCAAGGCTGGGGATGGCTGCTAGCGGCCGGCATCATCACCATTCTGCTCGGCCTGATGATCGCCATGGGCTGGCCGGTGAACAGCCTTTGGGTGCTTGGCATCTTCCTGGCGATCGACCTGGTCTTCCAGGGATGGAGCTTCATCGCCATCGGCCTGGCGCTGAAGCGGTAGGCTTCCGTCAGTCGGCGTTGAGAAGCGTGACTGCGGCAAGTGCCAGCGCAATGCCGAGATATTGGGCTTTCGAAACGTCCTCCTTGAAGACGACCGCGCCGACCAGAACGGCGCCGGCCACCACAATCGTATTGACCAGAGCGCCGGTAACGGCAAGATTCAGTCGCGTGTTGATGAAGGCAAACATGAAGTAGGATACCGGCGACAGCAGCATGACGATGGCCAGGCTGCGGCCGCTGCCGGTCTTGCCCCAATGCGCGCTAAGTCCGTCGCAGAGGATGAACAGCGCCGCGCAGGGCAGGACAACGGCCCACACCATTAGGTCTATCTTCATTAGCGCTTTCTGCGCAATCAAGCGCCCGCGGTCGGTGAAATGCTTCACCCATGCGAGTCAGCCTTTGATCGAGCGGCAGACTGAAGACGATCCGAGCCATTCCAGGAAAAGTGTGTAGCGGTTGGGCTCGGCGACTTCGGCGTGGCCTTCCGTCCGGAATTGCGTCAAAACAAGGAGATAGGGCGGTTCGCCGTTCCCGTGAAACGCACTAGAACGCGATCTCGGCGTCCAGTTGCGAGAGCGGGCGAACGCCCGCCAGCAGCGCCCGCGCCTCGGCCTCGTCCTTTTTCATCTGCGCCACCAGCGCATCGAGGCCGTCGAATTTGAGCTCCGGCCGCAGGAAGCCGAAGAACGACACCTGGCAGGTCTGGCCATAGAGATCGCCGGAAAAATCGAAGACGTAGGTTTCGAGCAGCGGCGCGCCATTGTCGTCGACGGTGGGACGCCGGCCGAAGCTGGCGACGCCATCATGGAGCGTGCCGTCGGCGCGACGGAAGCGGACGGCATAGATCCCTTCCTTCAAGGCCGCTTCCGGCGAAAGCCGCATATTGGCGGTCGGGAAGCCGAGGGTGCGGCCAAGCTGCTGGCCGCCGATCACCTCGGCTTCGACGGTGAAACGGTAGCCGAGCAGGCCGGCAGCCTCCTCCACCTTGCCTTCGGCGAGCAGTCCCCGGATGCGACTCGATGAAACCACCTCCGCGCCCTCATCGCGGAAGGCATCGACCAGCGTCACGCCGAAGCCATGCCGTTCTCCGGCAGCCATCAGAAAGGCCGGGCCACCCTGGCGGTCCTTGCCGAAATGAAAGTCGAAACCGGTGATGGCGTGGCGGATGCCGAGGTTCTTCTCCAGCACATCGGTCACGAAAGCCTCGGGCGACAGCGAGGCGAAATCGCGCGTGAACGGCTGCTCGACCAAGGCGGCAAAGCCAAGCCCGGCAAGCAGCCGCGCCTTCATCGGTGGCGGCGTCAGCACGAAGAGCGGCACCTGTGGCCGGAAGATCTTGCGCGGATGCGGCTCGAAAGTGAGCACCAAAGCGGGCACGCCGTTGCGGCGGGCTTCGGTCAGCGCGCGCTCCAGGACGGACTGATGGCCGCGGTGGACACCGTCGAAATTACCGATCGCCACGACGCCGCCGCGCAGATGCGCGGGCAGTGGCGCGATCGCGGAAAGACGTTCGAAAGCTTGCTTCATATCGAGGCGTCCGTCATGGCCAGACCACCAACCTATTGCAGACGCGGAATGACGGCGACCGGCCGGTAGCCGTGCCTTTCGAGAAAGCCCGCCAGCCTTTCGGGGTCGGGGCGGAGCGGATCGCCATAGTCGCGAGCGTGGATGCCGCCCGAGACATAGAGCACGTCGAAGCCGTTGTCGGCCGCGCCCTTGACATCCGTCATCATGCCGTCGCCGATGGCGAGAACCTCGCTGCGCTCGACGGCGCGGCCAAGAAGGCCGGCGACCTCCTTCATGGCGACATCGTAGATCGGCGCGAAGGGCTTGCCGGCGATCAGCGTGCGTCCGCCCAATTGCGCGTAATCCCGCGCGAGCGCGCCGGCGCACCAGATGGTGCGCTCGCCGCGCTCCACCAGGATATCCGGATTGGCGCAAATGAACGGCAGATTGCGGGCACGCAGCCGCTGCAGCAGTTCGGCATAGTCGGCGGGCTTCTCGACCTCGTCGTCATAGAGGCCCGTGCAGACAATACCCGAGGCCTCGAATTCCTCGACCAGATCGACATCGAGCCCGTCATAGAGCGTGAAATCGCGCTCGGGGCCGATATGAAAGATCTTCCTCGGGCCATCGGCGATCAGGTCGCGGGTCACGTCGCCGGACGTGACGACCCGGTCGCAGGCATCGCCAGGGACGCCGATCACCTTCATCTGGGCGACGACGTCGGCGCTGCGACGCGGCGAATTGGTGATGAGCACGACAGGCACATCGGCCGCGCGCGCCCTTGCAAGTGCGGCGGCAGCGGCCGGAAAATGCCATTCGCCGTTGTGCACGACGCCCCATACGTCGCACAGTATGGCGGCGTAGCGCCCCACAAGATCGTCGAGCGAAGCGATGATGTCAGGCGAATCCGCCATGCCGTGTCCCTGATTTCGATCATGAACCGCATCGCGCTGAAGGCCGCCGCGGTCCGCCCCGCATAGCCGAAGCGCCTCATCCTGTCACCAGCTTTCCCGACCTGTCCTTCCGTCAAGCGCGGACGGGGCAACAGGTATCCGCCATGGGCGGACCGCCGGTTGCACAGGGTTAACGCGCAGTCAAAGAGGCGCCGCGTTCTTGACAGTTTCGCGAAAGCTGAAATTTAACGATTTATGACCATAGTACCAAACCAACTGCGACCATGGTCGTACTCCAACATGGATCTTTGGCGGGGGTAAGCACAATGATCCGCGATTTTTTTCACGACAGGCGGGGAAACTACGCCTTGATGACGGCCATCACGATGATACCACTGATGGGCGGCGTCGCGGTTGCCATAGACTATACCGAACTGGTGCGGGAACGGCAGGAGACACTTAACGCGCTGGACGCCGCCGGCATCGCGACGGCACAGCAGATCGTCGGCGGGGCCAGCGACACGGACGCCAAGGCCTATGCTAAAACCTTCTTCGAGGCCAATCTCAGGCACGTTCTTCCGGTGAACACGACGCTGACGGTCACATTGCCGAACAACAATGCCGGCGGCGGCACGCTGGTGCTCGAAGCCGGCCTGAAGTACAAGCCCTATTTCCTGCCGGCCGCGGTCGCGCTGCTCGGCGGAACACCCGGCCAGACCACTATCAACTTATCGGCGCGGTCTGAAATCCGACTCAAGAACACGTTGGAAGTGTCGCTGGTGCTCGACAATTCGGGCTCGATGACTGAGCTCGGCCACGGCTCGAGCCAGGTGCGGTTCGACCTTTTGAAGAGCGCCGCCAAGCAGCTTGTCGACCAACTTGCCGGCCAGGCGCAGCTGATGAAGCAGGTTTCCAAGCCGGTTCAGTTCAGCCTGGTTCCGTTCGCTGCCTCGGTCAATATCGGCTCGGCGAACGCGTCGGCGGCCTGGATGGACCAGGACGGCATCTCGCCCATCCAGCACGAAAATTTCGACTGGACGACGATGACCCAGGCGAATTCGCCCTGGCCACAGAGATATGTCGAGAAGGTCGGCAGCATCTGGTATGCGCGCGGCACCGATTGGGACGCCTCCCAGAAAGACAAGCCGCTGACGCGTTTCTCGCTTTACAAATGGATGCAGCGGATTTCGGCGTGCACCAAAGACTGGAACAACGTTTGCACGTCCAACATAACCTACGCCCCGATAGCGACTTGGGGCGGCTGCGTCGAGTCCCGTCCCTATCCTTATAACATCCAGGATACGGCCGCCTCGACCTCGACGCCGGCGACACTGTTCGTGCCGATGTTCGCGCCTGACGAAACCGACAATACCGACAGCAACTCCCGGCCGGCAAACAACAACTGGCACCTCGACGTCACGCCGAGCACCGACAACCCGACGCGCCAGAAATACATGCCGAAATATTTCAACTATGGCACCAAGGTCACCCCTGCCTACGGCAGCAATGCCGGCCCCAACACCAGTTGCAGCACGACGGCGATCACGCCGCTGACCGATGTCTCGACCTCTGGCGGCGCCACGACGGTCAAAAATGCGATCGACGCCATGGTCGACGTCGGCGCCACCAATGTCCCGGAAGGCATGGCGTGGGGCTGGCGGACGCTGTCGAGCACCGCGCCCTTCACCGAGGGACGCGCCGAGACCGAAAAAGGCAATGACAAGGTGCTGATCGTGCTCACCGACGGCGCCAATACCTATTACACGCCGACGTCGGTGACCGCGCAAAGCTATTCAGGATCGAACTGGAACCAGGGCGGCAACGATCTCTCCGGCAACAAGGCGATCTATTCGTCCCTTGGATACCTTGCCTATGGCAACGGCTCGAGCAGCCAGACGAAGCCGTTCGGAAGCACCTACACCTATGGACGGCCGTTCCTCGGCACCAGCACCAATGTCAGCAAGACCGATTATTCGAACGCCAACTACACCAAGGCCATGAGCGAGCATCTTGCCACGCTGTGCGACAACGCCAAGGCGGCCAATATCATCGTCATGACCATCGCGCTCGACCTCGACTCCACCAACACGGCCGAGGCGGCGCAGATGACAGCCTTGAAGACCTGCTCATCGGACTCGCGTTTCAGGAAGGATCCGACCGACTCGACCAAGCCGGCGAAGCTGTTCTGGAACTCGACCGGCGCCACGCTGTCGGACGACTTCAAGGCGATCGGCAACGAGCTGTCGAACCTGCGCATCGTCAGCTGAGCCGCACCGCAAACGATCGAGGACGCCCGCCGCTAGAGCGTTTCACCGTTTCACGGAACGGCGAAACGCTCTAGCCTTTTGTTTCAACGCAATTCCGGGCGGAAAACCGCTGTGCACTTTTCCTGGAATTGCTCTAGGCGGGCGTTTTTCATCGTGGGCCATACCATGGCAACTGGTTTGGTTAGCGGTTGGTGAAGCCGCCGTTAAGCAATCGAGCGGTTTACCAAACCGGTCCTTCAGCGTTTTGTGGAAGTGTGGCCCGACAGAAAATCCGTCGGCGGGGGGCCGCTTACCTGAAATGCGTGAATTCTGGCGTCACTTCTGCCGCGACCGCCGCGGCAACTATGCGCTCATGACAGCGATCGCCATGGTGCCGCTGATGGGGGCGGTAGCGATGGCGGTCGACTTCAGCGAGCTCAACCGCCAGAAGCAGATGGTGTTGAACGCGCTCGACGCCGCCAATTTCGCCGCGGCGCGGCGGCTTGCCGAAGGCGCCACGGACGATCAGATCAGAGCCTACGCGGTCGACTTCTTCAACGCCAACCTCAACAACATCGACCCCGCCAACATCTCGCTCGACATCACGTTGCCCACCAGCCAGGCCGGCGGCGGCCTGCTCACGATGAGCGCGACGCTGAACTACCACCCTTACTTCTATCCGTCCTCCTCGCTGCTTGTCGGCGCATCCACGGCCGATGCGAACAAGTCGATCAACCTCGACATGGACTCCCAGGTGCGGCTGAAGAACACGCTGGAAGTGGCGATGGTGCTCGACAATTCGGGCTCCATGACAACGCCTGGCACAGGCACGGGACAGAAGCGCATCGACCTGCTCAAGCAGGCCGCCAAGCAGCTTGTCGACACGCTGGCGCAGCAGGCATCGCAGATCAAGCAGATCGACAAGCCGGTCCAGTTCAGCCTCGTGCCGTTCGCGGCCTCGGTCAATGTTGGGCCGGACAACGACAACGCCCCGTGGGTGGACGTCTATGGGCTGTCGCCGATAGCGAATGAGAATTTCGACTGGTCGGCGCTGAATGCGCCCGACAAATACGCCCAGAAGATCAGCGGCATATGGTACAAGAAAGGCACCGGCTGGGGGGAAACCGAAGACCAGGTGCTGAGCCGCTTCTCGCTCTATCGCGACATGCAGGTGGTGACCAGCCACGAGCGCATCGTCGGCAGCAAACGCGTCGTGTGCGACCAGTACCGCTCCGACAATACCTGCAAGCGCAGCCACAACGAATACGACTACAACGACACCTATGGCCCGTTCGCCAGTTGGCAGGGTTGCGTGGAAGTGCGCCCCTATCCCTACAATGTCGACGACACGCCGGCCTCGGGCGGGCCCAACAACACCGGCATCGGCGTCGGCGATCCGGCGACGATGTTCGTGCCGATGTTCGCGCCCGACGAGCCAGGCAACCAGTGGAAGGTGACCCAGGATCCGGATGAGCCGAACCCGGTCACCTACGGCGCCGCCAACAGCTGGTGGAACGACGATCCGTCGAGCACCACCGGCAAGACCCGCCAATCCAACATGGCCAAGTATTTCATGCCTCGGCCGATCGATGCGCCGGTGCTGTCGAAAGGCGCCGGCCCGAATTACAGCTGCACCACCACGCCGATCACGCCGCTCACCGACGTCACCAATGCGGACGGGCTTGCGGCCATCAAGGCGGCGATCGACCTGATGCAACCCAACGGCAACACCAATGTGCCCGAAGGCACGGCCTGGGGCTGGCGCAGCGTATCGAGCGCCGAACCCTTTACCGAAGGCCGTCCGGAATCCGAGCGCGGCAACGACAAGGTCGTCATCGTTCTCACCGACGGCGAGAACACCTATTCGACGGTCAATTCCGACCCGGCCGGCAACAAGTCGACCTATGCCGCCTACGGCTATACCGGCGTCGGCTATAACGGCACCTCGGTCACCCGCCTGTTCGGCGGCACGTCGAGCGCCATCGGCCAGTTCAACTACTCGTCGAGCAACTACACCGCGGCGATGAACGAGCAGATGGCGAAGCTGTGCGACAACGCCAAGGCGGCCAAGATCATGGTGATGACGGTGGCGCTCGACATGTCGTCGACCAGTTCAAGCGACCAGAAGGCGATGGCCGCGCTGAAGGCCTGCTCTTCCGATTCCCGCTTCCGCAAGGATCCGACCGACCCCAGCAAACCGGCCAAGCTGTTCTGGAACGCCACCGGCGCAACGCTCTCCGACAACTTCAAGGAGATTGCCAACGAGTTGTCGAACCTGCGCGTGGTCGGATAAGGCGCACTGGCGCAACGGGTGCCAGCCGCCAACCCCTTGCGAGTTCCCGCGAAGCGGCGCACATCTCGGGCACTTCCGGAGCCATCGATGCCCGACGCCGCCAACCATCTCACTTTCGCGCTGATCTGCCTCGGCATGGTGCTCACGCCTGGGCCGAACATGATCTACCTGATCTCGCGCTCGCTGTCGCAAGGGCCGAAAGCCGGGCTGATCTCGCTCGGCGGCGTGGCGCTGGGCTTCCTGTTCTATGTGGTGTCGGCGGCTTTCGGCATCACCGCGCTCATCTTCGCCGTGCCTTATGCCTACGACGCGCTCCGCTTCGCCGGCGCGCTCTATCTGTTGTGGCTCGCCTGGCAGGCGCTGAAGCCCGGCGGGCGCTCGCCCTTTCAGGTCCGCGAGTTGCCGAGAGACAGGCCGCGCAAGCTTTTCGTGATGGGGCTGATGACCAACCTGCTCAATCCGAAGGTGGCGGTGCTCTATCTGTCGCTGCTGCCGCAGTTCATCAATCCGGCCAATGGCCATGTCCTGTCGCAGCTTCTGGTGCTCGGCGTGACGCAGATTTCGATCAGCCTCACCGTCAACGCCATCATCGCCGTGACGGCCGGCTCCATCGCGAATTTCCTCGCCGGACGGCCGTTCTGGCTGGTCGTCCAGCGCTGGATGATGGGCACGGTGCTGACGGCGCTGGCCCTGAAGATGGCGACCGAGGCGCAAAGATAGCCGTCACCTCCAAGAACGCAGCCGTCTACATCGGCCGGCGTACAGGCCGGATCTGCTCCGGCTCGACCACCTTGCGGTAGAGATGCCAGGTCGCGTGGCCGAGGATCGGCATGACGACGGCAAGCCCGGCAAACAGCGGGATCGAGCCGACCACCAGCAGCACGGCGACCGTAAGCCCCCAAAGCGCCATCGTCAGAGGATTGGCCATGACGGCGCGGGCCGAGGTTTCGATCGCCGAGACGGCGCCGACATCGCGGTCGAGCAACAGCGGAAAGGCAATGACGGTGGTGGCCAAAACGACGACGGCGAAAACGAAACCGACGGCGTTGCCGACGAGGATCAGCGTCCAGCCCTTGCCGGTCATCAGCACGTCGCGCACAAAGGCGCCGACCGAGGCGGGCGGCTCGGCGCCGAACAGGCCGGTATAGAGCGACTGCGCGGCGAACAGCCACAAAAGGAACAGCGCGAAGAGCAGGATACCGATGACCGCGATCGAGGGCAGCGCCGGCGAATGGCGCACGTCGAGCGCATGATGCCAGCGGCTGCTCATGCCAAGCTCGCGCCGGCGGCTGATCTCATAGAGGCCAATGGCCGCGAAGGGCCCGATCAGCGCGAAGCCCGACATCAGCGGATAGACGAGCTGAATGGCGTTGGAGCCGGAGCTCCACCGCGTCAGGATCAGGCCGACGATCGGATAGATCAGGCACAGGAACACATAGTGCGACGGCTTGGCCCAGAAATCCTCGGCGCCGAGCTTCAGCGCATCCCAGAGGTCCGAGGTGGAGATGTGGCGCACCGTGGGCTGCACATGCATCCCGCGCGCGTCCGTCATGACATGAAAACCGGCCATAACCGTCCCTCCGTTTGTCAGTGCATGAGCCCGAAAACCAGGAGGTTCTCGCCAAGCAATCATGCGCCAGATCAACGCGGGTCGGTCACCGCCTGCGGTGGCCGCCCGTGGCTGCCACTTCAAGAACGACCGCATCATAATCGATCTTTCGGGAAAAGTCGCCGCCTCACGCGATTTTCATCGCCTGCCCGGCAAAAGCCACGATCGCCGGTATCAGAGGCCGGATGAGCATCGCCATCACAGCCCTCCCCGACCTGAACCGCCGTTTTCTGCTCAAGGCCGCCGGCCTTGCGGCGCTTGCCGGCATCGCCGCCTGCAGCACCGTCACGGTGCCGACCGGCGAAGGCGCCGGCGTCTCTTCGTCCGCCACGGCGACACTGGCCGGTCTTCGCGCCTCGGCCGGGCTGCCGGCGCTGACGCCGGACGCGCAACTCGAGCAGGCGGCGCTGCAGCAGGCCGGCTATATGGCGTCGCGCGAGCGCATGAGCCACACCACCGGCTGGGGCAAGGATTTCGCCTCGCGCATGAAGGACAATGGCGTGCGTGGCGCCGCCGCCGAAAACATCGCCGAGGGCCGTTTCGACCTTGAGAAGTTGTTCGACATCTGGATGCATTCGGCCGGCCACCGCCGCAACATGCTCGATACGGACTTCAGCCGTTTCGGGCTGGCTTACGTGCGCGACGGCCGAGATCCGGCGTTGCGCTATTGGGCGTTGGTGCTGGGCCGTTGAAAAGGCGGCCGGCTTAGATCAGCGACTTTATCAATCCATATGCGCCGCTGGCGCCCCGCCTACGGGCGCGGCCCTGGGCTTGCGCAGCAGAACGACGAATGGAATCGCGGCCAGCGTCATCACCATCAGGATCTTGAAGTCGTTGATGTAGGAAATCATCATCGCCTGGACATTCACCGCACGGTCGACCTGCGAAAGCGCTGCGGGATCGCCGGCGGCCGCCGCCGGAGACGCGGCCCACAGGTTCGGGTTGTACGGGTTGATGAAGGCCGAAAGCTCGGTGTGGTTGATCTGGGTGTTGCGCACCATCAGCGCCGCGACCACCGATACGCCGATGGACGAGCCCAGATTGCGCACCAGGCTGAACAGCGAGGTGGCGTCGGTGCGGTAGCGCGCGTCGAGCGTGGCGAAGGCGACCGTCGACAGCGGCACGAACACCATGCCCATGCCGAGACCCTGGACGATGCCTGAAGAGATGATCAGCCAATTGTCCATCTGCGGCGTGAAGCTCGCCATCGTATAGAGCGACTGCGCGGTGAGCAGGAAGCCGATGGCGACGAGGACCCTGGCATCGATCCTGTGCATGATGCGGCCGACGACCAGCATCGAAATCATCGTGCCGATGCCGCGCGGACCCAGCACGACGCCGATGGTCACGGTCGGGTAGCCGAAGATGTTTGCCAGCATCGGCGGCAACAGCGACATCGAGGCCAGGATCAGCACGCCCATGACGAAGATGAAGCCCAGCCCGGTCACGAAATTGCGGTCGAGAAAGATTTTTGGATCGATGAAGGGATGCTCTGAAGTCACCGTGTGGATGATGAACACCCAGAAGCCGGTGAGCGACAGAGCGAGCTCGATCCAGATCTCGGCCGAGTTGAACCAGTCGACCTCGCCGCCGCGGTCGAGCAGAAGCTGCAGCGCGCCGACGCCGATCGACAGCATGGCGAAGCCGAAGAAGTCGAAGCCGCGCATGCGCTTGGCGACGACGGGCAGATAGGCGGCCATGCCGAGGAAGGCGAGGATGCCGACCGGCAGGTTGATGAAGAACACCCAGCGCCAGTTGAAGTTTTCCGTCAGCCAGCCGCCGAGCGTCGGCCCCAGGATCGGCCCAAGCATGATGCCGGCGCCCCAGATCGCCATCGCCTGGCCATGGCGCTCCTTCGGGTTGATGTCGAGCAGGAAGGTCTGCGACAGCGGCACGATAGCCGCGCCGAACACGCCCTGCAGCAGCCGGAAGAGCACCATCGTTTCGAGGCTCCAGGCAAGGCCGCAGAGCATGGAGAAGATGGTGAAGCCGACAACGGAGGCGAGGAACAGTTCCTTGCGGCCAAGCCGGTCGGCAAGCCAGCCGGTGACCGGCGTCATGATCGCCGCGGCCACGATATAGGAGGTCAGCACCCAGTTGATGTTATCGGGCGACGCGCCGAGGTCGCCGGTCATGGTCGGCAGCGCGACATTGGCGATCGTCGTGTCGAGCGCCTGCATGATCGTCGCCAGCATCAGCGCGACCGTGATCAGTCCGCGATGCGGCACTTCCTTGAAGGCTTCGGGCGTGCTCATGATGCTGAACTTCCAGCAGGTAACAAAACCGTGTACACTAGAGCATGATGCCGAAAAGTGTGAAGCGGTTTTCGGACGACACCATGCTCTATCTCTTTGATTTAGAGGCGGATTCAGATTTCAGGCCTAACAGACCTGAAATCATCCGGCTCTAGGTTTCCGGGCGGCAAAGCCTTCCGTTGAGAGACCTTCATCGCGGTGGGACGCGACTATCGATGTGGGGGTTACATCGACCGAAAGTCTCTGTTGGAGCGGATGCCTGCCGCCCGGAAACCTGAGGACCGACGGGTTCGCGACGAGGCCCCAGCTTTCGAACCAGCCGCCATGCGGCTTGCCTCGCTGATCCTTGTCACTCCTCCCATCAGACCAATCCCCTCAATGCTCGCGCCGCGTCGCGACGGGCTTTGCTGTCGTTACTGCGCGTGCTCCCCTGCCGCGGCGTGGCCGAAGATCGACGGCAGGCCGCGCGCCACGCCGGTGTCGACGGTGACGGTGGCGCTCATGCCGGTGCGCAGCGCCATCTTGGCATCGGGATCGGTCAGTTCCAGGCGTACGGGAATGCGCTGCGTGACCTTGACCCAGTTGCCGGTGGCGTTTTGCGCGGGCAGCAGCGAGAACTCCGCGCCCGTGCCGGCGCCGATCGCCTTGACGATCGCCTCGAAGGTGCGGCCCGGATAAGTGTCGACGACGATCTCGGCCTTCTGGCCCGGCTTCATGTTGGTGAGCTGGGTCTCCTTGAAATTGGCGTCGATCCAGGTGTCGCCGGTCTCGACCAGCGCGAACAGCGGCGTGCCGACGGACACATACTGGCCGACCTTGAAGGAGGCGGCCTGGTAGATGACGCCGTCGGCCGGCGCCTTCACGGTTGTCTGCGCCAGATCGTAGGCGGCCTTGTCGCGCGTGGCCAAGGCCGCCATCACGGTCGGATGCTTATCGGTCTCGATATCCGGATTGCCGCCGAGCGCCGCCTTGGCGCTGACGATGCCCTGCTCCGCGACAGCCAGCTGCTGCTTGGCCTTGTCGAGGTCGTTGCGGGCCTGGTCGAGCGAGGACTTGGCGTTGATGCCCTTCTGCGCGAGATCGGCGGCGCGGCCATATTGCGACTGCGCATAGTCGACTTCGCTGGAGGCGGACCTTTCCTGCGCCGTCGCCTGGCTGTAAGCGGCGCGCAACTGCTCGACATTGAGGCGCGCGGCGGCGACCGCCGCATCGGCCTGGGCGAGCGCGATCCTGTAAGGCTGGGGATCGATGACGAAGAGAAGGTCGCCCTGCTTGACCAGTTGGTTATCGGCGATACCAACCTGGACGATGCGGCCGGCCGTGTCGGAGGCGACCGAAATCCTGGCCTGCTGCAGATTGGCGTTCTCGGTTTCCTGATAGCGGCCGCCCGTTACCCAGACATACGCGCCGCCGACGAGCAGGGCCAGCGGCAAGGCGACCATCAACAGGAAGCGGCCAAGACGGCGCTTCTTCTTCGGCGTGGCCGGAGCCGGCTGCGGCGCAGGCGCCACCGCGACCGGAGCGGCAGCCGGCTGTACGGGGGCCTCGGCGACCGGCTGCGCCGGCGCATTGGCGACCGGCTGTGCCGGCGCGCTCAGCTTCGTGACGTTGTCGTCTTCCCGCTTGGCTACCGCGCTCATGCCGCCGCCCCTTCCCTGCTCTTTATCTTTTCGAGGGACGATGCCTCGCCGTCCGTCAGGTTCTGCACGATCGTGTCCAACACCCGGATCAGGATGCGCCGCTCTTGAGGCGAAACACCGGTCAACGACTCCTCATAGACCTCGCCGGCAAGGCTTTTGACATCGGCGTAAGCGGCGCTCGCCTTCTCGGTCGGGAAGATCATGCGCACGCGCCGGTCGGTCGCATCCTGGCGGCGCTCGATCCAGCCGCCCTCCTCCATGCGATCGACGAGGCGCGAGACGCTGATCGGCTCGATTTCGAGCAACTCAGCCAGCCGCGCCTGGGTGATGCCTTCTTCCTTGGCAACGCGCACCATCAGCCGCCATTGCGCCGAGGAAAGACCCAACCCACTGGCACGCACCTCGAAACGCTTGCGCATCAGGCGCTGCACGTCGTGGATCAAAAATCCCAATCTGTCGATACCATCTGAAACCATGAGCGATACATATAATAAGCGTGCTTACTATTCAAGTGGATGCTTTGCGCCAGATAGCCGGCAAATCGAGATATCAGGCACCCGATGCGTCGATGGTTAGTGTCCGGTGAAGATAGCTCCGATGCCTTCGTCGCCTGCACGATGGGATTTCTCGGCGGACTCGTCGCCTCGGCGATCAAGCGCGACCAGGGCGTCAAGGACCGGGGCCACCTGATCGAAGGTTCATGGCGGCATGCTCGACCGCACCGGCAGCCTGGCCTTCGCTGCGCCGATCTTCTTCCACATCGTGCGCTGTTTCTGGACGGTTTAATTACCGGTCAGAGCCGGTTACGCATCAGCAAGGTGACGACGAAGAACGCGCCGAGCGAGCTGGTGATGATGCCGATCGGCAGTTCCTGCGGCGGCAAAAGGGTGCGGGCCAGCAGATCGCTGGCCAACAGCAGGATGGCGCCGAACAGCGCGCAGGCGATGACCAGGTTGCGATGCAAGGGGCCGGAGAGCGGCCGGCTGAGATGCGGGATCATCAGGCCGACGAAGCCGATGACGCCGGCCACCGCAACGAGAATGGCGGTCGCCAGGGCGGCGACGAGGAATGTCGCGCGGCGCATCCTCGCCACCGGCACGCCAAGGCTCTCGGCGGCGCTTTCACCGGCGAGGAAAGCATCGAAGCGGCGGTGGTTCCGCAGGCCATAGGCGAGGATGATGCCAGCGCCAAGCGCCGCCAGGCCGACATTGTCCCAGCGGGCAAGACCGAGCCCGCCCATGGTCCAGAACAACACCGAATGGGCGGCGCGCTGGTCGCCGGCGAACACGAGATAGTTGGTCAAGGCAGTGAACAGAAATGAGACGGCGAGGCCGGCCAGGATCAGCCGCTCAGGCCCCTGCCCCTTCACCCGCGACACCAGCAGAAGCACGATCGCCGCCGCCAGCACGCCGCCGGTGAAGGCGGCAAGCGGCAGCGTCCAGACGCCGAACGTGTCGCCGAATACGGTGATGACGGAGACCGCGCCGGCTGCCGCGCCCGAGGAGAGGCCAAACAGGAACGGATCGGCGAGGTCGTTGCGAGTGACCGTCTGTAGCAGCGCGCCGACCACGCCAAGGCCGGCGCCGACGGCGATCGCCAGCAACGTGCGCGGCAGCCTCAGGTCGACGACGATGCTGCCGACCGGGCCGGATGGGCTCTGGCTGCCCAGTCCGGCCGCATGCGCCAGCGCGCCGACGACCTGGCGCAGAGGTATCAGCGTCGAGCCATAGGCGATCGAAAGCAGCCCGAGCGCGACCAGCAGCGCCGCGCCCAGCACCATTGCCAGGAAGAATGGGGTATGGCGCAGGTTCACCGTCCGGGACCTGCCGCAGCGATACTGGCGTTCGGGATCAGCCGAGGTATTCGCGACTTCGTCATTCCGTGGCGAAGCAGGAGCGAAGCTCCGTCACGGAGACCCTGGAATCCATGCCGTGAGCTTGCTCGCGAAATGCGGCGGCGCAGAATTCTACGCCGTTGCAACGCTCGAAAGTCACGGAATGGATCCTCGGGTCTGCGCCGCGTCGCTTCGCTCCTTGCTTCGCCCGTGGATGACGAAGTGAGGAGCGTTTTCGCCATTCTCCTAGGCAGGCTATCCATCAACGGCAACACTCCGGCTCATCCGTGCGTCAAACCTAAAACGCTTCCGGATGCATGGCCCTGGCGATCTTGCCGATCGCCTCGATATTTGCGGGTCCGGGCGTCAGCTCGGCGTAGCGCAGCGCGACGAACCGCTCGTTCTTGACGGCGTCCGTCTCCTTCATCGCCGGATGGACTTTAAGGAAATCGAGCAGCTTCCTGTAGCCGCCGCCGTCCTGGTAATCGAGCAGGATGAGGAACTGTGGATTGCGCGAGGCGACCGTCTCCCAGTCGGTGTTGCCCCAGCTCGTCTCCATGTCGGCCATGATGTTTTCGCCGCCGGCGGCTGCGATCATGGCGTTGGGAATGGCGAACTTGCCGGCGGTGAAGGGCTTGTCCTCGCCGGAATCGTAGAGGAACACGCGCGTGCCCTTGCGGTCGCCGACCTTGGCGGTGATATCGGCAAGCTCAGCCTTCCAGCCGGCGACCAGCTTTTCGGCCTCCGTCTCCTTGCCGAAGATCTTGCCGAGCTTCTCGACGTCGCCATGGAGCAAGTCCATCGAGGCGGCGGGCCGGTTCTTGTCGAGATGGACGCAGCTTTCGGTCAGCACCAGCGTCTTGATGCCGTGCGGGGCGAGCGTGTCGGGCGTGACCTCGCCGCCCGGCTTCATGCCGTAATACCAGCCGGCGAAGAAGAAATCCGGCTGCACGGCGACCAGGTTTTCCAGCGTCGGATATTTTGGCGCCAGCTCCGGGATGGAGCCTTGCTCCGCCTTGAACTCGGGGCCGACCTTGTACCAGCCGGTGATGCCGGTAAGCCCGACGATCGACGGCTGCAGCTTCAGCGCGAAGGCCATCTCGGCCATGTTGAGGTCCTGGATGACGGCGCGTTTTGGCGGTGCATCGAAGGTGAGCGCCTTGCCGCAGCTGTCGACGGTGACCGGGAAGGCGAAGGCGGCCGAGGCGAGAAGCGAGAAGGCAAACGACAAAGCGAGGCGTTTCACGGGATGGTGCTCCTTGTTTGGGTTGGGCAGGTTCAGGATGGCGAGGAAGCGCGCGTGGGCAGCTCGAAGACGGTGAGCTCGCGGTCCTCGGTCGGGTGCCGCAGGCGCAGCACGTCGATGCCGAAAACCTCGCGGATATGCGGCTGCGCCAGCGCCTCGCGCGGCGGTGCCAGCGCGTGCAGCCGGGCGTTGCTCATCACCGCGACGTTGGTGGCGAAGGGCGCCACCAAGGCGAGATCGTGCAGCACGGCGACCACGGTCATGCTGAATTCGGCCACCAGTTCGAGCAGTTCTGCGCGGGCGCGCGGGTCAAGGTGGTTGGTCGGCTCGTCGAGGAACAGGATCTTCGGCTCTTGCGCGATGGCACGGGCGAGCTGCGCGCGCTGGCGCTCGCCGCCGGAGAGCGAGCCGATGCTGCGCGCGAGCAGTGGCAAGAGCCCGGTCCGGCGCAGTGCTTCGACGACGATGTCGCGGTCGTCGTGCCGGCGCCTCAGGCCGGCATGCGGGACGCGGCCAAGCTCGACATAGTCGATGAGCGCCAGCCGTGGATCCGGCTGATCCGTCTGGCCGACGACGGCGATGCTGAGCGCCCGCTCGGCGGCGGTGATCCTGTCCAGCCGGCGGCCGGCCAGGCGAACCTCGCCGTGGCTCGGCGACAACGCCCCGCACAACATGCGCAGCAGAGTCGTCTTGCCGGCGCCGTTCGGGCCGATGATGGCGAGGCGCTCACCCGCCGCCAGCGATAGGCTGACATCCTCGACCAGCGTCCGGCCGTTTGCCGTGGCGCCCAGATCGCGGGCTTCAAGCAGGGGCGCGCTCACCGGACTTGCTCCCTGGCCTTACCCGCGGCGGGGATGCGCGCCAGTATCTTGCCGGCGATCCTTGCCGGGCGCTGGCCGGAATTGCACCAGCCGTCGGGCAGCGAGGCATAGAGCCTGGCAAATTCGACCAGCGCGCCGGCGTCGGTGCCCCTGTCGATGGAACCGAAGAGATAGGTGGCTTTGCCTTGCGCCATGAAGGCCACGGTGAGCGGCCGCGCGCAACCGGCCATGCAGTCGATGGTCTCGATGGCAAAGGAAGGCGCCGGCTGCAAGGAAAGCCTGGAGCGCAGGTCGGCGCACAAACCCTCGCCGGACCTCAGCCCGGTCACGGTATCGCGGCACAGCGAACAGACGATGATGCGATGGCTCGAGCGTTTCACCGTTTCACGGAAACGGCGAACCGCTCTATCTCTTTGTTTTGACGCAATTCCAGACGGAAAACCGCTACACACTTTTCCTGGAATTGCTCTCGAGGCGTCCAACATTTCCGTCACTTTCCAAAATGGCGACGGAAGGATGCTGGACGAGCCGGCCGACAAGACCGGTGCCCGCGTCTCCTCCCGGCACACCCCGTCCGGTCAACTCATGTCGATGGCAGGTCTCCTGGCTCGCGGGTCGTTGCGCCATCCGCCTTCCCAGCCTTGCCGGCCAGTGGCGTTTCGGATGGAGCTCGCCGCTCACAGTTGCGGGGGCAGCCACGGGTTCAATCCAGACCGGATCTCACCGTGTTCCCTTTTCACCCCTCGCCTTGCGGCTCGGGGACCATGACGCAGCCATCGTAGGTTGTCCGCGCGCGAGTCGCAACGGCTTCTGCGCGCGTTCATCACCGCGTGAAGCGACCTGCCTGGAGAAATGCATTCGTGGTTCGATTCTCGTTATGATATGTAATAACGTTACATACCAGCGAATGCGTAGCAGTCAATCCCTCCTCGCGCCGTCTCACCCAAACATCGGAAAATTTTCAGAAACCGTTCGGGATTTGCCGGAGCCGAAATCGCAAAAAGATCGGGCTGGCGAAAGACAGGTTGCAACGCCTTGATCCCCTGCCAGCCAACGCAGTTTCCCGGCCGCCGCGTCCTCCCAAGCGCGGCCGCAACCTTGGGCATGGAGACAACATGATTGCCGCACGTTTTCACAACAGTCCTCTTGGGCACAACAAGCCGCTCAGGCGCCGCCTTGTCGCCGGCTCGATCGCCGCGCTCGCTTGCGGTGCCGTGATGGTCTGGCACGGCGCCAGAAGCGAAGCATCGAACGTCGCGCCGGGCACGCCCGAAACCAAGCTGGTCAAGGCAGTTTCGGTCTCGCCGGAACCCGTCGCGGATAACCGCGTCGCCATCGGCGAGATCAAGCCGAGGCTGGAGAGCGATCTCGGTCTTCGCGTTTCCGGCAAGCTCATCCAGCGCACCGCCGAGGTCGGCGCCACGGTGAAAAAGGGCGAGGTGCTCGCCCGGGTCGACGACCAGGATTATCGAAACCGGCTGGCCAGCGCGGAAGCCGATGTGACAGCGGCCGAGGCCGTGCTGGTGGAAGCCAGCGCCGCCGAAGCGCGTATCAGCGCGCTGCTCGCCAAGGGTTTCACGACACGCGCCAACCATGACGCGACGCTAAAGAATCTGCGCTCGGCCGAGGCCAAGCTGAAATCGGCGAACATCGCCTTCGCGATGGCCAAGGACCAGCTCGGTTACACCGAGCTCCGGGCCGAATTCGACGGCATCGTCACCGCCACCGGCGCCGAGGCCGGCCAATCGGTCAATGTTGGGCAGATGGTGGTACGCGTCGCCGATCCGGAGAGCCGCGACGCGGTGTTCTCTATCGCGGAAGCAGCCTTTACCAGCGACCGGCGCGGTCGAAAGATACCCGCCGTCACCGTCTCGCTGCTCAGCAATCCGGCGGTGTCGACCGCCGGCACTGTGCGCGAGATAGCGCCGATGGCCGACGCCGCCACCCGCACCTTCCAGGTGAAGGTTTCGCTCGAGAATGCGCCTGACGAGATGCGCTTCGGCGCAAGTGTCGCCGGCCGCGTCGAGATCGCCGGCGCTCCTGTCGTGCTGCTGCCGGGCAGCGCGCTGTTCGACAAGGAAGGCAAGCCCGCCGTCTGGGTGGTGTCGGCCTCGTCGGCTGTCGAGCTCAAGCCGGTCACCATCGCCCGCTACGAGACCGACCGCGTAGTCGTCAGTGCCGGGCTCACCAAGGGCGACCGGGTCGTCACTGCCGGCGTAAACCGGCTGCGGGAACACGAAAAAGTCCGTATCGTTGAGGGAGAAGGAAAATGACCATGTCAAAGACCAAGGTCCTCATCGCCGGCGCCGGCCCGACCGGGCTGACGCTCGCGCTCTGGTTGACCAAGCTCGGCGTTCCGGTGCGCATCTTCGACAAGGCCGCCGCTCCCGGCGAAACCTCGCGCGCGCTGGCCGTCCAGGCGCGCACGCTGGAATTCCACCGTCAGATCGGCATCGTCGACGACGTGCTTGCAGCGGGCGTGAAGATCGAACAGCTCACCGTGCACACGCCGGCAGGCGTCGCCGCGAGACTCCCGCTCGCCGATTTCGGCCGCGGCATCAGCCCCTATTCCTTCGCCTTCGCGCTGCCGCAGGACATCCACGAGCGCGTGCTGATCACGCATCTGGAGCGCGCCGGCGTCGAGGTGGAGCGCGGCACGGAGCTCATCGCTTTCCAGGACAAGGGCCACGCGGTCATCGCGACGCTGAGCAAGGAAGGCCAGACGGAAACCGTCGTCGCCAACTACCTCGCCGGTTGCGACGGCGCCCACAGCACAGTGCGCCACGGGCTGAATATCGGCTTTCCCGGCGGCGCCTACGAACAGTCCTTCTACGTCGTCGACGTGAAAGGCCGTGGCGACATCACCCGCAACGGCATGGACACGACCATCAGCACCTACGGTTTTGCCATCGTCATGCCGGTCCGGCAGTCGGGTTCGATCCGGCTGATCGGCATCGTGCCGAAGGCGCATGAGGCGGACGAGACGATCAGCTTCGAGGCGATACGCGCCGACGTCGAGCGCGACACCGGCGTAACGGTCGACGAGGTCAACTGGTTCTCGACCTACCGGGTCCATCATCGCGTCGCCGAGAATTTTCGCGTCGGCCGTGTGTTCCTCTGCGGCGACGCTGGCCACATCCACAGCCCGGCCGGCGGACAGGGGATGAACACCGGCATGGGCGATGCGGTGAACCTTGCCTGGAAGCTCGCTGCCGTCGTCCAGGGCCGCGCCGATCCGCGCCTGCTCGACAGCTATGAGCCGGAGCGCATCGCCTTCGCCCACAGACTGATCGAGAGCACGGACCAGGCGTTCCGCATCGCCACCAGCCGCTCGCGGCTCGTCGGCCTGTTCCGGCGCTATCTGATGCCGAAGATCCTGAACATCGCGCTGCACACGTCATACGGCTCGCGCGCCTTCTTCGGCGTCATCTCGCAGGCGGCGATCCAGTACCGCGCCGGCCCGATCAGCTCGGGCACAGCGGGAAAGATCAGCGGCGGCGACCGCCTGCCCTATGTGCCGATGCCAAGCAGCGACAATTTCGAGCCGCTGCGCTCGCTGGACTGGCAGGTGCATGTCTATGGCGAGGTCAATGCGGAATTCCGGGCCATGCTGGCATCGACCGGCATTCCGGTTCACGGCTTCGCCTGGTCGGAAACCGCCGCGAAAGCCGCCTTGCAGCGCGACGCCGCCTATCTGGTGAGGCCGGACGGGCATGTCGCGCTCGCCTCGCCGGTGCAGGAGGCGGCGAGCTTCCAGCGCTACCTCGCCGGCCTCGCCATCAAACCAAGGACGGCCGAGCGGGCGCCATACCGCGTACCGGGCACCATGCACAGCCTGGCCTGACTTGCCGCGGCGCCCGCCAAATGGCGGGCGCTGACCGGACCCAAACCATCACTTGTTTTCGCCAGCCGGCAGAAGCCGGCGGAACGCGCCTTCGCGCGCGCTGAGAGGGCTTTGCATCATGACCAGCTTCAATCTTTCCGAATGGGCGCTGCGCCACCGCAGCTTCATCGTCTACCTGATGATCGCGGCCGCACTCGCCGGCCTCTACGCCTATCGCGGTCTCGGCCGCGAGGAGGACCCGCCCTTCACCATCAAGACCATGGTGGTGAAGACGATGTGGCCAGGCGCCAGCACCAGCGACACGGTCGAACAGATCACCGACCGCATCGAGAAGAAGCTCGAGGAACTGCCCGATCTCGACTACGTCAAGAGCTACACCAAGCCGGGCGAATCCGTCGTCTTCGTCAACCTGAAGGACACTGTTGCCGGCGACGAGGTGCAGCCGCTCTGGTACCAGGTGCGCAAGAAGCTGGACGACATCAAGCCGACGCTGCCGTCGGGGGTGCAAGGCCCGTTCTTCAACGACGAGTTCGGCGACACCTATTCGCTGATCTACGCGCTCACCTCCGACAGCCTCAGCCATCGCGAGCTGAAGGATATGGCGACCAGCCTGCGCGCCGGGCTGCTCACGGTGAAGGACGTCGCCAAGGTCGACCTGATCGGCCAGCAGGACGAGAAGATCTATCTCGAATTCTCGACCCAGAAGGTGGCGGCGCTCGGCCTCGACGTCGGCACGCTGACGCAGGCATTGCAGGCGCAGAACGCGCTGACGCCGAGCGGCACGGTCGACGCCGGTCCCGAGCGCATCGCCATCCGCGTGTCCGGTTCCTTCACGTCGGAAGAGAGCCTGAAGGCGATCAACTTCTACGCCAACGGCCATTACTTCCGGTTGGGCGACGTCGCCGAGGTCAAGCGCGCCGATTCCGACCCGCCGCAGCCGATGTTCCGCTTCAACGGCAAGCCAGCGGTCGGCATCGCCGTCTCGATGACGGCAGGCGGCGACGCGCTGGCATTGGGCGAAAACGTCAAGGAGAAGATGCATGAGATGGAGGCCGAGCTGCCGCTCGGCGCCGAGCTCGGCATGGTCGCGGACCAGTCGCATGTCGTGGAAGAATCCGTCGGCGAATTCACCAAGAGCCTCGGCGAAGCGATCGCCATCGTGCTTGCCGTGTCACTGCTGGCGCTCGGCTGGCGCCCCGGCGTCGTCGTGGCGGTTGCCATCCCGCTGGTGCTGGCGATCACCTTCGTCACCATGCAGTATTTCGGTATATCGCTGCAGCGTATCTCGCTCGGCGCGCTGATCATCGCGCTCGGCCTGCTGGTCGACGATGCGATGATCGCGGTCGAGATGATGATCGCCCGCATGGAGGAAGGCTACGACAAGATCTCGGCCGCCACCTATGCCTATACCTCGACTGCCTTCCCGATGCTGACCGGCACGGTGGTGACGATCGCCGGCTTCGTGCCGGTCGGCTTCGCCAAGAGCGGCGCCGGCGAATACTGCTTCTCGCTGTTTGCGGTCGTCGCCATTGCGCTCGTCGTCTCCTGGGTCGTCGCGGTGCTGTTCACGCCGCTCACCGGCGTCTTCATTCTGCCGGACCGCATCAAGGGACATGGCGGCAGCCACCAGCCGTCGCGCATTGCCCGTGGCTTCCAGGTGCTGCTCGAAACCGCGATGCGGGCGAAGTGGCTGGTGCTGTCGGCGACCGCCGGGCTGTTCGCGCTCTCGGTCGTTGCCATGGGCTTCGTCGGCCAGGAGTTCTTCCCGAAGTCGGACCGGCCGGAGGTCATGCTCGATCTCACACTGCCGCGCACCGCCTCGATCAAGGCGGCGGACGCGGTCGTCGAGCGCGTCGAGAAGCTGCTCGCTTCCGATACTGACATCGACCATTGGAGCTTCTATGTCGGCCAGGGCGCGGTGCGCTTCTACCTGCCGCTCGACGCGCAGCTGGCCAACGACTTTTTCGCCCAGGCGGTGGTGGTGACCAAGGGCCATGCCGTGCGCCAGGCGGTCATCGACCGGCTGGAGAAGGAGCTGTCGACCGGCTTCGACGACGTCATGGCCCGCGTCACGCCGCTGGAACTTGGCCCGCCGGTCGGCTGGCCGCTGAAGTTCCGTGTCAGCGGTCCAGACCCGGACAAGACGCGGAGTCTCGCGCAGCAGTTCGCGCAGGTGCTCGGCAGCGACGCAGCGGTCCGCAACATCAACTACGACTGGAACGAGCCGGCCAAGGTCATCAAGGTCGAGGTCGACCAGGACCGGGCGCGTGCGCTGGGCATCTCCTCGCAGCAGCTGTCGGAGACGATCAACGCGATCCTGTCCGGCTCGAAGATCACCGAGATGCGCGACGACACCTATCTCGTCGACATCGTCGCCCGCGCCGTGGATTCGGAACGCGCCAGCATCGACACGCTGCGCGGCCTGACGATCAGCGCCTCCGGCGGACGGCGCGTGCCGCTCGAACAGGTGGCGAAGCTCAGCTACCAGACCGAGCCGCCGCTGATCTGGCGTCGAGGCCGCCTGCCGACCGTGACCGTGCAGGCCGACGTCGCGACGGGCGAGAACGCCACCATCGTGTCGAAGCGGCTGGAGAAGGCGATCGCCACGTTTAAGGCCGAGCTGCCGGTGCGCTACAGCGTCGAGCAGGGTGGCGTCATCGAGGACAGCGCCAAGGCGCAGGCCAGCATCTTCGTGGTCTTTCCGCTGATGCTGTTTATCATGGCTACGGTGCTGATGATCCAGCTGATGAGCTTCCAGCGCTTGGTGCTGGTGCTGCTCACCGCTCCGCTGGCCATCGTCGGCGTCGCCGGTGCGCTGCTTCTGTCAGGGGCTCCGATGGGCTTTGTCGCCATCCTCGGCGTGATGTCGCTGATCGGCATGGTGATCCGCAACTCGGTCATCCTGATCGCGCAGATCGACCAGCATATCGCCGCCGGCGAGGAGCCGTGGGCGGCGGTGATCAGCGCCACCACGCACCGGCTGCGGCCGATCCTGCTGACGGCGGCAGCAGCCATCCTCGGCATGATCCCGATCGCGCCGACCGTGTTCTGGGGACCGATGGCCTATGCGGTGATGGGCGGCCTGATGGTGGCGACCGTGCTGACGCTGGTTTTCCTGCCGACGCTCTACGTCGCCTGGTTCCGCATCAAGGTGCCGGAACACGCCGCGGCAGGGACCGAGCCGGTCACCGCCACCGCCGAACCGCAGGCCATCGCCGCCTGAGCGGCGAGGCACGGCAAGCCACGGCGGCGACGCCGCCGTGGCCGCATCCCAACAACAAACAGAAAGGCAAGATCATGTCCTCCTTCTACGGAAACCTCTTCGTTCGCCTGAACGCCAGCTTCCTGATGCTGGCGTCGGCCGGCGGGCTCTTCACCGACATTGCCGGCTCCTTCTTCGGGCGCGGCCCGGAAGCAATCCTGCTCGGCGATGCGCCCGGTACCGGCATCGGCTTCATCGAGGCGCACGGGCTTGCCCTGATCATCGGCGTGACGCTCTGGCGCATCGCCTATTCCCGCAACTGGCATGCCGTCCTGGCTGCCGTGCACATGCTGCTTGGAACGGCGAACCTTCTGTTCTGGCAGTTCTTCGTCGCCGCGGACGTGCTCGTCGTCGGCTACGTCACAACCACGGCGCACTGGGTGCTCGTGGTTGCTCACCTGGCGGCGCTGACGGGCTCGACCCGGCTTGCCGCTCAATCCTCCCACTAGACTTCAACCAACATCTGGAGAAACCAACATGCCCATGAAATCCTTGAAGAAATACCGCTCGGCCGCAGCTCTGCTCGCCCTTGCGATCACCGCTGTCGAAATCGTCGGCAGCGCCGTGCCCGCTTTGTCGCCGGTCAGCACCGCCGAGGCCCGCATCGGGGCGCCGTGGACGCCGCGCAGCGCCGCCGGTGTCGCTCGCCGCACCACCACCTGGCGCGTGCTGCGGCACACCACGGCCTGGGTCGCGACGCTGCCCACCGGCTGCGTCCGCACCAAGGTCAACGGTTTTGACGTCTGGCGCTGCGGCGGCACTTACTACCGGCTCTATCAGGGCCGCTACATCGTGGTCGTGGCCGATTGATCGCCTCGGGCGTCAGCTAAAGCGCGTCGCCCTGAAACGGATTCAGTCGACGCGCTTTTAAGTCGCTGTTTTTGATGCATGTCGCTATCCGCTGCACACCGGGCGACATGCCTTAGCCGAGGGCAAGCCTGACACCCTCGGCGAAATGCTCGGCATCAGCCTTGTTCTCGAACGGCACGCCGCGCAGCGCATAGTCGATCGGCGAGAACGGGGCGCCCTCCTCGATGAGTGCGATCTGCCGCCGCGCCTTCTCCATGTCGCCCATCTGGGCATAACAGGCCGCGAGCCGCGTGCGGATCCACGGCGCTGGACGCGTTGCCAGTTCCAGTGCGTCGGCCGCCTGCCGGTACTCGCCCATCATGTAGAGCGCCAGCGCGCGATCGAACTGGTACCAATGCGGGTGCAAGGGATCGATGCGGATGCCGCGTGCCAGCCAGGTCAGCGCTTCCAGCGGCCGGCCGCGCATGGTCAGCAGCATGCCCATCTGCTCGATGCTGTCGGCATCGTAAGGGTTGAGCTGCAGCGCAATGCGCATGTGGTGCTCGGCCGCCTCGTGATCACGCATGTAGAGGCGGATCAGCGACTGCACGCGATGACCGGTCGGCTGGTCCGGCGACAGCGCCAGGCCCTTGTCGGCAAGGTCGCGCGCGTTTTCCAGCACGGCATCGCTGGCACGCCCGAATTCGCCGTCGAGCGAGCGCGCCAAGCCGAGATAGGTGTAGGCCAGCCCGTAATTCGGATCCTTGGCGATCGCCGCCTCGAACAAGGCTTCGGCGCCGCGCTGGTCGGTCTGGGCCGGGTCGCGCAGCAGCGCAAAGCCACGTATCAGGAGCTCGTAGGCGGCAAGGCTGGTGACCGGCTTGCGTGACGCCTGCTGCAGCCCTGCATTGGCGACCCGCGTGACCAGGCGGCTGACGATCTGCTCGACGATCTCACGCTCGATGGCGAACAGGCCTTCGCCATGCGACTGGTAGCGGTCGCCCCAGAGTTGGCTCGCGGTGGCGATGTCCACCAGACTGACGGCGACCACGACATGCTCGCCCTGACGGCGCAGCGAGCCCTCGACCAGATAGTCGGCGCCGATGCGGGCGCGGATCTGCGGCCACTCGGCTCGGCCGAAGGAGGCAAAGGAGAAGCTGGAGTTCCGCGCCAGCACAGTGACGGTGCCGAAGCGCGCGACGCCATTGATCAGGTCTTCCGCGAATCCATCGACCATGGCCTCGTCGGCCGGATCGCCGCTCTCATTGCGGAAGCGCACCACGGCGACGATCGGCTGCGTGCTTATCTCGGGCGCCGCTTCGGCTTCCGCTGCCAGCATGTAGCCACGCTTGGAGACGGTGCGCACCATGTCGTCGCCCAGCACCTTGCGGATCTCGCGCACCGACTGCGTCAGCGAATCCTCGGTGACGTAGACGTCCGGCCACACGACATCCATCAGTTCCGATTTCGGCACCACGCGGCCCATGTTGCGGGCAAGATGGGACAGCAGCGCGAAAGCCTTCGGGCGCAGGAACAGCGGCTCGTTAACGCCGCGCAGCGTGCCCATGGCAAGGTCGAGCGTGAACCCGCCAAAACGAAAGACCTGATCGGCTGTCGCCGGCGCCATCGGGACACCCCCCGGACAATGCTTTGCGCCGCATCGCTTCCACTCGACGCGGCATGGTCTAAGCGCATTATTGCCCAGCGCGCAATTTCGATCAAACTGGCCGGCGGCGCGAGGGCTAATGTCGCCGCGCCAAATGCGAGGAACCATGAACCCGACCGAGAAAGCGCTGTGGTTTGTCGAAAGCCATCTGCCGGACGCGATCAGTTTCGACGAAATAGCGCAAAGCAGCGGCGTATCGCGCTTCCATGTGACGCGCGCCTTCGGCGCCGCCACGGGACGGTCGGTCATGGGTTATATGCGGGCGCGCCGCTTGAGCGAAGCGGCGCGCAAGCTGGCCGGCGGCGCGCGCGACATCCTCTCGGTCGCGCTCGATGCCGGCTACGGCTCGCATGAGGCGTTCACACGGGCCTTTCGCGATGAATTCGGCACCACGCCGGAGCTGGTGCGCGCGCAAGGCTCGACCCGAAACCTCAACCTCGTGGAGCCCATTCTGATGGACAGTTCGCTTCTCGCCACACTCGAGTCGCCGTGCTTCGAGACCAGCCGCCCCTTCCTCATCGCCGGTCTCGGCGAACGCTACAGCTGCGAGGCCAGTGCCGGCATTCCCATGCAATGGCAGCGCTTCGCCCCCTATATCGGCAACATTCCAGGCGAAGTGCCCGGCGTCTTCTACGGCGTGTGCACGAATGGCGACGATGCCGGCAATTTCGACTATGTCGCCGGCGTCCAGGTGACGGATTTCTGCGACCTGCCGAAGGATTTCTACCGTGTGCGGGTGCCGGCGCAGAAATATGCGGTGTTCTCGCATCGCGAGCACATCTCGACCATCCGCCGGACCATCAACACGATCTGGAACAGCTGGCTGCCGGCCTCCGGCCACGAGATCGCCGACGCACCGGAATTCGAGCGCTACGGACCCGAATTCGACGCGCGCACCGGCAATGGCGGGTTGGAGATCTGGTTGCCGGTGAAGGGGTGAGCGCCTTCCCTTCAGCTTGTGGGAGAAGGGAAAGAGCTAAAGTTCCAGATCCCACGTCTGCCCGACCAAGTCCTTGCCGAAGGAATGGTGGCGTTCCTCGTCGACCAGCTTGAAACCCACGGCCTGGTAGATGCGGCGGGCCGCGCCCAGTATGTCGTTGGTCCATAAGGTCAGCGTCTTGTAGCCTTTGGCGCGCGCGAAGGCGATGCATTCGTCGACTAGGCGCGCGCCGATGCCAAGGCCGCGCGCCGATGGCTCGATATAGAGCAGCCTGAGCTTCGCCACCTCCGGCGACTTGCGCACGACGAAGACGGAACCGACAACCTCTCCCGCGCGCTCGGCGATCCAGGCACGCTCCCATTTCGGATCGAACTTCCTGACGAATTCGCCGAGGATCTCGGCGACCAGCGCCTCGAAGGTCCCGTCCCAACCATACTCCTGCGTATAGAGCATGCCCTGGCGGCGCGTGATCCAACCGATGTCGCCAACCTGCAGCGGCCGCAGGATGTAGGCTTCCTTCGGTTCGGGTTTGTCGCCGAGCAGCTCCTGTACGGTACGCATGGCCTTGACCAACCGCTCCTGGTCGATGGGCGCCAGGCGATCGAGCAGCGCGCGCACCTGGTCGTGCGAATCCTGGTTGAGCGGCGCGAAGGCCTGCCTGCCTGCGGGCGTCAGCGCGATCGAGGCGCGGCGCGCGTCCGCCTCGGTGGCTTCGCGCTCGACCAGGCCGCGCTCCTCGAATTTCTTGAGAAGACGGCTGACATAGCCGGGGTCGAGGCCAAGCTCGCGCACCAGGTCGCTGGCGACCAGCCCCTCGCGGTTGGCAAGCTCATAAAGCACCCGCGCCTCGGTCAGCGAGAACGGGCTCTTCAACAGGCCCTCGTCGAGCAAGCCGATCTGGCGGGTGTAGAAGCGGTTGAAGGACCGGACTGTGTCGATGCGCTCCTTGCGGGGGTGGTCGTGGATCGTCATGGGGATTTCCTCCTGTCTTGGACAGGATCAATCATTTAGTTGACTGAGTCAATTAATAGGCCCGCCTTCGTATTCCAGGGCGGAGCAAGGAGCGCAGCGACGCGCGCAGACCCTGGAATACGAAGGCGGGCCTACAAGCGCAGCAACGGCACAGACCTTGGCGCTGAAACGCCGGCATCGGATACCTTCTTCTACACCGTATTCGTTCTACGGTAGGCGGAATGGCATGGATTCTAGGGTCTGCGCTCCGCTTCGCGTCGCTCCGCCCTAGAATGACGACCTCACGGTCACCAGTGCTAATAGCGAGCGCTGAAGCGCCCCTCACCCCATCGGCAGCACCGGCCAGAACTCCACGATGCGCGCGGCCGAAAACACCGCAATCGCCCCGAAATGCTGCAGCACCGCCTCACTCTGCGTCGGCCGCAGGAAGGCGTAGTCGCCGGGCTTAACATCCGCGCCTGCCGGCAGGCTCATGAACTGCTGGTTGGACGATAAACCGATCAGTCCGTTCGGCTTCATGCCTTCGGGAAACACCGGCTCGGCCATCCACTTGCCGCCATAGAGATAGCAGCCTTTGCGCGCGAAGAGACCGAGCGACTGCAACGCCCTGGAAACCGCCGGCGGCCCCGGCAGCATCGCATCGACCGCCTTGAGGATCGGCGTGGCGATGAAAGCCGCCGGCTGGAAGCCGCCGAGGCCGGGCGTGTCGAAATCCTTGGGCAGCACGAAGGCCGAGCCGATCGACACTTCGTTAGCGACGCCCGAGCCATGCAGCAGCGCCGTCTTCGAGCCGCCGATGTTGAGGATGCGGCGCGCCTCCGGCTCCAGCGCATCGATGAAGCCGGCAGCCTTGGTCGAGGCCTGCTTCAGCGCCTTCTCCGCCCCGCCGAATAAACCGGGGATTTCCGGCGCATGCGCCTCATAGGCCATGATGCCTTCGCAGTGCAGACGATCCGGTATCGGCAGCGCCTTGATCTCGGCGGGGCTGGAAAAGCCGCCGCGATGCAGGCCGACGTCCACCTCGAAAGCGAAGCGCAATTCGGTGTCGAGCGCGGCAGCGAGCGCGCCATATTCCGCCAGCCGCTCCGGCGTATCGATCAGCCAGCAGACGCGCGACCACCAGCCGGCGCCGCCTCTCGTCAGCGCGGCCCTGGCGGCGCCGACCGGCATCGGCTTGCCATAGAGCAGGTCGCCCTCGGGAAAAGCGTCGAGCACGGCCTGCGTCACCGGCGGATGGAAGGTCATGAAGCGGTTGGTTTCGAGTGCTCGCGCGATGTGCGAGAGCAGCGGCATGCAAGGCAGCGACTTGTCGACCAGTCGCACCGCCAGGCCCGGCGCCAGCCTCTCCTTAACCAGCGCGATGTTGCCGTCCAGCCGGTCTCGGTCGAGAACAAGGCAGGGCCGGAAAATCTCGGCGGCTCGCAATGCGTCGGACAGAGCGGTGAAATAGGCGCTCATTGTTGGATGCCGAACAGGCCGGCCATGTAAGGCGAGACGAAACGGTTTTGCGGATCGATGTCGCGCCGCACCGCCATCGCGTCGTCCCAGCGCGGATAAAGTTTCTTGAAATCCGTTGCCTTCAGGCCGTGCATCTTGCCCCAATGCGGCCTGCCGCCATACTTGTGGAAGATGGGCTCGGCGGCGCGCATGAAGGGCAGCGGGTCGTTCGCCGCATCGTGGTGGATGGCGATCGAGCAGGTCAGCCTTTTGTAGAAAGGCGAAAGCCAGAATTCGTCTGGCGCCACCGAACGCACCTCCATCGGGAAATAGACTTCCGGGAAGTGCTTCTCCGTCAGCGCGATGATCTCGGCCAACGCCTTGGGGCCTTCCTCGTAAGGCAGGTGGTACTCCATCTCGTTGAATTTGGTGCGACGGTCGCTGGCGTAGACGTTGAGCCAATCCTGCACATAGTCCTCGGAGGCCACTTTCTTCACCGCGCCCCTGATCAGCGCGCGGCGCAGCGACGGCAGCCAGCGCAAAGCGGTGCGCAGCTTGCGCAAAGTCGCCAATCCTTCCTCGTCATCCTCGGTCGGCCGCGGCGTCGGCGCTGCGCCACTGAGATCGCTGGCAATGAACTGCACGTAGTCGGCGAAGGGAATGTAGTAGAACTCGGCCGAGCGATGCGCGGCCATCATTGTCTCGAAGTTTTTGAGCATGTCGCCGACCGGCAGAATCCATTTGCGGCGGCGCAGCCGATAGGTCGCCATGTTGTTCATCGTCACTTCGGTCAGCACGCCGAAGCTGCCCAGCGCGACGCCGGTGGCGTGGATCATGTCCAGGTCGCCAGCGCGGCTGTACTCGCGCAACTTGCCTTGCCCATCCACCAGTTGCAGCGCCTCGAGCTGCGTGTGATAGGCGCCGAGCGCGGAGCCCGAGCCGTGCGTCGCCGTGCCCAGCGCGCCGCCGATCGCCTGACGGTCGATGTCGCCCATGTTCGGCAGGCCCTGGCCGATGTCCTGCAGGATGCGCATCAGGGCGCCGAGCCTGGTTCCCGCCCTCACCCGCGCCCGGTTGGCCGCCGCCTCATGCGAGACCAGCCCCTCGATCTTCTCCAGCGAAACGATGGCTCCTTCGGACTGCACCAGCGGCGTGAAGGAATGGCCGGCGCCTGCGACGCGCAGCGGTCCGGGCGCCGAGCGCACCAGATCGGCCAGTTCCCCGGCATCGGCCGGGGTCGCGATCAATTGCGGGGAAGCCGTGACGAAGCCCGACCAGTTGCTCCAGGCGGCTGCCATCCCAATCCTCCCGCTCAGGCCCGACCGCGCCGGCGCGCAACCAGCACGAAGACGCCGAGCAAAAGCACGCTGGCCAAGGCGGTGGCGGCGGCGAATTCGGGCACGGGCCGGAAATTCTCGCCGTCGATCAGCAGCGAGGCGGCAATCGGGCCGATGGCGAGGCCGAAGAGTTGCGCGGCCGGCACCAGGAGTGCCGCGGTGCGCGTCTCGTCGGCGGTGATGGCGAGGCGGATCTGGTAAGGCACGATGAAGAGCAGGATGAAGCCCATCACCAGCGCCACCGCCCAGAACGTCGAAAGACCCGGGCCGGAGGCAAGCAGCACCGAGCTGATCGCCGCGATGACCCCGATGGCGGTGATGGCAAAACGATAGTCGATGCGCGCCTCGAAGATTGTCGCGGTCATGGCGCCGAGCACCTGCGCGGCAAGGCTCGCCGAAACCATCAGACCGACGGTGCGGCCATCAATGCCGAACTGCGCGCCGATGGGCTCGAGGAAAGCCCAGACGGCGCCGAAGAACATGAAATAGCAGAAGATCGACAAGAGCGCGGTGAGCGCCGGGACGGTTGCCACATTGGCGAACTGCTCTTCCTTTGGCAGGTCGGCATAGTCGTCCGGCACGGTCCAGGCGACGACAAGCGACAGCAGGCAGACGATGCCGAGCGCGATGAAGCCGCCGGCCGAGCCGGCTCGCGGCACGGCATAGAGCGCGAGGATCAGCGCCAGCGCGCATTGCGCCAAGGTCTGCAGCGTGACGAAATAGCCGCCGATGCGCTCGGCGCGACGCGAGCGGGCGATCAATTCGGTGGCGACCGCGACCAGCCCGCCCTCCGCCAAGCCGGCCAGCGTGCGCGCGCCGATCAGCGCATTGGGAGTACCGGCATAAGCCGTCCAGAAATTGGCGAGCGCGAGCAGCACGAGCAGCACCGCGCTCTTCCGGCGCATGTTCCTGGCAGGGAGCAGCATTGCCACTACGCCCGAGCCGATGGCGATGGCGATCATCTCGGCGGTGGCCACCAGCGCGAGTTCGTCGCCGGTGACATGGCCTTCAGTGTAGAGCGCACCGAGCAGCACCGGCTGCAGGCCAAGGATGAGCAGGCCGACCGAGCCGATCCACAGCGCCGAGGCGAGCTGCAGTCCGGTCGGATTGCCGACAAGCCAGTCGTCATTTTCCGCCTGCGCGGCTTGCGATGCGGTCACGAGTGCCCCTCCCTTGCAGCTCGATCGAAAAACTGACAAGTTGTCAGTATTTCACGAAACTGATACTTGATCATGTTTCTTGTCAACCACGAATTCGCGAGCTCCCACGGGATTTGGCGCATGACGCAGACAAGGCGAACGGCGACGGAACCGCGGCGCAGGCCGAAGCAGGAGCGCAGCCGCGAGCGCATCGACGCGATCCTCGCCACCACCATGCGGCTGATCGGCGAAAAGGGCATCGACGCGGTGACGATGAAGGAAGTCGGCGCGCTGGCCGGCGGGCCGATCGCCACCGTCTACCACTATTTTCCGTCGAAGTCGGCGATCCTGGCGATGCTCTATGAGCGGTTTTCCGAGGAAAGCCGGGCGCGATTCGGCGCCATCATCGCCGGGATAGGCGGGCTGGGCGACGTGACCGCGGCGGCCGACCGCCTGCTCGACGACTATTATGCCCGCGTCGCCGCCGACCCGGCCATCCAGGACCTGCAGAACGCCATCCAGGCCGACAAGGCGCTGCAGCATCTCGACATCGCCGAGACGCGGCATCAGGCGAAGATGTTCTGCGACCATGTCGGTCCGATGATCGCGCCGGAGCGGCGCGAGGCGTTCGGGCGTGTCGTGTTCCTCATCTTCCAGCTTGCCGGCGGCGTCGTGCGGCTGGCGCTGACGCAGGACAAGGAAGAAGGCCGGCGCACGATCGACGACTATCGGTCGATCATTCACACGCAGTTGCGGTTGTTTCTGTAGGTCTCGGCTTGCTGAAGAATGGAACCGTGGAGTTCCTTCGCGCCCCCCTCTGTCCTGCCGGACATCTCCCCCACGAGGGGGG
>NZ_VFTL01000012.1:0-153523 GCF_006439385.1 Mesorhizobium sp. B3-1-7
GCCGGCGGCACGCTGGTCTGCCTGTGCACCAGCAATCCGGTGAAGGTGAAGGTCAAGGGCCAGATCGCCCACAACCATGCCTGCGGCTGCACCAAATGCTGGAAGCCGGACGGCGCCATCTTCTCGGTGGTGGCCGTTGCCGGCAGCGGCGACGTCACCGTCACCGAGAACGGCGACAAGCTGAAGGTGGTCGATCCCTCGGCCCTCATCCAGCGCCATGCCTGCACAAGCTGCGGCGTCCACATGTACGGCCCGGTCGAGCGCGACCATCCCTTCAAGGGCCTGTCCTTCATCCATCCCGAACGCTTCGAGGAGGATGGCTGGTCGCCGCCGGGCTTCACCGCCTTCGTCTCCTCGATCATCGAATCCGGTGTCGATCCGAGCCGCATGGACGGCATCCGTGGCCAGCTGAAGTCGATCGGGCTCGAGCCCTATGACTGCCTCAGCCCCGGCCTGATGGACTATATCGCCACCTGGACCGCCAAGAAGTCGGGCGCCTTGGCGGCATAGTCCGCATTGCCACGTCGGGGGGCGTGGCGATCGCGCCGAAAATCTCCGGGTTGCGGCCGACCAGGCCGCATCCCTCGACAGTGCCCCAAAGCGCCTGAATTTGCCACTCATCCTGGCGCCGCCGTCGATTTCCCGATGGTCTGAGAGCGCCTTCGATCGGGCGAGCGTCCCTACCGCTACAATCTCTTTGGTCAGCAAGCCGTCCACGGTCATTGGCGCATCTGCCGGCGCCATCGGAACCGCGGTCGCCTGGCGCCGTCAATTCAAGCGCGTCAACCATGCAGGGTCCGCTGCTTCGGTTTCGGCGAAGCAAAGGACAGAAAAAGACTTCTTTTTGCGATCCGGCCCGGATGCTCTCTTGCGGGACCTAGAACAAGGCCCGCCTGGGAGGGCGACGCATAACAAGAGAGCGGCTGCCGAAACGACAGCCTGGCATACGCCACTCGAACGAGGTCGATGCCGGTAACAGCCATAGGGGAACCACGATAATGAAGACATTCCGAAACTGCCTGATGACCGCGGTCAGCGCGGGCCTGCTGGGCCTGGGGCTTGCCGCTCCCGCCAACGCCGGCGCCATTCGCCTCGGCATGACCACCTGGGTGGGCTACGGGCCGCTGTTCCTTGCTCGCGACCTTGGCTACTTCAAGGAAGCCGGCGTCGATGTCGACCTGAAAGTCATCGAAGAATCAGCGCTTTACATGGCGGCGGTGGCCGGCGGCGATCTCGACGGCGCCGCCTCCACCGTCGACGAACTGATGAAGTACCGCTCGGACGAGCTCTGCTTCAAATACGTGGTGGCGCTTGACGACAGCCATGGCGGCGACGGTGTCGTCACGCAGGCCGACGTCAAATCGCTCAAGGATTTGAAAGGCCAGCCCGTCGCCTTGAACGAGGGCTCTGTTTCCGAATTCTGGTTCAACGTGCTCCTGAAAAAGGAAGGCATGACCGAGGACGATGTCAGCGTCACCAACATGACCGCCGACGATGCGGCGACCGCCTTCATCGCCGGCCAGGTTCCCGCCGCCGTGACCTGGGAGCCGCACCTCACCGAAGTCCGCAAGGGCGGAAAGGGCAAGGTGCTGATCGATTCCACGACCACGCCTGGCCTGATCGTCGATGTGATCGCGCTCAAATGCGACCTGATCGAGAAGCACCCCGAGGATGTGAAGGCCCTCATCAAGGGCTATTACAAGGCGGTCGATTACATCAAGACCAACCCGGAAAAGGCCTATGAGATCATGGCCAAGGGCATTGGCGGCTATCTCGAGAAGCCCGAGGATTTCGCGGCCGGCGCCCAGGGCGTGCGCTACTATGACCGCGCCCGCAACCTGGAATTCTTCGGCACGCCGCAGAAGAGCGAAGCGTCCGACCTGGTGAACTTCGCGCAGGACATCTGGGGCAAGGCCGGCAAGCTCAAGATGACGATCGACTCGAAGACCATCCTCGACACCGATTTCATCAAGGAACAGTGAGCCTTCGGGATAGCCGGGATCGGCCCGCCCGGGCCGATCCCGGTTTCTCGAACGCCTGAGCTTCGCGCCTGGGTCGGTTCACCGTTTCACCGAAACGGCGAACCTTTCTATCTCTTGTTTTGACGCAATTCCGAACGGAAAACCGCCCTCACTTTTCCTGGAATTGCTCTAAAATCAACGGAGGCCATCTTATGGCACAAAGGCGGACGGCGTGGACACGCCTGACGACCCCATTCGCCAACATCCCCGCCAGCACGGCAACGACACTCGCGCTGGCGATGTGGGTGGTCGTTATCGGCGGTTGGGCGTTGCTGTCCTATGGCCGCGTCGTGCCGAACATGTTCCTGCCGACGCCTGGAACCGTGCTGCAGACGACCTATCGCATGTCGCTGGACGGCAGCCTTTTCTACCACACGCTCACCAGCGCCAAGGTGGTCATCCTGGGCTTCATCGTGTCCTCGGTGATCGCGGTGCCGCTGGGACTGTGGATGGGGACCTACCGGGCGGTGCAGGCACCGCTGGAGCCGCTGGTCAATTTCATCCGCTACCTGCCGGTGACCTCCTTCGTGCCGCTGTTCATCCTTTGGATCGGCATCGGCATCGAGCAGCGCATCGCGGTCATCTTCTTCGGCACATTCTTCCAGCAGCTGGTGATGATCTCCGACTGCGCGCGCAGCGTGTCCAGGGATCTGGTCAACGCCTCCTACACTCTGGGCACCAAGCGCTCGGAGGCGGTGTGGCACGTCATTTTTCCTGCAGCGCTTCCCTCGATACTCGACACGCTTCGCGTCACCATGGGCTGGGCCTGGACATATCTCGTCGTGGCGGAGCTCGTCGCGGCGTCGAGCGGCCTCGGCTATATCAGCCTCAAGGCGATGCGCGGCTTCCAGGTCGATGTGATCTTCATGGCGATCGCCGCGATCGGGCTTCTCGGCCTGATCACCGACACGGCATTCCGCATTCTGCGGGCAAGGGTCGCGCCATGGGCACCTTGATGTTGAACGCATCCTCGCAAACCGCAGCCGGATCAAGGGTAGTGATGACCGAAACCGTCAAGGCGAACATTCCGACCGGCACGGCCCATGCGGCCGGCGATCCGCATTCGACCGGCACCACGATGGCCATCGAGGACGTGACGCTGCGCTATGGCGACGCCAACGGCGTGCTGGCGCTGGACGATGTGTCGCTGATGGTGGCCAGGAACGAATTCTGCGTCATCGTCGGCCCTTCGGGATGCGGCAAATCCAGCCTGCTTTATCTCGCCGCCGGCCTCAATGACGCGACCTCCGGCACCATCAAGGTGGACGGCAGGGAAGTGATCGAACCCGGCCCCGACAGAGGGATGGTGTTCCAGAGCTACACCCTGTTTCCCTGGCTTACGGTGCGCGCCAACATCGAATATGGACCCAAGCGCAAGGGCCTGCCGGCGGAGCAGCGCAAGCAGATCGTCGACCAGTATCTCAACGAGGTCGGCCTCGCACCCTTTGCCGACCATTATCCGGCGCAGCTCTCGGGCGGCATGAAGCAGCGCGTGGCGATCGCCCGCGCGCTCGCCAATGATCCGGCGGTCCTCTTGATGGACGAGCCGTTCGGCGCGCTCGACAGCCAGACGCGCGGCACCATGCAGAAACTGCTGTTGCGAGTCTGGGAGCGGCAGCAGAAAACGGTGCTGTTCGTCACCCACGACATCGACGAGGCGCTGGTGCTCGGCGATCGCGTTCTGGTGATGACGGCCAGGCCCGGCAAGATCAAGGCCGAGATCAAGGTCGACATCCCGCGGCCGCGCTCGATGGACGTGATCCTCGAACCCGACTTCATCGCGCTCAAGCGCCGCATCCTCGGCCTCCTGCACGACGAGATCGACGAGGATCACTAAACCAATCTCGTCGCGGCAGGATTTCACCGTTCATTTCCGTGAAATCAGCGCAGCCGCTGGGGATTGACCAAAGCCTCTCAGCTTCGTCATCCACGGGCGGAGCGGACGCGGAGACCCGAGGATCCATTCCGTAACCTTGGCCGAGGCGCAGCGGAGCAGAATTCTTCACCGCGGCGGCGCCTCGGCGTCACGGAATAGATTCTAGGGTCTGCGCGCGTCGCTCCGCTCCTTGCTCCGCCCTAGAATGACGCTGTTTGGGGGACAAGCCAATTCCAGACGTTTGCGATGGTTCACCGAAACAGCGGCGACCTATTTGCCGAGGATCATCTCCGAAGCCTTCTGCCCGATCATCATGCTTGGCGCGTTGGTGTTGCCGCCGATCAGCTTCGGCATGACCGAGGCATCGGCGATCCGGAGCCTGTCCACGCCGCGCACCTTGAGCGTCGCCGGATCGACGACAGTCATATCGTCGGTTCCCATCTTGCAGGTTCCGACGGGGTGATAAACCGTCAGCGCCTCGGCGCGCAGATAGGCGAGGATCTCGTCGTCGCTGCGGACATCCTTGCCCGGCAGCATCTCCTTGCCGCGCACCGCGTCGAACTCGGGCGAGGCAAAAATCTGGCGCGCGATCTTGATGCCTTCGACCAGCACCATGGCGTCGTCGTCATGCGTGAAGAAGCGGTGGTCGATCAGGACGTCCCGGCGGGAACTGTCGCGCGACAATTTGATCTCGCCCACGCTTTTCGGCCGAAGCACGCAGGTGTGAATGGCGTAGCCGTGGCCGTATTCGATCAGCCTGCCGCGATGGCTGCGATAGCCGGGCACGAAGTGGAACTGGATGTCGGGAAGGCCGTTCGCGTGCCTGGTCTTCGCGAAGCCGCCGGCTTCGACATAGTTGGTGGTGAGCATACCCTTGCGGCGCGCGAAATACTGGAAGGGTGCCGCCGCGATACGGGGCAGGTTGGCGATCGACAAGCCGAGCGTCCTGGTGCTCCTGGAGCGCACCGTGATCATGCCGTCGACATGGTCCTGCAGGTTCTTGCCGACACCCGGCAGATCAAGAACCGGCGTGATGCCGATCTGCCGGAGCTCGGCTGCGGGGCCGATGCCGGACGCCATCAGGATCTTGGGCGAATTGATGGCGCCGGCCGAGAGCACGATCTCGCGGTTTGCGGAGAGCGTCTTCTGCTGGCCCTCGTGCCGCACGCGCATTGCCGTGGCGCGGCCTTCGGCAATGACGAGGTCGATCACCTCGCATTGGCTGAGCAGCGTCAGGTTCCTGCGGTCGAGCACTGGGCGCATGAAGGCACTGAAGCTGCTGAAGCGCTGACCCCTATCTTGCGTGACGTTGTAGATGCCGAGGCCGAACTGGTTTTCGGCATTGAAGTCCGCGTTGGCGGGCAGGCCGGCGTTCCTGCCGGCCTTGACGAACATGCTGGAAAGCACGTTCGGATCACGCGGATTGTCGACCAGCAATTCGCCATCGTCGCCATGATAGCGCGGGTCCTGTCCGAGCAGATTGCGTTCCAGTTTCGTGAACACCGGCAGCACGTCGCGATAGGCCCAGCCGGCGCAGCCGAGCGCGGCCCACTCGTCATAGTCCTCGGCGGCGCCGCGAATATAGACCATCGAGTTGATCGAGCTCGATCCGCCCAGCGCCTTGCCGCGATTGACCGGAATGCGGCGGTTGTTGAGCTCAGGCTGCGGCACCCCGACGAAACAATAGTCGTAGGCCGGGTTGCCGTAGAGCGAGAGGATGCCCGCCGGCACCTTGACCCGTAGGCTGTTGTCGCTGCCGCCGGCCTCGATCAGGCACACTTTGACCGACGGATCGGCGCTCAGCCGATTGGCGACCACGCAACCGGCCGAACCCGCGCCGACGATGATGTAGTCAAATTCAGCCGCTTCCATCCAACCCCCAAGACGCGGCCTCACGCCGCGGGTTCGTCCCAGACTGATCTGCCGCCGACGATCGTTTTCAGCACCTTGATGTCCGCGATTCTGTCCGGCTCGACCTGCAGCGGATCATCGGAAAGGACGATGAAGTCGGCGAGCTTTCCCGCCGCCAAACTGCCCTCGTCGTTTTCCCGGTGGCAGGCAAAGGCCGCCCCCAGCGTATAGGCATGAACCGCCTGCGCGACGGTGACCCTCTGCTCAGGGACCCAACCGTCTTCCGGCTGGTGGTCCCGGCTCTGGCGCAACACCGCATTGCGAATGCCGATGAGTGGATTGAGGTCGACGATGGGCCAGTCAGTTCCGAACGCGACGGCGCCCGCGGCCTCGAGGATGGAGCGAACAGGAAAGGCCCGCGGAAGAGATCCGGAGCCGACACGCATCTCCCAAAGCCCTTCCATTCCGAGCCATTGGTCGCGTGGATAGATCATGGCGGGCTGGAAGCTGGCTATCGCTCCTATCTCGCCAAAACGCTCGATGTCGCGCGCGGTGGGTATTTCGCAATGCTCTACCCGCGGCCGGCGCTGCCGCGAGCGTTCCCCGTCCGCGGCATAGGCGTCGAGGGCCATTTCGATGGCGCCCGTCCCGATCGCGTGTGTCCAGACCTGAAATCCTTCCTGCTGCGCACGGCTGACGGCCGCGTTGTAGGCCGATACCTTCCAAAGGCATGTTCCGGTTTCGCCCGGTTTGTCGGCATAGCCCCGGGGCATGAAGCCGGTGTGGGATTCCAGCACGCCGTCCAGGAAGAATTTGATGACACGCCCATCGAGAAAGTCAGGGTCGAGGTCACCCCTCCATCCCGATACGCGCGCAATCACCTCGTCGAGGTTCGAATCCGGATTTGCAATGCTCGAAAGCGTGAACCGCAGGCTTAGCTCGCCATTCGCGAATATTTCAGCCAGCAAGGGGACCGCTTCGTCGTCCATCCCGGCGCTTTGAACCCGCGACAGTCCCAAACGGCTTGCTTCCTTGATGGCGGAGAGCAGCGCCGCTCGCATATCGGATTTCGAGGATTGGGGGACCAAAGTTTCAAGCTGGGACCACGCTTTCTCCTTCAACCACCCGGTCGGCTCGCCGTTCGCATCTCTCACGATCTCGCCACCTTCGGAGTCGGGCGTGTCCCTTGTGATGCCGGCAAGTTCCAGCGCCTTGCTGTTCACCCAGGCCGCGTGCGCCATGCCGGAGCGGAAGAAAACCGGGCGATCGGCAACAACCCGATCGAGCAGCGATTTGTGGAAGCCGCCTTCGGGGAGATCGGAGTAGCCGTAACTGAATTCGCTGCCCACGATCCATGCGCGGTCGGGATGGGTTTGCGAATAGGCCTTCAACCGGGCGAGGACGTCGCCAAAGGTGTTTGCCTCGCGCAACCGTACTTCATCGAGATATTTGCTCCCCCAGGCAAAATGGACATGGGAGTCGATGAAGGCCGGCATTGCGAACCGACCCTGGAGATCGACGATTTCGGCATTCGCGGAAGCCTGCGCCCTGACGGAGGACCAAGAGCCGACAGCAACGATGCGGTCGCCGCGAACCAGCATCGCCTCAGCAACGGGATTCGCCGCATCGACCGTGTATAGCGCGCCGTTTGTATAAAGGGTCTCTCGCGCCATCTCACTCTCAGCGGTCGTCGCTCCGATGCGGGTGACGCAGGGAACCACCAAACCCAAGGCGCAAGAATTACTTTTTCCAGCACCCGTGCTTAGGGTCCGCCTAAGCTTTTCCCGATGTCCGGAGGCGGGAATTGGATGCCCCTCGGCGATCCCGTTCCAGCGTTTAGGGATAAGCTAAGCACTGACACATGAAATCATAATTTTCGCCCCGCCAGCCCGTCACTAAAAGCAAACCGGACCTCCATCGCAGCGGCGAAAGCCCTATCGAAAGAGACGTGGATATGTCGGTTGAGAAGGTAGACACGCTCGTCGTCGGCGGCGGCCAGGCCGGGGTGGCGATGAGCGAGCACCTGAGCAAATGCGGGGTGCCTCATCTTGTCCTCGAACGCGGCCGGATCGCCGAACGCTGGCGCTCGCAGCGGTGGGACTCCCTGGTCGCCAACGGTCCGGCCTGGCATGACCGGTTTCCGGGCATGGAGTTTCCCGTGACTGGCCCCGATGGCTTTCCTTCCAAGGAGGAGGTCGCCGACTATTTCGTCGCCTATGCAAAGCAGATCAACGCGCCGATCCGCTGTGGCGTGGAGGTCAAGCTCGTGCAGAGAAATGTCGGTCGTCCGGGATTTCGCGTCGAGACGTCGGATGGCGTGATCGAAGCCAACAGCATTGTTGCCGCGACCGGACCTTTTCAGGTCCCCGTCATCCCGCCCGTCGTTCCTGCGGATGCCGGCATCCTGCAAATCCACTCCAGCGCCTACCGCAACCCGGCGCAACTGCCAAAGGGTGCGGTGCTGGTGGTCGGCGCGGGATCCTCGGGCGTGCAGATTGCCGACGAGTTGCAGCGCTCAGGCAGGCGCGTCTATCTCTCGGTCGGCCCGCATGATCGCCCGCCGCGCGCCTATCGCGGCCGCGACTTCTGCTGGTGGCTGGGCGTTCTCGGCAAATGGGACCTGGAGACCCCGGGACCCGGCACGGAACATGTCACGATCGCGGTCAGCGGCGCTCGCGGCGGCGAGACGATCGATTTCCGCCGCCTGGCCGCGCAGGGGCTTACGCTTGTCGGCATGACAAAGACATACCAGGACGGCGTGATGACTTTCGCGCCGGACCTTGCAAAGAACATTGCCCGCGGCGACGCCAATCTGATGTCGCTGCTGGACGAAGCCGATGCCTATGTTGCCCGCAACGGTCTCGACCTTCCGGAAGAACCCGCTCTGCGCAAGATCGACCCTGATCCGGACTGCGTGACCAATCCGATCCGCGAACTCGACCTGGCCGAGGCCGGGGTCGCGACGATCATCTGGGCAACGGGCTTTGCCGTCGATTACAGCTGGCTGAAGGTCGACGCTTTCGACGAGAAGGGCCGGCCAAGGCATCAGCGCGGCGTCTCGGTCGAGCCCGGGATCTACTTCCTGGGACTGCCCTGGCAGTCGCGAAGAGGGTCGAGCTTCATCTGGGGCGTCTGGCACGATGCCAAGCATGTGGCCGACCGTATTTCGACGCAGCGCAAATATCTGGCCTATCACGCCGCCGCGACCCGCGAGCCCGTGGACGCCTGACCAAAGCTGCGAGCCCGACCCTTATGGAGACCAAGATGGCGCATACGCGAATTCGCAAATTCAATACCAAGGACACCTATCCCGAGCAGAAGCTCGACAATGATCTCTGCCAGGCGGTCGTCACGCGTGGCGGCCGGACCGTCTATCTGCGTGGGCAGTGTCCGCAGGACCTCGATACGGCGAAGAACATCGACAGCCACGATCCGGTCGAGCAGACCCATAAGGTCATGCAGAACATCAGGCAGCTCATCGAGGAATGCGGCGGCACGATGGAGCATCTGGTGAAGGTGGTTATCTACATCACCGACGTCCGCCATCGCGAAGCCGTCTACCGGACGATGGGCGAGTACATCAAGGGCGTCCATCCGGTTTCCACCGGGCTGGTCGTATCGGCCCTGGCGCGGCCGGAATGGCTGGTCGAGATCGACGGCACCGCCGTCATCCCGGACTGAACGCCATGACCTTTTCCATCGTTGCACGGTGCCGGCGCACGGGCATGTTCGGCGTGGCGGTGTCCTCGTCGTCTCCGGCGGTCGCGGCGCGTTGCGCCTACGCGCAGGCCGGCGTCGGCGCGGTCGCCAGCCAGAACGTCACCGACCCGACGCTCGGGCCACTGGCGCTGGAGTTGATGGCGCGCGGCGCATCGGCCACGGAGGCCGTCGCCATCCTGAAGCGCACGGGCGCTTTTATCGAATACCGGCAGATACTGGCTGTCGACGCCGCGGGCGTCAGCGCGATCCACTCCGGGCCGAAAGCGCTCGGCATCTGGGCCGAGGCGCGCGGCGAGGACGTCGCCTGCGGCGGCAACCTGCTTGCAAACGACGGCGTCCCGCGCGCCATGGTCGAGGCCTTCCTTGCCTCCGAAGGCGATCTTGGCGATCGGCTGATCGCCACGATGCGCGCCGCGCTCAAAGCCGGCGGCGAGGCGGGGCCCGTCCGCTCCGCCGGCATGAAGCTGGTTCGCGATGTCTCCTGGCCCGTCGCCGACCTGCGTTGTGACTGGACCGAGGACTGCCCGATCGAGCAACTGGTAGGGCTGTGGGACATCTACAAGCCCCAACTCGATGCCTACGTGACCCGCGCCCTCAACCCGTCCGGCGCGCCGAGCTATGGCGTTCCCGGTGACGAGTAGTACCGGCAGTCTGGAGCCAGCATGAGCGAACTCAGCCATAGGGAATGGGTCGGCCAGGCGTCGGCGATCCGTTTTCGCGACAAAGCCTTCATCGACGGCAAGGCGGAGCCGGCGCGCTCCGGCCGAACCTTTGCCAGCATCAATCCGGCTACGGGAGCGACGCTCGCCGAGGTCGCCTCCTGCGGAGAAGAAGACGTCGATCTGGCCGTCGCCGCGGCCCGGCGCAGCTTCGAGGCCGGCGTGTGGTCGCGAACGGCCCCTGCGCATCGCAAGCAGGTGCTGCTCAGGCTGGCGGAGCTGCTGCGCGAGAACCTGCCGGAGCTGGCGCTGCTGGAATCGCTGGATATGGGCAAGCTGGTCAAGGACGCGGCCACCATCGACGTGCCGGGCTCGGCGGCGATCTTCCAGTGGTATGGCGAAGCGATCGACAAGGTCTATGACGAGGTGGCGCCGACCGGCCATGGCGACTTGGCGCTGGTACGACGCGAGCCGCTTGGCGTCGTGGGTGCCGTGGTGCCATGGAATTTCCCCCTCGATATGGCGACCTGGAAATGCGCGCCGGCGCTGGCGGCAGGCAATTCGGTGGTGCTGAAGCCGGCCGAGCAATCGCCTTTCTCGGCGCTCAGGCTGGCGGAGCTTGCCATGCAGGCGGGCCTGCCTGCCGGCGTGCTCAATGTGGTGCCCGGCCTCGGCGAGACGGCCGGCCAGGCGCTTGGCCGCCATATGGACGTCGATTGCCTCGCCTTCACCGGGTCGACCGCCGTGGGCAAGCTGTTCCTGCAATATTCCGGCCAGTCGAACATGAAGCAGGTCTGGCTGGAGACCGGCGGCAAGAGCCCCAATCTGGTGTTCGCGGATTGCGCGGACCTGGACGTGGCGGCCGACATGGCCGCCTTCGGCATCTTCTTCAACCAGGGCCAGGTGTGCTCGGCCAATTCCCGGCTTCTGGTGGAGCGCGGCATCAAGGATGCGCTGGTCGAGAAGCTGGCCGAGCGTGCGGCGGCGACGCAACCCGGCGACCCACTCGATCCGGCATCCAGGATGGGGGCGATGGTCGACGCGCGGCACGCCGCGACCGTCATGCGCTTCATCGATGGCGGCAGGAAGTCGGCCCGGTTGGTCACGGGCGGCGGCCGGATCTCGGTCGACGGGCGCGGCAGCTTCGTGCAGCCCACCATCTTCGACAATGTTGCGCCCGAGGATCCGCTTGCCCGCGACGAGATATTCGGCCCGGTGCTGTCTGTCATCGCCTTCGACACCGAAGACGAGGCGCTCCGGATTGCCAATGACAGCGTCTACGGGCTGGCGGCATCGCTTTGGACCGACAGCCTGTCGCGGGCGCACCGCATCGCGGAGAGACTGCGGGTGGGCACGGTTTCGGTGAACACCGTCGATGCGCTGAGCCCGATGACGCCCTTCGGCGGCTTCAAGCAGTCCGGCTTCGGGCGCGACCTGTCGCTGCACGCGCTCGACAAATACACGGCGCTGAAGACCACCTGGATCAAGTACTGAGGGCCGTGACCTTGATCACCGGGTGCAAACCGGCAACATAGGACCATGCCGCTCCGCTTCACACTCAGACAGCTCGAATACTTCGTCGCCGTCGGCGAAGCGGGTTCGATTGCCAAGGCGGCCGAGCAGGTCAATGTCTCGCCGCCCTCGATCTCGGCCTCGATCGCCCAGCTCGAAGCGGAGTTCGGCGTCCAGCTCTTCGTGCGCAAGCACTCGCATGCCCTGGCGCTGACGGCGGGCGGACGCCTGTTCCTCAAGGAAGCCGCGCGCCTGCTCAACGACGCCGACGCGCTGCATGACATTGCCGGCGATATCGCGGAAAAAGTGCGCGGACCGCTGGCGATCGGCTGCCTGCTGACCTTCGCGCAGATCGTGCTGCCGGCGCTGCGCCGGAAATTCGAGGACGCCTATCCGGATGTGCGCGTCAGGCAGTTCGAGCGCAACCAGGGGCAGTTGTTCGAGATGCTGCAGCGTGGCGAAATAGACGCCGCACTGACCTACGACCTCGAATTGTCGCAGGACATGACCTTCGAGCCGCTGATGCAGTTGCCGGCCTATGTGATGCTGCCGGCCGCGCATCGCCTGGCGGGGAGGGCGGGTATCACGCCCGAGGAACTGGTCGACGAGCCGATGGTGCTGCTCGACTTGCCTTACAGCCGGGAATACTTCCTCTCGGCGTTCCAGGGTCTGCGCCCCAGGATCGTCGAGCGCACCGGCGACATCGCCGTGATGCGCTCGATGGTCGCCAACGGCTTCGGCTACGGCATCGCCAATATGCGGCCGCTCAACACCATGTCGCCCGACGGCAAGCTGCTGGTCTTCGTGCCCTTGCTGGGGGATCTCCGGCCGCTGACCATGGGCATCGCGCTGCCGAACGCCGAGCACCGCACCCTGACGGTGCAGGCCTTCATCGATCACTGCCGCCGCTTCGTGGTCGAGCAAGGCGTTTTCGGCACCGAACGCATCGTCAAGTGAGCGACATCACGGCCAGCCATCGACGAGCCGTGACAGAAGCCTCTCCAGCATCTCGTCGCAACGCCGCAGCTGTTCGACGCTGACGAATTCGTCCGGCTTGTGCCCCTGCGCCATCGAGCCCGGTCCGCAGACGACGGCGGGTGTGCCGAGATCGCGGCTGAACAATCCGCCTTCCGTGCCGAAAGCGACCTTCATGGTGCTGTTGGCGCCGGTCAGCGATTTGACGAAGGCGACGGCTTCCGAAGCGGCCGGCGTGTCGAGACCCGGATAAGTGTTGGTGATCTCGATGTCGATCGCCGCTTCGGGCGCGATCGAAGCGGCGTCGGCGGCAATGCGCGCCGCAGCACTGCGCAGCCTGTCGAGAATGCCGGCGGCATCGTCGGCGGCGACGTTGCGGATCTCGAAATCGACCTGGCAAAGGTTGGGCACGATGTTGAGCGCCACGCCGGCATTGATCTTGCCGACATGCACGGTCGTGTAGGGAATGTCGTAGTCGCCGTCGCGAGCGCCGTCGCGGGCCAGCCGATCCTGTTCGTCGCGCAGGGCCCGCACGAAATCACAACCGAGATGGATGGCGTTGAGCGCCAGCGGGGCGAGCGCCGAATGGCCTTCGCGTCCCTTGCAGAGAGCGCACGCCGCAAGCTTGCCCTTGTGCCCGGTCGCCACCTGCATGTTGGTCGGCTCGCCGACGATGCACAGCAGCGGCCGTTGAGGCGCTGCACTCAGCATTTCGATCAGGTCGCGCACGCCGAGACATCCGACTTCCTCGTCGTAGGAGAGCGCCAGATGCAAGGGCGTGCGCAGCGCCATCTTCCGGGCCTTGAGACAGACCGCGAGAGCCGAGGCCACGAAACCCTTCATGTCCGCCGCGCCGCGCCCGAAAAGCTTGCCGTCGCGCTCGGTCATCGCGAATGGCGGCAGGGTCCAGTTCTGGCCGTCGACGGGAACGACGTCGGTATGGCCGGACAGCATGATGCCGGGCTTGTCGGCCGGTCCGATGGTGGCAAAGAGATTGGCCTTGTGGCCGTCCGCGCTGTGGATGATCTGGCTGGCGATGCCGCTCGCTCCGAGCAGCTCCGCCGCATAGCCGATGAGGTCGAGGTTCGAGTCGCGGCTCACCGTCGGGAAGGCGATCAGCTTTTCGAGGATCCTGGTGCTATCCATATCTCTTGTTCCGTTGCCGCAGCCGGCTGTTTACATCGCGCCGTAGCGGTCCTGAAGTCGCATTTGGCTCAGCCCCGATTCATCGCAGGCTAATCCATGCAAGGGCGATTAGGCGCGTCCTAATCCGCACAGAAGAAATCCATAGTTTTCCCGCGCCGGCGCCAACTTATGAGTAGTCTCGGCAACTGCGGCAGCGCCAAGCCGACAGGAAGGAAGCACCATGCGCGACCCACGCTACGACATTCTGTTCGAGCCGATGAAGATCGGTCCGGTGACGGCCAAGAACCGTTTCTACCAGGTCCCCCATTGCAATGGCGGCGGTTATCGCGATCCTTCCGCCGCTGCCGAGATGCGCCGGATGAAATCCGAAGGTGGCTGGGGCGTCATTTTCACCGAACAGACGGAGATGCACCACACCTCCGAGATCACGCCCTTCATCGAGCTCAGGCTGTGGGACGACGCCGATATTCCGGCCTTGGCCAAGATGGCCAAGGCGATGCACGAATATGGCGCGCTGGCCGGCGTCCAACTCGCCTATTCCGGCATCAACGGTCCCAATCTCTACACCAAGGAGGTCCCGCGCGGGCCGTCGGCCTTGCCGATCCGCACCTTCACCAACGATCCGGTGCAGGCGCGCGCGATGGACAGAGAGGATATTCGCGACCTGCGCCGCTGGCACCGCAACGCCTTCAAGCGCGCCAAGCAGGCGGGCTTCGATTTGGTCTGCCTCTACGGCGCGCACGGCTTCGGCATCATCCAGCACTTCCTGTCCACTGCCACCAACCAGCGCAGCGACGAATATGGCGGCTCGCTGGAAAACCGCTCGCGACTGATGCGCGAGCTGATCGAGGAAGGGCGCGACGCGATCGGCGACACGTGCGGCCTGACGCTCAGGCTATCGCTCGACGAGATGATCGGTGACCTTGGCTTCGCCAATTCGGAAGTCCGCGACATGATCGAGATGCATGCCGAGCTGCCTGATCTCTGGGATCTCGCCCACGGCGCCTGGGAGGACTGCTCGGGGCCGTCGCGCTTCAAGGAAGAGGCGGCGCAGGAAAGCCTCGTCTCCGGCATCAAGAAGCTGACCTCGAAGCCGGTCGTCGGCGTCGGCCGCTTCACCTCGCCGGATGTCATGGTCAGGATGATCAAGTCGGGCACGCTCGACTTCATCGGCTGCGCCCGCCCGTCGATCGCCGATCCCTTCCTGCCGAGGAAGGTCGAAGAAGGCCGCATCGAGGATATCCGCGAATGCATCGGCTGCAACATCTGCATTACCGGCGACATGACGATGTCGATCTCGCGCTGCACGCAGAACCCGACCTTCATGGAGGAATGGCGCAAGGGCTGGCATCCGGAGCGCATGCAGGCCAAGGGCGACAGCGACAGCGTGCTGATCGTCGGCGCCGGGCCCGCCGGGTTGGAGGCCGCCCGCGCGCTCGGCCTGCGCAGCTACCAGGTGGCTTTGGCGGAAGCCGGCACCGAGCTCGGTGGCCGCGTGGCGCGCGAGTGCCTGCTGCCGGGCCTGTCGGCCTGGGGCCGGGTGCGCGACTACCGGCAGTACCAGCTCAGCCAGATGCCGAATGTCGACATCTATTTCGAGAGCCGGCTGTCGGCGGACGACATCCTGTCCTTCGGCTTCCAGAACGTCGCCATCGCCACCGGATCGACCTGGCGGCGCGACGGCGTGGCACGCGCCCATGTCGTACCGATGCCGATCGACGCCGCCATGCCGATCTACACGCCCGACGATCTGATGGGCGGCAAGGTGCCCTCCGGCAACGTCGTGCTGTTCGACGACGACCACTATTACATGGGCGGCGTGCTGGCCGAGCTGATGGCGCGCCAGGGCGCGAAGGTGACCCTGGTGACCGCTTCGGCCTATGTCTCGGACTGGACCCGCAACACACTGGAGCAGGGGGACATCCATCGCCGACTGGCGGAGTTGGGGGTCGATATCGTCCTCAACAGGACCGTCACGAGCATCGTTTCGGGCGGCCTCGCGACTGCCTGCGTCTATACCGGCGCGAAAGTGGACATGGCCGCCGATGCCGTCGTCCTGGTGACGTCGCGCAATCAGGACGATGCCGTCTGGCACGCGCTGAAAGCCCGGCAAAACGAGTGGGCCAACAATGGCATCCGTTCGGTCAAGGTCATCGGCGATGCGGAAGCGCCGGGACCGATCGCCTGGGCTACCTATGCCGGCCATCGCTTCGCCCGCGAGCTGGACGAAGCCGATATCGGTGATGCGCTGCCTTTCCGGCGTGAGGTGACGGCGCTGGCGGACGGCTAGCGCCGCTCAATTGGCGCGGCAGCGCTTTGCCAGATCCGCGCAGCTTCCGTCGCCGGCAACTGAAATTACCAAGGAAATCCGATATCATCGGCTCCGTTTTGGGACTTCCTTGACCTTTGATATTATTATAATAGCTTCATATCGAAGGGTGATGATGACGGCGAGCAATGCGGTGTAACTTATCGGATCGGGTCGCCTTGGTTACCGGGGCGGCGGGCGCAATCGGGAGTGCCATCGCCAAACGGCTTTCGGATAACGGGGCCGCGGTTGTCGTCGCGGACATCGACATGGCAGGCGCCGAGCGCGTCGCGGCCGGGCTGTGCAATGCGAGGGCCTGCGCGCTCGATATTCGCGACGGCCAATCGGTCGATGCCGCGATCGCCAGGGTTTGCGAGCAGTACGGACGGCTCGACATCCTGGTCAACAATGCCGGCGTCAATACCTTGGCGCACCGCGTCACCATAGACGAATTTCCTGCCGAGGAGTGGGATCGCATCACCGGCATCGACCTCGACGGCCTTTACATCATGAGCCGCGCCGCATTGACGCCGATGCTTGCGGCCGGGAGGGGTGGACGTATCGTCAACATCGCTTCGGTCGTCGGCCTTGCCGCGATGCGCCTGCAAAGCCCGTTCGTCGCCGCCAAGGCCGCCATCGTGCATCTGACGCGGTCGATGGCGATCGAACTGGGCGCCAAGGGAATCCTTACCAATGCGGTCGCGCCCGGCTCGGTGATGACTGCGCTGACCGCCAAGCTGTTCTACGGCGACGACGGCAAGTTCGCCGGGCGCACCCAGGAGTTCCTCGCCCATGTGCCGCTCGGCCGGCCGGCCCAGCCGGAGGAGATCGCCGAAGCCGTGCTGTTCCTGGCTTCTCCGGCCGCCAGCTACATCAACGGCCAGGTGCTGGCCGTCGATGGCGGCTGGACCGCGGGATACATGATGTGAGCACCGCCATGGAAATAGATCTTGCCGGCGCCACGATCGCGCTGGACGGCGAAACCAATGCGATCGTCGACGCGGTGCTCGCCGCATTGCGCGCCAATGGCGGCCATATTGTCGAGGGCGCCCCGACGCGCGCCGCCGCCGATATCCTGCTGATCTCGTGTCCGCTGCGCCCGGGAACGAAAGCCGAAGATCCGCGCTCCCTGTATGCCGACGCGCGCAAGGCCGCGGTGGCAATGACCGAGCGCGGCGGCCGCATCGTCTTCCTGATCTCGGCGGTCGCCGGCATGCCGATGCGTCGCCATCCGCGCTTTTCCATGGAGAACGCGTCGATCCTTGCCGGGATGCGTGCCCTGGCCATGGAATTCGGGCCGAAAATCCTGGTCAATGCGGTTGGCTTCGGCGCGGTCGAGGACCACGCCTTCGTTTCGGGCGACAAGGCGATGCTCAGCCACACGCCGGTCGGCCGCGCCGGCAGCATCGAGGAAGCGGTCGTCGCGGTGCTGTTCTTCTGCGATCCGTTGAACAGCCACACCACCGGGCAGATGCTGGGCGTCGACGGCGGCTGGGCGGCGGGCTATGGGCGCAACTTCTGAGGCGCTGACACTGAGGGCAGGGGCGCTGGATGTCGAACTGGCACCGGCAATCGGCGGCAGCGTCAGCGCGATGCGCTGGCGCGGCGTCGATCTCATGCGCCGGCTTTCGGATGACGACCGCGATGCGGACAACGTGCTGGGCGTCGCCATGTTTCCGATGGTGCCCTACGCCAACCGCATCGCCGGGAACGAATTCGACTTCGGGGCAAGGCGCTGGCGGGTCCTGCCCAACAATCCGCCCGAGACATTCAACGTGCATGGCAGCGGCTGGAAACAGCCATGGACGGTCACCGGAAGCGGTGCCGCCGCGGCCACGCTGGTGCTTGAGGTCGCCGCCGGCGCGGAACCCTATTCCTATCGCGCCGAGCAGGCCTTCGTCGTCTCGGAGGAGGGACTCGGCGTGACCATGACGCTGACCAACACCGGGCCGGTTCCCATGCCGTTCGGATTTGGCCTGCATCCGTGGTTCGATCGAGATCGCGGCGTGACGCTGCAATTCAGCGCCCGGCGCTTCCATCTCGAAGAGCCCGAAGGCGTTTCGGGCGATCCGATCACGCTGCCGCCCGAACTGGATTTCGCGAAGGGCGGGCCGCTGCCCGACGGTTGGCGCAACAATGACTACGGCGGCTGGACCGGCGAAGCGATCATCCGCTTTCCGTCGCGCGGCGCCGGATTGCGGATCGCCGCCGATCCCGTCTTCAAGCATCTGATGCTCTATGCCGACCCGACCAAGCCCTATTTCTGCCTGGAACCGCAGACGAATGCCTCGGGCGCTTTCGGCCGTGGCCGATGGAGCGATCCGGATGAAGGCGTGATCGTGCTTGCGCGCGGCGAAAGCGCGGCGGGCGCCGTCTCGTTCATGCCGTTCGCGCTTCCACCCGGGGCAGCTTAGAGCAGCCGGGCCAGGAGACCGCCATCCACCTGCATGGCGCTGCCGGTGACGAAGGACGAGGCGTCCGAGATCAGGAAGCCGATGGCGCTGGCGATCTCGGAGGGGTTGGCGATGCGCGCGATCCTGTTGGGTTCGAAAGAGAGGCCTAGCGCTTCCGCGCCGCCGGCCGCCTCCAGCCTGTCCAGTGTCATTCGGGTGGCGACCGAGCCGACAAGCACGGCGTTGACGCGGATGCGGTCGACGGCATAGTCGAGCGCCATCTGTCGCGACAATCCAACGACCGCCGCCTTTGTCGCCGCATAGGCTGGCACGCCGGGAACCGTGGCATCGGCGTGCACCGAGGCGATGTTGACGATCGAGCCGCCGCCAGCCGCGCGCAGCAGCGGCAAGGTCGCGCGGCAGACACGGAAGATGGCGGTCAGGTTGACGGCAATGGTCCTGTTCCAGTCTTCGTCGGAAAGCTCCTCGAGCCGCTTGCCGGTCGGATAGATGCCGGCGCAGTTGACGACGGCGTCAAGCCCGCCGAACCGCTCCGTCGCCTCCGCCACGGCCGCTCGCACCTCGATTTCGCGGGTGGCATCAGTCTCGCGAAAGATCAATTTGTCGCCAGCGTAACGGCCGGCAAGCGCCTTGCCCTCCTCGGCATCCAGCCCGACGCCGAACACGGCCGCGCCCTGAGCGACGAGATGTTCGGCCGTCGCCCGGCCGATGCCGGTGGCCGCGCCGGTAACCAGAACGCGTTTGCCGGCGAACATCATGGCAATACCTGCACCTGCGAAGCGTGGCGTTCTGCTTGCGCCGTGGTCACCGAACGCAGCACGCGATCCTCGCCGCCTTCGCCGCGTCTGAATTCGTCGACGATGCGGCCATCGGCAACGACGAGGCAACGGTCGCAAAGACCAATCAGCTCCTCGAGCTCGGAGGCCACGATCAGCAGGCCCACGCCCTTTTCGGCAAGGTCGACCACGAGCCGGTAGATTTCGTGCCGGGTTGCCGCGTCGACGCCCTTGGTCGGCTCGTCGAGCAGCAGCACTTTCGGCGCGCGCAACAGCACGCGGGCGAACAGAAGTTTTTGCTGGTTGCCGCCCGAAAGATGGCTGACCGAAGCCTGCGGCGACGATGCCTTGACGTTGAGCGCGCGCATGGCGGCCAGGATGGAGCTGCGTTCAAGACCGCCGCGCACGACGCCGCGCCGCGACAAGGGGGCGAGATTGCCGATGGTGATGTTGGCGCCGACCGGCAGATTGAACAGCAGGCCGTCGCGCTTGCGGTCCTCGGTCAGAAGCGCAATGCCGGCGGCACGGGCGTCGCCTGGCGATCTGATCGGCAGGGACTCGCCGGCGACGCGGATTTCGCCCGTGGCCGGGACGCGGCCGTAGATGCCGTGCAGTATCTCGCTGCGGCCGGAGCCAAGCAGGCCTGCAAGCCCGACGATCTCGCCAGCGGCCACCGACAGATTGATGTCCTTGGCGCCGTGGACGGCGCCGCTATGGCCGGCGACGGTCAGATCGCGAACCTCCAGCGCGGTTGGGGCTCCGACAGGGGCCGCATGCTCGGGAAACAGCCGCTGCAATCGTTGTCCCGACATCGAGAAGATGAAGGTCTCGGCGTCGAAATCCTCCCTCGCGATGCGCACCGCCACCTGTCCGTCGCGCAGCACCGTGGCGCGGTCACAGATGGCCAGCACTTCCGGCAGCCGATGGGTGATGTAGATCATCGCCACACCTTGCGCCTTGAGGCGTCGCAGCACGCTGAAGAGCGCATCGACCTCGGTGCCGGAAAGCGAGGCGGTCGGCTCGTCCAGCATGAGCACGCGCGGCTTCATGACGATGGCGCGGGCAATCATCACCAGATGTCGCTGCGCCGAAGTCAGCGATGCGACATAGGCCCTGGGATCGATGCCGATGCCAAGTTCGGCAAAAATCTCGCCCGCCTTCTGTTCCAGTTTCCGCTGGTGGACCATGAGGCCGTCGCCCAGCCCCGTGCGGCCGGCAAAGACATTCTCGGCGACCGAGAGCTGCTCGAGCACTTCGATCTCCTGCGGCACATAGCCGACACCGTTCGACCGCGCGTCGGCGGGCGAAGCGAAGCTGACGGGCCTGCCGTCGAGCGTGATGGTGCCAACATAAGAGCCGGCCGGATGCACACCGTTGAGTATCTTGACGAGCGTCGACTTGCCGGCGCCGTTCTGGCCAAGCAGAGCGTGAATCTCGCCCGGAATCACGTCGAAATCGACGCCGCGCAGCGCCTGCACGCCGCCGAAGCTCTTGGCGATTGCGATGGCCGACAATAGCGGTTCTTGGACGGCGTTGGGCAAGGCGATCCTCTCGGCGGAAGCCGGGTCCGGGCAAGCCGCGGACCCCGCGATGGGCGTTACTGGCCGGCGTTGTCCAGCATCTTGTAATAGGGGTCGAGGTCGGCGGCGGTGATCACCCTGGCCGGCAGCGGGTTGCTGTAGGGGACGGCCTTGTCCTGGGCGAGATCGCCGAGCAGTTCGGCAACCTTGGCGCTCTCTTCATAGAGCGGCTGCGCGACGATGCCGTAGGCGGCGCCCGATTTCACCAGGTCGAGATTCTGCCTGATATAGTCCATGCCGATGATGACGACGTCGCGTCCAGCCTTGCGAGCCGCGCCCGACCAGGTCTGGATGCTATTGCCGGTGGTGCCGAAGGCCGCGGTCACGTCCGGATTGCCTTGCAGGATCGCCACCGCCTTGGCCTCGGCCGCCGATGGTTCGAAGCCTTCCATCTGGGTGTCGAGCACCTTGATGTTGGGGTACTTCTCGGCGATGGTCTTGCGGAAAGCGGCCGACATGGCGTTCTCGGTATCGTTGGACGCGCCTTGGGTGAGCGCCACGGTGCCCTTGCCGCCGAGCTTTTCGCCGATTGCGACGGCGGCGTTCTGGCCGGCGCCGGCAATATCCTCGCCTGTCGCTGCCTTCAGCCCCTGGACCGTGCCTTCCGGCGGCAGCACATGCCAGGTCACGATCGGGAATCCCTCCTTGGCCAGCTTGGAAATGTAGGAGTAGATCGCCGGATCGGGGCCATAGACGCCGATCGCGTCGTATTTGGTGCGGGCCAGGGCGGCTTCGGCCAGCGGCAGCGTAACTGGAATGTCCCAATTCGTCGCGCTCGGGTCGCCGACGACTTCGCAGGTGTAGCCAAGCTCCTTGCACTTGTTGAGGAAACCCGCCTGCATCAGCCGGTGCACGGGGTGATCCTTCATCGCCTGCACCCAGAGCAGATGAATATCGGCCGCCTGGGCGAGGCTCGCCGAGCCCAGCGACGCGGCAGCCGCCATGGCCGCGAAAGCAGTGCGGATCAGTCCTTTTCTCAAATCGATTTTCATGTCCTACCTCCCTTGCTTCACCGGCGTTCTTGCCGGCGTAAGATCTGCTGTTCGCGTCATCTTCCGGCGTTTGGAAATGGTCCGTGCGTGAGTACGTTGCTCCTCGTGGCCGGCTATGCGCCGGCGATGAAGTAGCGGCGGCGCACAATGTCGAGCCCAACGGCCATGACCATGATCACGCCCACCGCGATCTGCTGCCAGTTGGAGTTGACGCCGATGACGACGAGGCCGCTCTGCACCACCTTCAGCATCAGGATGCCGACAACGCCGCCGGCGACCGTGCCGGCGCCGCCGAACAGGCTGACGCCGCCGACCACGACTCCGGCGATGACCGTCAGTTCCCAGCCGCTGCCGATCGAGGTGCCGCCGCTGCCGAGATCGGCCATGACGAACATGCCGGCAATCGCAGCCAGCGCGCCGACGACGATGAAGGCGCCGATCTTGTAGGCGCTGGTGTCGATGCCGACGAGGCGCGCCACTTCCTGGTTGCCGCCGGTGGCGTAGATGTTGCGCCCGAGCACGGTGCGCCGCAGGACGAAATCGGCGGCGATCGCCGCGACGATGAAGAAGGCAAAGCTCCAGCCGAGGCCGAAGGCGAGGTCGGCGCCGCCGATCGCACTGATCGCCTCCGGCAGCGGATAGACGGGGTAGCCGCCCGTCACCACCTGGATCAGGCCCTGGCCGATGAACAGCATGCCGAGCGTCTGGATGAAGGCGGGGATGCCGAGCCTGACGACGATCAGGCCGTTGACGAGGCCGATCAGCGCACCGACGCCGACACCGCCTAGAATGGCGACGGTCACCGGCAGCGCGGCCGCCGTCATCAGCTTGGCGGCGACGACCGCGGACAGCCCGGCCACCGAGCCGACGGACAGGTCGAACTCGCCGGCGACCAGAAGGATGGTCTGGCCGATGGCGATGATGCCGACAAACGACACGACGTTGAGGATGGCGCGGATGTTGCGCTCCGACAGGAAAGCCGGTTCGAGCAGCCAGAAGAAGACGATCAGCAGAGCCATCGCCGCCAGCACGCCCACTTCGCCGATGGCAATGAAGCCGATCAGCCGCCGCCGGAACGATTGCCCATCTCGGGGCGGCGAGCTCGCGTCAGCCGCGCTTTCCATCCTGACCTCCCTGGCGGCGCACGCCACCGGCCCCGCAACCGGCACCGTCGCGCCCACGCCGATCCCGGCGCGCTCCTCTACGTCATTAAGATTATAATATTATAACTTGTCAACGACGAAATTTCACAGATTGCGCGATGCTGGCCACGTCGCTGGAAAGCGCCCGCCACAGCCGCTATGAATGGCTCAGAGCCGGATGATTTCAGGTCGTTTCGACCTGAAATCTGAATCCGTCTCTGAAGCAAAGAATAGAGCATGATGTCGTCCGAAAACCGCTTCATCCTTTTCGGCATCATGCTCTGGTCGTGCGATCCGGAGCTGGGTTTTTCCCTTGGCGCGTCGTGCTTTGTTGGAGCTTGGCGATGACCGATGGGTCACGGGACGACCCTGGCGGAAACACACCGTCGCAGCGCCTCGGGGTTCGCGAGATCGCGAGACGCATCGGCGTCGCGCCCATAACCGTGTCGCGCTCCCTGTCCAATCCCGGCAGGGTCTCAGCGGAGACGCGTGCCAAAGTTCTGGAAGCCATAGAGCAGATCGGCTTCGTGCCCAACCAGCTTGCTTCCAGCATGCGCGGCAACGGTCGCATGATCGGGACGGTTGTGCCGCCGCTGATCAATTCGGGCATCGCAGAGCAGGTGCAAGGCATGTCCGACGAATGCCATGAGGGCGGCTATTCGATGCTCCTGGTGCAGGGCGAATTCACGCGGGAAGCCGAGGAGAAAGCGATCCGCACGCTGCTCGGCTGGCGCCCGGCCGGCATGATCCTTCAGAGCTTCGTGCAAAGCGAAACGGCGCGCGCCTTGCTGAAGGGCAGCGGCGCGCCGGTGGTCGAGATCTCCGAGGTCAAGGGCCGCGATCCGATCGACATGGTGGTCGGCGTCTCCAATTTCGAAACCGCCTACGCCATGACCATGCATCTGGCCGCCAAGGGCTACAGGCGGATCGGCTTCGTCTCGACGCCAATCCACGGCAATGATCGGCTGCAACAGCGCCGCACCGGTTATCACGCGGCGCTGACCGAGCTCGGCATCAAGAACCATGACAGTATGGAGGTGGAGGTGCCGATCACCGCGCAGGGCGGCGCCGAGGCGCTGATCACGCTCACGTCACGGCACAAGGACATCGATGCCATCTTCTTTTCCAGCGACACGCTGGCCGTCGGCGCCGTGCAGGAATGCCACCGGCGGGGCTGGGCGGTGCCCGGCAGGATCGCCATCGCCGGTTATGGCGACATGGACCTCGCCGCGCAGCTCTATCCGCGGCTGACCACGGTGAACGTCAATCGCTACGACATGGGCCGTCGCGCCGTGCGGCAATTGCTGGCGAGACTGGTCGGCGACGGCGAGGTGCCGGCCGTCACCAGCCTAGGCTTCGAGATCATCGACCGTGAAAGCGCCTAGTTTTTCGTCATCCACCGGCGGAGCAGCCGCGAAGCGGCGTCGCTCACGGAGGCCTTGCCAGTTTAGAGGCCAGGTTTCCCCGCTTCTTCCCGTCGCCCCAGGCGCTTCTCCCAGCCTTCGGCATGGACGTTGAGATAGGCGTTGGGGTCGTAAGGGTGGTCCTTGATCGCATCGAGGTTGAGATCGATGCCGAGCCCCGGCGCTTGCGGCAGCGACAGGTGACCATTGTCCGGGTTGACGGTCGGATGCCAGGTCACCAGCTCGCGGGTCCACGGATCGTTGAAGGCGTCGAAATGCTCCTGGATCAGGAAATTCGGCACCGCCGCCGCCAACTGCAGGCATACCGCCGTCGCCACCGGTCCGCCGCTCTGATGTGGCGCGATATGGCTGCCATGGGCTAAAGCCAGATTGGCGACCTGCATCGATGGCGCGATGCCGCCAAGGGACATCGGCTCGGGCTGGAAGATGTTGACGCCGCCGCCGGCCGCCAGCGTGTAGAACTGGCCGACCGTGTCGTACATCTCGCCGGTCGCCACGGGAATGGGCGAGCGGTGCGCCACCTCATGCACAGCCTCCTGACGGTCGCGCGAGGTCGGCTCCTCCCACCAGTAGATGTCGAGGTCGGCGAATTTCTGTGCCGCCTGAAGTGCTGCGATCTCGGTGAAGCGCGCGTGTACGTCGATCAGGATCAGCGTATCGCGCGGCAGCTCGTCGCGCAGTTTGCGGCAGATCGCGTAGGAAAGATCAAGCTCCTCGCGTGAAATGAAACCTTGCGCCGTGCCGAACGGGTCGAGCTTGAACGCCTTGAAGCCTTTCGCCAGAACGGCCCTCGCGGCTTCGAGAAAAGCCTCCGGCGTGCGCTCGGTGCGATACCAGCCATTGGCATAGCCAAGCACGCTGTCGCGCACCTGCCCGCCGAGAAGCTGGTGGATCGGCACGCCCAGGCCCTTGCCCAGAATGTCCCAGCAGGCGACCTCGATCGCCGCGATCACCGTGCGGTGGATGTGGCCGCCGTCGAGCGAAACACTGTCCAGCATGCGCTTGGCCAAAGCGTTGATGCGGCGCGGATCCTGGCCGATGGCGAGATGCTTGAGCTCATGCACGCCGGCTTCGGTGGTCTTGATGAAGCCGTTCAGCGTGCCTTCGCCGACGCCGTGAATGCCCTTGTCGGTATGGACCTTGACGAACAGCCAGTTCTTCCAGCCGGCGCCGACGGCAAAGGTCTCGATGTCGGTGATCTTCATGCGGAATCTAACCCAAACCAGTGATCGTTGCGACAACGGCTTCGGTGGTGAGGCCGTATTTCGCCTGCAAGGTCGGCACCGCGCCGCATTCGATATAGCGGTCGGGCAGGCCGATGCGCGTCACTTTCTTCGCGATGCCGGCCTCGAACAGGCTCTCGACGACAAGGCTCGCAAGGCCGCCGGTGGCGACATGGTTTTCCGCCGTGACGATCCGCTCGACGCCCGACGCGAACTCAGCCACCGCGCCGGCGTCGAACGGCTTGATCGTCGGCACGTGCAGGACGCCAGTCGAAATGCCCTGTTTCTGCAGGGCCTCCGCCGCATCCAGCGCCCGCTCGGTCATGAAGCCGGTCGAGATGATGCCGACATCGGAGCCTTCGCGAAGCCGCCGCGCCTTGCCGATCTCGAATTTGTAGCCAGGCTCGAACACGACGGGAACGCTGCCGCGCAGCAGGCGCATGTAGACAGGACCTTGATGCTCGGCGATCGTGACCGTCGCCGCTTCGATCTCGGTCGCATCGCAGGGGTCGATGACGGTCAGGCCGGGGATCATGCGCATCAGCGCCAGATCCTCGATCGCCTGATGCGTGCCGCCATAACCGGTCGTCAATCCCGGCAGGCCGGCGATGATCTTCACATTGAGGTTCGAGTGGGCAAGCGCGATGGCGACGAAATCATAGGCGCGTCGTGTCGCGAACACCCCATAGGTGGTGGCAAACGGCACCTTGCCGGTGCGGGCCAGCCCGGCGGCGACGGCAACCAGATTCTGCTCGGCCATGCCGACATTGAAGAAGCGCTCGGGAAAAGCATCCCGGAAAGGCAGGATGTCGGTGTATTTGCCAAGGTCGGCGGTCAGCCCGACGATGTCGTTACGGGTCTGCCCAAGCCTGGCCAGGGCCCGGCCGAACGGCGCTTCGACACTTTGCCGGCCGCCGCCGACAGCCTCGTCCTGGCCCATGGCCAGCGTCCGTCCGGCTTTCGTGCCGCCGCCGCTCATTGCTCCATCCCCACGCTTTTGTCGAACTCGGCGATGATGCCGTCCCATTGCGCCACGTCGATGCGGAAGAAGTGCGATTTCTCGCTGGTCTCGATGCGCGGCACGCCCTTGCCGGGCAGGGTGCGCAGCACGATCGCCTTCGGCCTGCGGTTGCGCTGGCGCGCGCCGGCCAGCGCGTCGACGAGGGCCTCCATGTCGTTGCCGTCGATCTCCGCCGTCTCCCAGCCGAAGGCGCGCCATTTGTCGGCCACCGGCTCCATGTCCAGCACCACGGGCCCATCGGCCTGGATGCCGTTGCAGTCGATCAGCGCCACCAGCCCGTCCAGCTCGAAATGGCTGGCCGACATCGCCGCTTCCCAGGTCGAGCCTTCCTGCATCTCGCCGTCGGAGAGCTCGACGAAGACACGCGCGTCCGAGCGATCGAGGCGCAGTCCGAGCGCCTGGCCGACACCTTGGCCGAGGCCGTGGCCGAGCGAGCCGCCGATAACGTCGACGCCGGGCGTGGTGTCGAGCGTCGACATCTCGAGCCGGCTGCCGTCGGCGCCATAGGTGACAAGTTCCTCGACAGGGATGATGCCGGCCTCGGCCAGGGCCGCCCAAAGCGCGATCGAGTAATGCCCGGTCGACAGCAGGAAACGGTCGCGATCCGGCCATGCCAGATTGTGCGGGTCGTAGCGCAGTTCGTGGAAATACAGCGCCGCCAGAACGTCGGCGATGCCGAGGCCCTGGCCGATATAGCCCTGGCCCTGGCCGCGCGCCATGGTCAGCATGTGGCGACGCAGCAGCGTCGCCTTGCGTTGAAGCGCCGCGACATCGGCGCTGCCGGGAGGAGAGTTTCGCAGCATTGGATGCCTAGTCCTTGTCCAGCCCGCCCGACATGTTGAGCCGCTCGGCGGTCATGTATTTGGGCGCATCGAGGCAGAGCCAGACGACGGCCTCGGCCACCTCGGAAATCTCGGCGCGGCGGCCGAGCGGGATGCGGCGCGTCCGCTCGTCGAGGAAGGCCTGCAGATCGTTGCGGCCATTGGCGCGGGCAAGATCGAGCTCGGTCGAGCGCTGCATCTCGGTGTCCATCATGCCCGGCGCCAGGCTGTTGACCAGCACGCCATAGGGCGCAAGCGCGACCGCCGCGGCGCGGGTGATGGAATCGACACCGGCCTTGCTCGCCGTATAGGCGGTGTAGTCGGGCAGCGCCATGCGCGAGCCGGGCGAGGTGATGTTGACGATGCGCCCCGAGCGCTGCTCGCGCATCACCCGGCCGGCCGCCTTGCAGGCCATGGCAAGCGCCGTGACGTTGAGCGCCAGCGTGCGCGTCCAGGCTTTGAAGGTGGCGTCGAGGAAGGGCTCGATCACGCCATAGCCGGCATTGTTGACGAGGATGTCGATGCCGCGCCAGCGCGCGACCACTTTTTCGACCGCCGTTTCCGGAGCGCCTTCGAGCGTGAAGTCGCCGATGATGATCTCGGCTTCCGCCCCGGTCTGGCCGATCTGCCGGGCCGTCTCTGTCAGGCCTTCGCCATTGATGTCGGTAATGGCGACGGCACAGCCGCGCCTGGCCAATTGCAGCGCCACCTCGCGGCCAAGCCCCCCGGCGGCGCCGGTGACAAGCGCCCGTCGCGTCATCGTGTCTGGAATTTCAGCAGGCAAGCCAAACCTCCTCTCAAGGTCATCTTGACGCGATGGATACCGGTATCCATAGATGGCTGTCAACGGGCTTGTGCTACTGTTCGCGGGCCGTTGGAGCCGGGAGGAAAAATTGAAGATCGTCGCGCTTGAAACGCTGCAGCTGGCGGAGTTCCCATTCCTGTTCTGGCTTCGCGTCCACACCGATGCCGGCCTCATCGGCACCGGCGAAACCTTCTGGGCGCCGGGGCCTGTCGCCTCCTACATCCACGACAATGTCGCGCCCTACCTCATCGGCAAGGATCCCCGCGATATCGAGCTGCACGACCGCACGCTGGGCAGCGTCTATGTCGGCGCGCGCGATTCCGGCGCCGAGGTGCGCGGCAATTCCGCGGTCAACATCGCGTTGTGGGATATTTACGGCCAGGCGCTTGGCGAGCCGGTCTGGCGGCTGCTGGGCGGCCGCACGCACAGAAACGTGCCGATCTACAACACCTGCGCCGGCTACAAGCATGTGCGCGCCAGCAAGAAGAACGCGCTGTTCGAGCGCGGCGAGGACTGGTCGCTCAAATCGGGCGGTTCCAACGAAGGCCCGTATGAGGATCTGCTCGCGTGGCGCTACAATGCCGGCGACCTCGCCAGAAGCCTGAAATCCGAAGGCATCGGCGCCATGAAGATATGGCCGTTCGATATCGCGGCCGAGGCATCGAACGGCGCCCGAATTTCGCTTGCCGACCTCGACAAGGCGCTGGAGCCGTTCCAGAAGATCCGCGACGCCGTCGGCCGCGACATGGAGATCATGGTCGAATTGCATGGCCTCTGGAGCCTGCCGCCGGCGCTGCGCATCGCCGAAGCGCTGAAAGCCTATGACGTCGCCTGGCTGGAGGAGCCAATCCGCTACAACGAACTCGACGCCATGGCTGAGTTGGCGCGCCACACATCGATCCCGATCGCCGCCAGCGAGCGGCTGGCCACGCGGCAGATGTTCAAGCAGCTTATCGACAAGCGCGCCGCTAGCGTGATCATGATCGACCTCGCCTGGTGTGGCGGCCTTTCCGAAGCGCGCAAGATCGCCAACATGGCCGAGGCCAGCGAATTGCCGGTGACGCTGCACGACTGCACGGGACCGATCGTCTATGCCGCCAGTTGCGCGCTGTCGGCCACCTTGCCGAATGTCAATTACCAGGAAGCCGTGCGCGCCTATTTCACTGGATGGTACACCGAGATCGTCGCCGACATTCCGCCGGTGAGTGACGGCCGTGTCGCGCCGCTCGAGGGGCCGGGGCTCGGTCTCAGCCTTCGGCCGGAACTGTTCCAGCGGCCGGATGCCACGGTGCGCATGACCAGGATCTAGCGCACGGTTTTTTCGCCAGGACCTTTGTCAAAACAAAGTGATGGAGCGTTTCGCCGGCTCGGTGAAACGGTGAACGCGCTTGCGCCTCGCAGGCTCTGCTCAGAGCCTGTAGACATTATGCTATTATAATCTATGATGAGCCCGAAGCGAGCAGCCACAAGCTCGCCGCCGGCGCGTTTCTGTCCGGCGCCAGACGGATTCACGGGAGGTTTTGGTGGCAATTTCTGCGGCGCGCGCACGCGAGGATTTCAACGGTGCGCCAAATCTGCCCGACCGAAAAATCTTGCTCGACCTGTTCGAGCGCATGGTGTTGCTGCGCCGCTTCGAAAGCATTGCCCAGATCGCTTGCCGCAAGGGTGAGACGCCCGGCTTCCTGCATCTCTATATCGGCGAGGAAGCGACCGGCGTCGGGGTCTGTGCGCATTTGCGGCCGACCGACTGGGTCACGTCGACCCATCGCGGCCACGGCCATGCCCTGGCCAAGGGCGCGAACCCTGGGCGCGTGATGGCCGAGCTGTTCGGCAAGGCCGACGGCATTTGCGGCGGCCGCGGCGGCACCATGCATCTCTACGACCGCTCGGTCGGCTTGTTCGGCACCAACGGTATCGTCGCCGCCGGAATCGGCCATGCCGTCGGCATCGGCATGAGCGCCCGCCAGCAGGGCCGCGACGACATCGGTGTTGCTTTCTTCGGCGACGGCGCCGCCAACCATGGCGGCTTCCACGAGGCGCTCAATTTCGCGGCGGTGCAGCGGGCGCCTGCGGTCTTCATCTGCGAGAACAATCTCTACGCCACCGCCACGCCGCTCAAATCGATCACGCTCAATCCCGAGATCGCCACCAAAGCTGCGTCCTACGGCATGCCCGGCGTAGCCGTCGACGGCAACGACGTCTTCGCCGTCTGGTTGGCCATGAAGGAAGCGACCGAACGTGCCCGCGCCGGCAAGGGCCCGACGCTGATCGAAGCCAAGACCTATCGCACCGTCGGCCACCACGAGGGCGACCCGGTCATCGGCACCTATAGGACGCAGGAAGAGCTCGACGCCTGGATCAAGCGCGATCCGATCGACATGTTCCGCAAGCGGCTGATCGAAGAGTACGGCGTCGCCGATGCCGAGGCGCTCGCGGCAATAGAGGCGCGGATCGAGAAGGTGGTCGAGGAGGCGCTCGCCTTCGCCCGCAATTCGCCCGAGCCAGATCCAGCAACGGTGCGCCTGCACGTCTTTGCCGATCCGATCAATCCGCCGGCTGCCCTGCAGCCGCGCGCCGTCGGCGAGACGCGAACGCAAGGCTGGCTCGAGGCGGTGCGCGACGGCATTGCCGAAGAGATGCGCGCCAATCCAGCGATCCTTTACTTCGGCGAGGGCACCGGCGAGCGCGGCGGCAGCTTTGCCCACACGAGGAACCTGTGGCAGGAGTTCGGTGCCGAGCGGATGGTCGACACGCCGATTTCGGAGCAGGGTTTTACCGCAGCCGCCGTCGGTGCTTCGGCTACCGGCGCGCGCACCGTTTCCGACCTGATGTTCGCCGACTTCGCCTTTGAAACCGCAGGGCAGATTTTTCTGCAGGCGGCGAAGCTGCGTTACATGACCAGCGGCGTCATGAGCGCGCCGATGGTGGTGCGCGTCGGCGCCGGCGCGCTGCGCAGTTCCGGCCCGCATCACAGCGGCATCTACCACCCGGTCTTCGCCCATATGCCGGGCTTGATCGTCTGCGTGCCGTCGAACCCGGCGGACGCCAAGGGCCTGATAAAGACTGCGCTCCGGGCCGGCGATCCGGTCATCATGCTCGAACCCAAGGCGCTGTTCGCCTCCAAGGGCGAGGTGCCGGTCGGCGAGCATTATGTGCCGTTCGGCGTCGCGCGGATCGCGAGGGTGGGCCGCGACATCACCATCGTCGCGGCCGGGCAGATGGTGCAGCGCACGTTGGAAGCCGCGGAGGCATTGGCCGCCGATGGCATCGAGGCCGAGGTGATCGACCCGCGCACCATCATGCCGCTCGACATCGACACGATCGTGGCCAGCGTCAGGAAGACGCATCGCCTGCTCGTCGTCGACGAGGCGTGGGCAATGTGCGGCCTTGGCGGCGAGATCGCCCAGGCGATCAACGAGCTCGCCTTCGACGAGCTCGATGCCCCGCCCGGAAGGCTGCATACAGCGCCGACCTCGCATCCCTTCGCGCCGGTGCTGGAGCGAGCCATGCTGGTCGACACGGCACGCATTGCCCAAGGCATTCGCGACGTCGTCGCCGGCAAGCCGCCGGTGCCGGATCACTGGTACACCGTCGGCCTGAAAAGCGCCGCGCCGGCAAAGCCAGCACCTGTTTCAGCCAAGCCGCAGCCTACGGCACCAGCCGCTTCCATCGCCACCGCCGGCGACGACGAGCCGATCACGATGCCGTTCGGCGATCTCACCGTCAGCGAAGGCACGGTCGTCAAATGGCTGAGGGCGGTGGGCGACGCGGTGAAAGAAGGCGAGCTGATCGCCGAGATCGAGACCGACAAGGCCGTGGTCGAGATCGAGGCGCCGGTCAGCGGAACGCTCAACGCCATCGATCAGCCGGTCGGCGCCGTGGTGCCGATGGGCGGGCGCATCGGCGGCATCAAGAGATAATCATCCATATCCGAAGGGCAAGCATGAAGATCCTGTGCGCCAATTGGCAAGCCGCCGACGAGGCCGAGCTCGAACGCGAGCACTATCCCGACATCGAGTTCATCCTGGCCCGCTCGACAAATGACAAAGCCGCCGCGCTCGATCCGGCGGTTTGCCAGGCGGTCGACGCGGTCATCAACTATTCGCCGACCCATAATGTCGCCGCCGCGCCAGCCGCCTTTCCCAAGGCCAGGATCGCGGTGCGCTCCGGCGTCGGCTTCGACAACATCGATACGTCCGGCTGGGGCGCGCGCAAGATTCCCGCCTGCAACGTGCCCGACTATGGCACCACCGAAGTCGCCGATCACGCCATCGGCCTGATGCTGGCGCTGACGCGCGGCACGTCGGCCTATGGCGCCGAGCTTTCGGCCAATGGAGCCGAGGGCTGGCATTTCTCAAAAGCACCGCTGGTGCGCCGTCATAAGGGGGCGACCTTCGGCGTCGTCGGGCTGGGCCGCATCGGACTTGCGGCGGCCCGCCGCGCCGCCGCCTTCGACATGAAGGTGGTGTTTTATGATCCGCATCTTCTGTCCGGTGTCGACCTGTCGACCGGCTATGACAGGGTGCATTCGCTGGCCGAGCTTATGAGGCAGGCCGATGTGGTGAGCGTGCATACGCCGTTGAGCGAGGAAACGCGCAAGCTCATCGGCGCGGATGCCTTCGCGGCCGCCAAGCCTGGCCTTGTCCTTGTCAACACGGCTCGGGGTCCGATCGTCGATCTCGACGCGCTGGAAGCAGCGCTGCGCAATGGCGTCGTCGCCGGCGCTGGGCTGGACGTCCTGCCGAACGAGCCCGGCGATCTCGAGCATTCGCTTCTGGCGGCGTGGCGGCGCCGCGAGCCGTGGATCGCCAACCGGCTGATCGTGACGCCGCACGCGGCTTTCTACAGCCCGGCGGCGATGCGCGACCTCAGGCTGAAATCGATCGAAGTCGTGCATGCCTATCTCGCCGAGGGCCGGCTGACCAACTGCGTCAACGCCGAGTATCTGAAATGAACATGGCGGTGGCATCGCGGCTGGCTGTTTCGCCCTATGCGCGCCGGCTTGCCCGCGAGCGTGGCTTCCCGCTCGAAGCGCTCCACGGCAGTGGTCCGGGCGGCCGCATCCTGGCCGCCGACGTGCTTGACTTTACCCCGGTCGATGCGCCGGCGGAGCTTCTGGCCGCGGCCCCGGCGTCTTCGCCTGTCGCAGCCCGCATCGCCGCCTTCGCGACATCGATCGCGCTGGACGCGTTGCACGAGTTGCTGAGCGCGCTGGAGAGCTCGGGGAAGGTGTTCGACATCGACGACATCGTGTTGCGTGCCACTGGTTGCGCGTTCGGCGAGATTTCAGAAGTGGCCAAGGTCAGGGAAGCGCCCGTGGCGCTCGAGCTCGGCAACAGGCAAGTCATGTTCGCGACCACATCGGGAATGCCGCTGACGGCGCTGCGCGCGGCGCGGCTTGCGGCGCAAGCGGGCAAACGCGACGACGCGGAAAAACCGGCCGTCCTGTCGGTGCGGCTACTGCCGCCGAGCGATATCCGGCCGGTGACGATGCCGCTGTTGCCGGGCCGGGCCATGCGCCTGACAGTCTCGGTCGGCTCCGCCGGTGACAACGCCGAATGCCTGCTGACGGTGGACGCCGCGCGTGTCGACGAGGCAACCTCGACGGTCTGGCTCGCCGCGTTGAAATCGGCGGTCGAACATCCGCTTCGGCTCTTTGTCTAAGCATTGCCGCAAAACCGCAGTTTTGCGCGTCATGCGATAGCCTCGGGCGGCGGAAGCTATTATAAAAGCTTCGACACAGACGCGACGAGGCTCATGGACAACACCGTTCCCACCATCGACAGTCTTCCCAGGCGCTCGCTTGGACGTTCCAACGGGCCGCTCTATCGCCAGCTCGCCGACATCTTGCGCGTGCCGATCGGTGACGGCACCTTTCCCGTCGGCGGGGAATTGCCGAAGGAAGCAGCGATCGCCGAGCACTTCGGGGTCAGCCTGATCACCGTGCGCCAGGCGCTGCGCGATCTCGAAGCCGACGGACTGATCAAGAAGCGCTCGGCGAAACCGGCGGTGGTCGCGGCGCGCAGCCCGTCGGTCAATCTGAGCTGGAAGTTCAAGAACTTCGCCGACATGGCGGCCTTCACCAAGGACGCGCAGCTTACGGTGAAATCCTATCGCAAGGAGGTCTCACCTGTGCTCCAGCGCCATTTCGGCATGGGCAAGGAGGAGGCGGGCTATTGCCTGCGCAGCGTGCTGTCGATCGGCGAACAGAGGAAGGCGCAGATCACCACCTATTTCCCTCCCGACATCGGCGCCAGGCTGAAGCGCGAAGACTTCTCCGATGTGCTGATCTTCCGCTCGGTGCAAAAGCATCTCGGGCTGCGCCTCGACGTGGCGCATGTCACCGTGCGCGCCGAAATCGCCGACGAGGCGGTTGCCGCCGATCTCGGCATCGCACTGGGCAGCGCGGTGCTGACGGTGGAGATGCTCTATCAGTCGGCCGACCAGCGCAGCATCGAGTTCTCCGTCGCCCGCCATCCCGCCGATATTTTCAGCATCACCTACGACGCGCCGAACGACCTCTCCTGAGACCGCTCGAAAGTGCGATTTCTGCCGTCGGGTGCATGGACAGGCCTATAAAATTATAATAGCATGATAGCTAGGCTGAGGTGCCGGCGGTAGGCGAGATAGCGCGCGAATTCCGCCCGCGGCCGTAGCTGTCGAGAGGCCCGGTGTCTGATCAAGATGGCGCAGTCCATCGCCAGCCGGGAGGAACATAGGGAGGAGACAATGCAGTCGAGGAGCCTGTGCGCCGGCTTGGTCGCACTTGCCGGATTCGCAGCCTGCGCTGGAGCGACATCCGGCCATGCCGAAGCCAAGAAGACCTACGCCATCTACCTTTCCAACAATTTTGTCGGCAATGACTGGCGCCAGCAAATGGAGCGCGTCGCCAATGTCGCGGTCAACAAGGGGCCGCTGAAAGGCCGCGTCGACCTCAAGATCGAAAATGCCGAAAACACGGTCCAGGCGCAGATCAATTCCCTGAACAACATCATCCGCCAGAAGCCCGACGCGATCCTGATCGACGCGTCGTCGGCCGAGGCTCTCAATCCAACGATCAAGAAAGCCTGCGACGCCGGCATAATCGTCGTCAGCTTCGACCAGACCGTGTCGGCCGAATGCGCCTACAAGCTGCATTCCGACTTCAACATCATGGCCAACAACCAGGCCGAATGGATGGCCTCCATGCTCGGCGGCAAGGGCAAGGTCTTCATGGACCGGGGCCTCGCAGGCGCGCCGATATCCGAGCAGTTCGAAAAGAATTTCGGCGCCGTGCTCAAGAAATATCCCGGCATCGAGATCGTTGGCTATTTCAACGGCAACTACGCCGCAGGGCCCGAACAGGAGGGCGTGGCGAGCCTGCTCGCCGCGCACCCGGAGGTCGACGGCATCTTCTCGCAAGGCTACGGCACCGGCGCCATCAAGGCGCTGCAGAATGCCGACCGGCCGATGGTGCCGGTCGTCGCCGCCGCCTTCAACGGCACCGGCGTCAGCTGCGCCGAGACCAAGGGAGCGAAATGCTGGCTCGGCGCCAATCCGCCGTCCCTGTCCGCCGAAGCGATCAAGCTCGCCGTCGACATTCTCGATACCGGCAAGAAGCCGGCCGACACGACCGTGCTGTTCAATTCGCCCGGCCTGACCACGGATATGGTCGATGCCAAATACGCGCCGAATTCCTCGGCCGTGAAGATCGAACTCGGCAAGACCGTGTTCCCCGATCTGGCGCCGGGCCTTTCGCTGCCGGTATCGCCAAGCTGGGTGGAGATCACGCCCAAGGAGGCCTCGGGAAGCTGATTTGATGAGGGCAGGGGCACCGTATCGCGGCGCCACGATTTCGAAACGAAAAACGGGAGGAGAAAATCATGAAATTATTGAGCCGTTACACCGGCCTTGCAGCGCTTGCAGCCACCATGATGGCGGTTGGCATGCAGGCCGGCCATGCCGAAGACAAGAAGCCCTACACCATCTATCTCTCCAACAATTTCGTCGGCAATGACTGGCGCCAGCAGATGGAGCGCGTCGCCACCGTGTCGGTCAACAAGGGGCCGCTGAAAGGCCGCGTCGACCTCAAGATCGAGAATGTCGAGAACACTGTACAGGCGCAGATCAACTCGCTGAACAACATCATCCGCCAGAAGCCGGACGCGATCCTGGTCGATGCCGGTTCGGATTCGGCGCTCAACCCCACCATCAAGAAGGCCTGCGACGCCGGCATCGTCGTCATCAGCTTCGACCAGGTGGTGACCGAGCCTTGCGCCTATGCCGTCGCTTCCGATTGGGACCGCATTCCCGCCGTCATGGCCGAGTGGATGGCCACCCAGCTTGGCGGCAAGGGCAACATCATCCTCGACCGCGGCCTCGCCGGCGCACCGATCTCGGCGCAATTGCAGGGTGGGTACGAAAAGGTGCTGGCCAAATATCCCGACATCAAGGTTGTCGGCTATTACAACGGCAATTACGCGCTCGGTCCGGAACAGTCCGGCGTGGCGGCACTGCTTGCCGCCAATCCGAAGATCGACGGCATCATGACGCAAGGCTACGGTTCGGGCGCCATCCAGGCGCTGAAGGACGCCGGCCGGCCGATCGTCCCGGTCGTCGGCTTCTCCTACAATGTCGCGGCCGTCACCTGCGCGCAGACGCAAGGCGCCAAATGCATCCTCGGCTCGAATCCGGCCTATCTTTCCTCCGAAGCGATCAAGCTGGCGGTCGATATGCTGGACACCGGCAAGAAGCCGGCCGAACGCTCGGTGTCGGTCAAGGGTGATTTCGTGACGACCGATCCTTTCGAGTCGAAGCTTTATCCGGGCACCAAGATGATCAAGATCGCGGTCGGCGAAAATGCCTTCCCCGACCAGGCGCCCGGCCTGACGCTGCCGATCACGCCCGATTGGGTCGAGATCACCGCCGCGGAAGCCGCCGGCAGCAAGTAACATCCGGTTCCACGATCCTGTCTCCCGGCATCGAGCGATGCCGGGAGACCTTTTCGAGCAATTCCAAGAAAAGTGTGAGCGGTTTTCCGTCCGGAATTGCGTAAAAACAAAGAGATAGAGCGGTTCGCCGTTTCCTTGAAACGGTGAAACGCTCTGGAAAGCGGCCCATGGATCTCGTCACCGTCAACGGTCTGTCAAAACGCTATGGCGGCATCGTTGCGCTGAGCGAAGCTGCATTCAGCGCCCGCGCCGGCGAGGTGCACGCGCTGCTCGGGGAGAACGGAGCGGGCAAAAGCACCTTCATCCAGATCCTGTCGGGAGCGGTGCAGCATGACGGCGGCTCCATCCTCGTCGATGGCCAGGACTATCGGCCCGCGAACCCGGATGCCGCGCAGGCGCGCGGCATTGCCGCCGTCTTCCAGGAACTGTCGCTCATCCCCGATCTCAGCGTCGAGCAAAACATCTGGTTCCGGCACGAGCCAAGGACATGGCTTGGTACCGTCAACCGCGCGGAAATGCGCCGCGGGACGCTGGCGCTCCTGGAGAAATACGATTTCCCGGCGCCGCGTCCCGAACAGGAATTGCGGCGGCTGACGCTGGCCGAACGGCAGATCGTCGAGATCGCCAAGGGCCTGGCCAAGAACCCGCGCATCCTCATCCTCGACGAGGCGACTTCGGCGCTGCCGGCGCGGGAGGCTGAATGGCTGTTGAAGCTCACCCGGCAACTTGCCGCCGAAGGCAGGCTGGTCATCTTCATCTCGCATCGCATGGCCGAGGTGCGCGCCATCGCCGACCGGCTGACGATCTTCCGCAATGGCAGCACTGTCGCCGCGCATGAGGCCGCTGCCGTCTCCGACGACGAGATCGTCACCCAGATGATCGGCCGCCATCTCGACCGGCTCTATCCCGAGCGCGTGCCGACGATGACCGATCGCGTCGCGCTCAAGGTCGCAAACCTCGCCAGCGGCAGCCGTCTCTCAGGGGTCGACTTTTCGCTTCGCGAGGGCGAGGTGCTCGGCGTCGGCGGCTTGCAGGGCCACGGCCAGCGCGAATTGTTCCAGGCGCTGTTCGGCGCCACAAAGGCGAGCGGCACGATCGAGCTCTGGGGCAAGCCCGCGGCGATCGGCAATCCGCGCCAGGCGCTGACCGGCAAGGATGGCATCGCGCTGGTGCCGGAAGACCGGCGCGGCCAGGGCCTGCTCTTGACCAAGAGCGTACGCGAGAACCTGACGCTGTCGGTCATCAAGCGCTTCACCGAAAATGGCCTGCTCAGCCGGCAGAAGGAAGCGGCCCTGGTCAAGGAGATGGTCGATTTCCTGCGCATCAAGGCGGGCACGCCGGAGCAGCTTGCCGGAACGCTGTCCGGCGGCAACCAGCAGAAGGTGATCTTCGGCAAGATGCTTCTGACGCAAGCGCGCGTGCTCCTGCTCTACGATCCTACACGCGGCGTCGATGTCGGCACCAAGGGCGAGATCTTCCAGCTGATGCGCGATCTCGCCGCCAAGGGCTACGCGATCCTGTTCCATTCGAGCGACATGCCAGAGCTCGTCCATGTCGCCGACCGCGTGCTGGTCATGCGCAACGGCCGTATCGCCGCGACGCTGGAGGGCGAGCATATTTCGGAGGAGGAAATCCTGCGCGCCGCCATGCTTGAAACCAGGGCGGCCTGAGGCATGGTGATGTCCGCGGAGCAAACTGTGGAAAGGGCGCGAATGCCGGCGCGAACCAAGGACAGCAGGCCAGGCATGGATTGGCGCGGCCGCGCGCTCGACCGCGCGCCATTCCTCGTCGCCTGCCTGATGCTGGCCTTGATCGTCGCCATCTATGGCAGCCTGCAGTCCGGCGTCTTCAGCCTGGACGAGCTCAATCTCGATACGGCGGCGGCGATGACGCTGATGCTGGCGGCGACCGGACAGACCATCGTTCTGGTGCGCGGCGGCATCGATCTGTCGATCGGCGGCATGATCAGCCTCGGCACGGTGATCGCGGCGACGCGTTTCACCGACGATCCTTCGACCACGGCGTTCTGGGCGCTGGCCATACTGGCGCTCGGTTTCCTCATCGGCGCGCTCAACGGCCTGCTGATCTCGCTGCTCAAGCTGCAGCCTTTCCTGGTGACGCTCGCCACCTGGTCGATCCTCAATGGCGTCGCCATGATCATCCTGCCGACCGATGGCGGCAGCGTTCCCGGTTGGTGGGTCGGATTTGCCTCGGTGCAACTCCTCGGCCTGACCAGCCCGGTCTGGATGTTGCTGGCGCTGCTCGTGTTCTGGTGGTGGTTCCGTGCGACGCGCGTCGGCATCACCATCCAGGCCTCCGGCTCCAACGAGAAATCGGCGTTTCTGTCGGGGGTTTCCATCACGCGCGTCAACATCGTCACCTACGGCCTGTCAGGTCTGTTCGCCGCGGGCGCGGCGCTGTTTCTGATAACACAGACCGGCGCCGGTTCGCCGACCATCGGCAAGGACTACATCCTGCCTTCCGTGGCGGCCGCGGTCATCGGCGGCGTCAGCCTGTTCGGCGGTCGCGGCCATCTCGCCGGCACGCTGATCGGCGCTTTCGTGCTTACCCTCATCGGCAATCTGGTCTTCGTCCTGCACGTGTCGAGCTATTGGCAACCGGTCGCGTCCGGCATCATCCTGCTGCTCTCGGTGCTCGCAAGCTCGATCGCCGAAAAGGCCGCGAGGAACCGCGTCCAATGAGCGCTTTCCTCGCCCGCAACCGCCTCATCGTGCTTGCCTATGCCGGCATGGTCGTGCTGCTCCTGGTCACGGCGATTTTCTCGCCTGGCTTCCTCTCGGTCTCCAACATGCGCTCGACCGTGGTGCTGGCGGCCTTCGTCGGCATCGTCGCGCTCGGCCAGACCTTCGTCATCATCGGCGGCGGCATCGACCTGTCGGTGCCCTGGGTGCTGAATTCCGTGGCGATCGTGATGGCGCTGCTCTGCGGCGGGCAGGATCTGCCGCTTATCTGGGTCGTGCCGCTGCTGCTTGCCGGCGGCGCCTTCATCGGGCTCATCAACGGCGTCGGCGTCGCCCAGTTCGGAGTGCCGCCGATTATCATGACCTTGGCCACCAATGTCATCCTGCAGGGCCTGATCCTGGTGCTGACCGGCGGTTCGCCGACGCCGTCCGCGCCGGCGCTGATCCAGTTCCTGTCGGTCGGGCGCATCGGCGGCTTACCGGTCATAGCGCTGATCTGGCTCGCGCTGACGCTGGTCGCCACGCTGCTGCTCTCCAAGGCCGCGTTCGGACGTCATCTCTATGCGCTGGGAACCAGCGCGACCGTCGCCGAATTCTCCGGCGTGCCGACCGCGCGCACCACCATTTTGACCTACGTCATCTCCGGCCTCACCGCCGCTTTCGCCGGCATGCTTTTGACCGGCTATTCCGGCCAGGCCTATCTCGGCATGGGCGATGCCTATCTGTTCACCTCGATCGCGGCGGTCGCCATCGGCGGCGCTTCGATCCTCGGCGGCAGCGGGCACTATCTCGGCACCGTCGCTGGCGCCATGGTGCTGACCATCCTCACCGGGCTCCTACCGGCGCTCAACCTGTCGAGCGGCGCGTTGCTGGTCGTCTACGGCGCCGTGATCCTGATCACCGTGTCGATCGGCAGCGAGACCTTCGCCGGACTCGGCGGCAGAATTCGCGGCAGAAGGGCTTGAGCATGGTCGAAATCACTTGCGTCGTCGATGCCGGAGCAGAGCTGGGCGAGGGCACGCTCTGGGATCCTAAGGCCGGCGTGCTCTGGTGGATCGACATCTGGAAGAAGCTGATCCACCGCTACGACCCGTCGACCGGCAAGGACGAGGTGTTCGAGACGCCGGAATATCTCGGTTGCCTCGGCCTGCGCGAAAAAGGCGGCCTGGTGCTGACCATGACCGACGGTTTTCATTTCTTCGACCCTGCGACGGGTGTGTTCGAAGCGATCGTCGACCCGGAAGCACATATGCCGAAGACCCGTTTCAATGATGGCAAGCCGGACCGGCAGGGGCGGTTCTGGTCAGGCTCGATGTTCGAGGTGCCCGGCAAGCCGATCGAATTCATCGGCGCGCTATACCGGCTCGATCCCGATCTTTCGGTGCACAAGATCATCGACGGCATCGGCTGCTCCAATGGGCTCGCCTGGAGCCCGGATTCGAAGACCATATATTTCTCCGACAGCCATGCCGGCGCGGTGTGGGCCTATGATTTCGACCCCGCCACCGGCGACATCGAGAACCGCCGTACCTTCGTCGACATGACGGTCACCGGCGGCGTCGCCGACGGAGCTACGGTCGATGTCGAAGGCTGCTACTGGGTGACCATCCCGGTGACCAGCAAGGTCTGCCGCTACGATCCGACCGGCAAACTGATGCAGACGGTGCTCTTGCCGACCGACCTGCCGACCTGCTGCGAGTTCGGCGGCAAGGACCTCGATATCCTCTATGTCACCTCTGCCGTGCTCAAGCGTCCTGCCAGCCACTTCGTCGGCCAGAAGCATCCGGGCGGCCTGTTTGCGCTCGATGTCGGCGTCAAGGGTCTGACGCTGCCGGCATTCAAGGGATAGCGCCGGCAATCAAGGCGCGACATCGCGGGCGGCGCCTCGACCTTGCGCGCCGAGATCGTCCCGTCGCCATAGGCGGGTTGGCATTCACAGCGCGGGGTGCGTGCCAGCCACCAGAGGAATTTTCCGCGATTTCGGCGTGCAGCTGGAAAAACGTTGGCGGTCATTCGCGGAATCTCCTTGAGGCTGGCGTGCGGATTGATCAGTTTGTCCCCAAGCAGGACCACTTGCCAGGCGGATAGTCGCGGCGGACAGGGAGAGAACAGCAATGCGCACCAAAACCAGCATCCGCGTCGTCGGCTGCCACGCCGAGGGCGAGATCGGCGATGTCATCGTGGGCGGCGTGTTGCCGCCCGCGGGCCGCACGATGATGGAAAAGATGATCACGATGGAACGCGATCACGACCATATCAGGCGCATGCTGATCTGCGAGCCGCGCGGCAGCGTTGCCCGGCATGTCAATCTCCTGGTGCCCTCGACGCGCGAGGATTGCGCCGCGGGCGCCATCATCATGGAGCCGACCGAATATCCGCCGATGTCCGGCTCCAACACGATCTGCGTCGCCACGGTGTTGCTCGAGACCGGCATGGTGCCGATGCAGGAGCCCGAGACGCGCTTCAAGCTGGATATGCCCGGCGGCGTCATCGAGGTGCGCGCCGAATGCAGCGACGGCAAATGCCTGTCGATCACGCTGCGCAATGCCCCCGCCTTCGCCGAGCGCCTCGATGCCGATATCGAGGTGGAAGGGCTCGGCACGATCAAGGTCGATATTGCCTATGGCGGCATGTTCTACGCGATTGTCGATGCGCCCGCGCTCGGCTTCTCGGTCACCCCCGACGAGGCCCGCGAATTGGCCGTGGCCGGCGAGAAGGTCCGCCGCGCGGCGCGCGAGCAGCTCGATGTCGTGCATCCGCAGTTCGACAATGTGCGCGGTGTGTCGATCGTGCAGTTCGCCATGCCGTTCCAGGGGCCGGGCAACGTCACGCGCAACACCTGCATCGTCTCGCCAGGACGCTCGGACCGCAGCCCGACAGGAACCGGCACCTCGGCCCGCATGGCCGTGCTGCAGGCGCGAGGCCAGATGAAGGCCGGCGAGGTGCTGATCCATGAATCGATCATCGGCTCGCGCTTCACCGGCAAGATCCTCGAACTCACCGAAGTCGCCGGACGCAAGGCGATCGTGCCGCAGATAACCGGCAGGGCCTGGATCACAGGAGAGCACAATTACTATCTCGATCCGACGGATCCCTATCCGCAAGGCTATGTGCTGTCGGACACCTGGGGCACCTCGACTTCGGTGACGCAATAGAATTTCTTGCAGCGCGCCGGCTCGGATCACTCGAGCGCCCGGACGCTTCCAGCTCTTGGCCGGGGCGTTTGCGCTTGCAGAATGTCAGCGGACCTTGCAGGGAGGCGCCTGCTCTGATTCCCTGCGGTTGGTGGGGGTCGCCTGATTCGTGTGCTTGCTTCGGTTCCGCATGATCGTGCGGCGGAGCCGCAGGTGCCTTCGGTAGAAAGATGAGAACATGACCGCCAAGCCGGAAATCCTGGAGATGAGACCCAAGATCACCGTTGTCGGGGTCGGCGGCGCCGGCGGAAACGCCGTCAACAACATGATCGCCGAAGGGCTGCAGGGCGTCGAGTTCGTCGTCGCCAACACCGACGCCCAGGCGCTCACCATGTCGAAGTCGTCGCGGCTGATCCAACTGGGCGCGCATGTGACCGAGGGGCTGGGCGCCGGGTCCTTGCCCCAGGTCGGGAGCGCTGCCGCGGAAGAATCCATCGACGAGATCATGGATCACCTTGCGGGAACGCATATGTGCTTCATCACCGCCGGCATGGGCGGCGGCACGGGGACGGGTGCGGCGCCCGTGATCGCGCGTGCCGCGCGCGACGCCGGCATCCTGACGGTGGCCGTCGTCACCAAGCCTTTCGTGTTCGAGGGCAAGCGCAGGACGCAGGCGGCCGAGGAAGGCATCGAACGCCTTCGCGAGAGCGCCGATACCGTGATCGTCATCCCGAACCAGAACCTCTTCAGGGTCGCCGACGCCAGGACCACATTCGCCGACGCCTTCGCCATGGCGGATCGCGTTCTCTACGCGGGTGTAGGCTGCATCACCGATCTCATCGTCAAGGAAGGCCTGATCAATCTCGATTTCGCCGACGTGAAGTCGGTGATGCGGGACATGGGCCGGGCGATGATGGGAACCGGCGAGGCCTCCGGGGAGGGGCGCGCCAAGATCGCGGCCGAGGCGGCGATCGCCAATCCGCTCCTCGATGAAGCTTCCATGTCCGGCGCCAGGGGGCTGCTCGTGTCGATCTGCGGCGGCATGGACATGACGCTGTTCGAGGTCGACGAAGCCGCGACGCGGATACGCGAAGAGGTCGACGCCGATGCCGACATCATCGTCGGCGCCATCTTCGACCAGGCGTTGGCGGGAAAGTTCCGCGTGTCCGTCGTCGCGACCGGACTGCGCAAGAGCGCCGACATCGCGCAATTCGAGCAGAGGATCGCCTGAGACCACAGGGATCTCGCGGCTGCGCTAGCCCTCGACGGCACGATGCAATCGGCCGGTATCCGTTTCCGGCGGCGAACAATCACGACCGCATGGACCCATATCTGTCCAGTTTGGACAAATTCATCGGTCCGTTCGACGGGAGTCGATTTAAGTTCCGGCAGGGAGGAGTAGAACTTAGCGACGATCGATGAAGCGTCGCGCCCCCCGGGAGGACTATCTTGCTCTTTGCCGTCCACTGTCTCGACCATGCCGATGCGCTTGCGCGCCGGCTTGCCAATTACGATGCCCACAAGGCCTATCTTGCCGCCGGATCGGTCGCGACTGTAATCTCCGGGCCGCTGGTCGCTGCGGACGGTGCGACCATGATCGGCTCGCTCTTCGTGTTTTCCGCGGACAGCATCGAAGATGTGAAGGCGTTCAACGCCGCCGACCCGTTCAATGCCGCCAATGTCTGGCAAAGCGTCAGCATCAATCCCTTCCTGCTGCGTGTCGACAATCGCGGCTGACGGGGAGAGGCTCGATGAAAAGCTTCGTCTATAATGGCCAGCCGGCGCGCGTCGTCTTCGGATCTGGCACCATTGCAAGGCTGCCGGAGGAGATCGACCGTCTGGGGCTGAAGCGTGTGCTCGTGTTGGCAACGCCGCCGCAGGAGGCGGACGCGCGGCGTCTGGCCGGATCGCTTGGCGGCACCGCGGCCGGGGTCTATGCCGGGGCGACGATGCATACGCCCGTGTCCGTGACCGAGGACGCGCTGCGGGTCGTGGCGGAACTCGAGGCCGACGGGCTGGTCGCGGTCGGCGGCGGCTCCACGACGGGCCTCGCCAAGGCGATCGCGTTGCGCACCGACCTGCCGCAGATCGTGATGCCGACGACCTATGCGGGCTCGGAAATGACACCCATCCTCGGCGAGACGAAGGATGGCGTGAAGGTCACCCAGTCGAGCCCGCGGGTGCTGCCGGAAGTGGTCATCTACGACGTCGATCTGACGATGACGCTTCCTGCCGCGTTGTCGGGGACAAGCGGCATGAACGCCATCGCCCATGCGGTCGAGGCGCTCTACGCGAGGGAAAGCAATCCGGTGATAGATCTGATGGCGGCCGAGGCCATCGGCGCATTGGTGAGCGCGTTGCCGGTCATCGCCGAGAAGCCGCATGACCGCGATGCGCGCTCCAAGGCGCTTTACGGCGCCTGGCTCTGCGGCATCTGCCTCGGCTCGGTCGGCATGGCGCTGCACCACAAACTTTGCCACACGCTGGGCGGCAGTTTCGATCTGCCGCATGCGGAGACCCATACGATCGTGCTGCCGCATGTGCTGGCCTATAACGCCCCCGCCATTCCGGCGGTCATGGAAACCCTGCGGGCCGTGCTGAAGACGAACGACCCGGCGACGGCTCTCTACGATCTTGCGGGCAGGATCGGCGCAAGGCGCGCCCTGTCTGAGATAGGCATGCCGCCCGACGGGATCGACACCGCGACGGACCGCGCGCTGGCCAATCCCTACTGGAACCCGCGGGCGCTGGAGCGGGAACCGATCCGGGCTCTTATCGCGCGCGCCTATGCCGGCGAGCCGCCGCAGGCCTGAGAACCCGAACGTCCCTGGAGGAGTTATCGCCATGACAGGCACCGCAGACGCCGCTCGACCGAAATATCCCTATTTCGAGGAAGAGACCTCGGTCGACGTGGTCAACGCGCGCATGGGGCCGGATGTCGACCCGCGCCTGCGGCAGGTGATGGGCGTGCTGGTGAAGCACCTGCACGCCGCCATCAAGGAGATCGAGCCGACGCATGAGGAGTGGCTGCAAGGCATCAAGTTTCTCACCGATGTCGGCAAGATGTGCTCCGACTGGCGGCAGGAATTCATCCTTCTTTCCGATACGCTTGGCGTTTCGATGCTTGTCGACGCGATCAATCACCGGCGTCCGAACGGCGCCACGGAAAACACCATCCTCGGACCGTTCTATGTGCCGGAGGCCCCGCGCTACGAGCACGGCGCTAACATCTGCCTCGACGGCAAGGGCGAGCCGATGGTGGTGCGCGGTCGCGTGCTCGACACGCAAGGCAAGCCGATCGCCGGCGCGCTGATCGATGTCTGGCAGACCAATGACGACGGCTTCTACGATGTCCAGCAGAAGGACATCCAGCCCGACTGGAATCTGCGCGGGGTCTTCACCGCCGACAAGAAGGGCGAATACTGGTATCGTTCGGTCAAGCCGCGCTACTATCCCATCCCCGACGACGGACCGGTCGGAAAGATGCTCGCCGCGCTCGGGCGTCATCCGAACCGGGCGGCGCATGTGCACTACATCGTCAGCGCGCCGGGTTACGATCCCGTCATCACCCACATCTTCGCGCCCGATTGCCGCTACCTCGCCGAGGACGCCGTCTTCGGCGTGAAGGATTCGCTGATCGCGGATTTCACCAAAGTCACCAACCCGGAAAAGGCGCGCGAGCTCGGTTTCGACGCTCCGTTCTGGTCCGTCGAATGGGATTTCGTCATGGCTCCCAAGACCGCCGGAACTTGAGGCTGGTCAGTTTCGTCCAAATTGGACAAAAGCTGGCGTCGAGCCGCCTGATCGGCGTATCCTTCCGCGCTGGAAGGAGAATGTTCGGATGAACGATCACGAGTTCCTGCGCGTTTATGATTTCGTGGATCGCCTGCGCAGACCTTTCCTCGGCGTGACGGATGTCGAAGACGAGGCCGCCTGGCGCATCATCCACTACCTCATGCGCTCGGAGCTCGAGGGCTATCCGGTGACGATCAGCAAGCTCGCGCTGGTCTCCAATCTCCCTCACGGCACCGCGATCCGGCGCATCCAGGGCATGATCGACGGCGGATTGATCGAAAGGCGGGCGGCTTCCGAAACGGCCAAGCGCTTCACGCTTCACCCGACGGCACGCCTCTCGAACCTCGCCATCAATTATGCGGCGGAGACAAAAGCCCTGATCGCCGAGATCGTCGGCGGCCGTAACAATGAGGAGCATGAGGCCGACTATTATTTCGGCGCCCCGCAGCGCGGCAGTCCGATCATCCCGCCGATCAACCTTTTGACCAACAGGGTCACGAAAGGCGTCGAGCTGCAGTTCCTGCTGAACGACGACAATTACTTCGCCGCCATGCGCAACACGTGGTCGGACTTCCGCAACAATCTGGCGAGCGCCAAGAGCTTCAAGCTGGTGCACCAGAACGATCTTTACCGGGAGGGCCTGGCGAACGGCGCGCGCACCATCTCGGCCTACGACATGATCGCGATCGACATGCCTTGGCTCGGAGAATTCGCGAGCAAGGGACTTGTCCTGCCGATCGGCGAGACGATCCGCGAATCCGGCATCAACCCGATGGATTTCCATCCGTCGATCTGGTCGACGACGACCTGGCAGCGCGTCGAATACGGTGTGCCGATCTATTGCACGATAGAGGTGCTGGCCTGCCGGTCGGATCTCTTCGAAAGCGAGGGGCTGTCGCTGCCGCGCACCTTCGACGACGTCATCAGCGCCGGGCGCGCATTCCACAATCCGGCCGCGGAACGCTACGGCATCGCCTGGAACGCGGCGCACCGGCCGCTGGCATCGAGCTTCATGTTCTTCCTCGGCTGCTGCGGCCAGAGCGTGCTGTCGATCCGCCGCACGCCGACGGGCTATTCCACCGAAAACCTCGATGCGCAGCATATGCGGCCGCAGATCGACAGCGAAGCCGGCCTGCTGGCGCTCGACTACATGCATCGCATGCTGGAGATCGCCCAGCCCGGCGCGCTCGAGGCGCATTGGGACGATTCCTGCGCGGTCTTCCTGCGCGGCCAGAGCGCGATGGGCTATGTCTGGACGATGCGCGCCGCGCAGTTCGAGGCCGAAGTCCGCTCCGCCGTCAAGCGCCGCGTGGCCTACGTTCCACAGCCTTCAGGACCGGGCGGCACCAACACCTCGCCGATCGGCGGGTTCCTGTTGTGCATTCCTTCCAACATCGACCCGAAGCGTCTGCCGCTGGCGGCCGAAGCGCTGGCCTGGATGGCATCGCGCGAGGCCATGAAGGAGCATGTGAAGAACGGCTTTCCCGTCGCGCCGCGTTTCTCGGTCAGCGCGGATCCGGAGGCGATCGGCAGCTCGCAGCTCGTGCGCTTTGTCGGCAGTCTCGCCAACCGCAATCTGCTGCGCAACTGGCAGCGCCCGCCGGTGCCGTTCTACACTGGCATGGAGCGCATCATCGGCGAGGAGGTTCACGACGCGCTTTCCGGCCGCAAATCCGACCGAGCGGCCCTGAAAGACGCCCAGGACCGCATCGAGCGGATCGTCGACCGCGTCGGCTGAATCCGTTTCCTTGCGACGCGCCCTGAAGCAGTTCAGCGTTTGATGAAATCGCGTGCTGCAACTCCTTGTTTTTTGCGCAATTCCAAAGGAGAATCGCAGTGCGGTTCTCCTGAAATCTCTTTGTTTTGACGCAATTCCGGACGGAAAACCGCTCACACTTTTCCGGGAATTGCTTTAGGCGATCGCCCGTATCGAGCCGCCATCCACGCCCCAGACGGAGGAGGTGACGAAGGAGGCGAGATCGGAGGCCAGGAAGACGATGACGTTGGCCACTTCCTCCGGCTTGCCGAGGCGGCCGAGCGGCAGCTGGCGCAGCGACATCTCGTGCTCGACGGCCTTCTGCGGCTCCATATTGTGGAACTTGCCCATGGTTTCGGCAAAGCCGCCGGGCTGGGTCCAGAACGGCGTCCAGATCGGGCCGGGAGCCACGGCGTTGATGCGGATGTTGTTGGCGCCTTCGGTGCGCGCCAGCCCCTTGGTCAGGGCGAGCACTGCCGCCTTGGACGCCGAGTAATCGATCGGAACGCCTTCCGGCTGGCGCGCAAGATCCGAGCCGTTGTTGACGATCGCGCCGTGTCCGTGCTTGCGCATGACCGGCAGGACGACGCGCGTCGTGCGGACATAGCTCATGAAGTTGAGCGAGAAGGTCTTGTCCCACTCGGCGTCGGTCAGTTGGTCGAACGTCCGCACCGCGCCGGCGCCGACATTGTTGACGAGGACGTCGACCGTGCCGCCGAAATGGGCGATCGCGGCTGTAACCTTCTTCTCGATATCCTCAGCCGAGGAAAGATCGGCCTTGAACGTCGCGGCCGTGCCACCGGCAGCCGTGACTGCGGCCGACGTCTCGGCGAGCGCCGCTTCGTCGATGTCGAAAAGCGCCACGCGGCTTGCCTCGCGGCCGAACGCGATCGCCGTTTCGCGGCCGATGCCCTTCGCCGCCCCGGTGATCAGCACCACCTTGCCCTTGAGATTGGTTTCCATTTTGATCCTCCCTATCTTGCGGCGAATTGCGCCATGGTGGTTTCGAACGAGCGTCGCGCCGCCTCTTCGAGCGGCAGCACGCGATGCCTCTTTGAGATCACTTCGACCGAGTAGAAGCCATCGAAGCCGGTCTTGCGGATCGCGTCGATGAAGGCGGGTGGATTGAGCACGCCCTCGCCACAGAGCCGGCGTTCGTAGATCGTGTCTTCCCAAAGCGTGCCGACGACCTTCTCATCCGCGTCGTCGAGCTCGACCGAGACGACATATTGCTTCGGCACGGCGGCCACGGCTTCGTAGGGGATGCCGCCGCGGCCGACATGCCAGATGTCGAGCAGCAGGCCGCCATTGGCCTTCGCCGCGCCTTCGACGATGGCGCGCGCGGTTTCCAGGGTGCGCACGTTGGAGAACGGCATCACCTCCAGCGCGATCCTGGTCCCGTAACGGGCGGCGTCGTCGCAGATCGCGGCGAAGCTGTCCGTGACCTGCCCAAGGTCGATCGTGTCGGCATCGAATTCCGGCGCGATCTTGACGTCGCGGGCGCCGAGCGTCTCCGCCGCCTCGAAGAGCTCGCGCCGAACCTTGTCCGATGCGGCGCGCAGGGTGCCGGACGCGAACCAGTGGGTGATGAACTCCAGCTCGACATGCGGCATGCCATTGGCGTCGAGGATGCGGCGCATCTCCTTCAGGCCGATCTTCTCGCGCGTCGCCTGCAGATCGGCATGGATCAGGCCGACGCCCTTGTATCCGGCCCTGGCCGCCGCCTCGACACGCCGGGCGAACGGAAAGGGGCTGATCTCGTTCGGCGCGAACGGATAGACGTCGCCGGAGATGGTCCAGTAGGCGGCGACGAGTTCAATGGGTTTGCTCATCATGTTCTCCTCAGACCGAGGCGCCTTCCGACCCGGTGCGGAAATCGAAGCTGGTCGTCAGGCCGCCGTCGGCGATGATCTCGGCGCCATTGAGCGCAGTGGAGGCGTCGGAAAGCAGGAAGAGGCCGGCGCGGGCGACCTCGGCCGGATCGAGGATGCGGCCGGCCGGCTGGCGGTTGGCGCGCGCGGCGAGGAAGCGGTCCGGATCGTTGGCGGATTTCATGTGCCGCTCGAAGAGGCCGGCGAGCATCGGCCCGGGGCTCAGCACGTTCGCGCGTATGCCCTGGCGCGCATGGTCCATCGCAACTGTGCGGGTAAGCTGGCGGACCGCGCCCTTCGAGGCGGCGTAGACGGCAAGCTGCTGCTCGGCGAAGGTCGCGTCGATGCTGGCGACCGCCACGATCGGGCCGCCGCCGCGCGCGGTCATCAACGGCAGCATGGCGCGAAAGGCGAGCGCCGTGCCGATGAAATTGACCGACATGGTCCTTTCCATCGCCGCTTTGTCGAATTCGAGGATGGTGCCGACAGTCAGCATGGCCGCCGACGTCACGAGGCCAAGCGTTCCAGGATTTTCCCTGGCGATCATGTCCGTGATGCCGGCCCAGGTCGCCTCGTCGGTAACGTCGCCCCGGACATGCGAATAGCGTTCGCTTGCAAGGCTCTCGGGCGCCGGCGCGAGATCGACGCCGATCGTGCGCACGCCGCTTTCGGTCAGCAGCCGGGCAATGTTAGTACCAAGACCAGAAGCCGTTCCGGAGACCACGACAAGGTCCGGCAAGGCGTTGCTAAAGACTGGCTCCGTGGCCATGGGGTATTCCTCTTTTCTGACGTCGGGAAGGGTGAGGCACGGCGGCGGGCCGCCGTGCCTCGGATGCGGATAATCAGCGGCCGAGCGCGGCGTTGCAGTCGGCGACGTTGGCCTTGGTGATGATCTCGTGCGGCAGGAAGATCTGCTTCTCCACATTCTTGCCGTCGAGGAGATCGGCGACGGCCTGCGCGGCATATTTGCCGTCGTCGATCGGCGACTGCAGGACGGTGGCGTATTGCGTGCCGTCATTGATCTGGTTGACGCCTTCGATCGAACAGTTGGAGCCGACCAGGACCAGGCTTGCCGGATCGATGCCGGCGCGCTTGGCGGCGACGATCACGCCGGACATCATGTTGTCGGCCTGCGCATAGACTCCCTTCACGCTTGAGCCGAGTTGGGTGAAGAGGGCGGCGGCGGCATCCGTCGCCTTGGTCTGGTCCCAGTTGCCGTTCTGCTTGCCGGCCACCTGAATGCCGCTCGCCTTCTTGCCCAGGACATCCTCGAAGCCCTGCGAGCGCTGGATCTGAGGCGGTGTTCCGGGAACGCCCTCGACGATGAAGACCTTGCCGTCGCTGCCGAGCTTCTTGTCGGCGAAACCCTTGATCATGGCCTCGCCGGCGGACTCGCCGTTGCCGATGTCCGACGGGCCGGTGAAGACGTCCCAGAATTGCGAATATTTCTCGTCCGGCCGCGAGTTGGTGATCACCAGCGGGATGCCGGCCTGCTTGATCTTGCGCAGCGACGGCACGATGGCGCTCGCATCCGCGGGCCAAAGCACGATCGCGTCCGGCTTCTGGGCGATCGCCTGGTCGACCTGCGAGGCCTGCTCGGCGGCGTCGTAGTTGTTGATCTTGACCTCGAGATCGATGCCCGCGGCGGCCGCGACCTCCTTGAAGGCGCGCTGGTGGAGCGCGCAATATTCGCATTCTTCCGTGACCGTCAGCAGGATCACCTTCGAGCCCTTGGCCGCGGCGAAGGCCATTCCCGGCGCCATCAGTCCTCCGACGACCGTGGTCGCCAGCAAAAGTTTGGTGAGTTTTGCGAAGTTCATTTTGGTTACTCCTCCCGTTTCAAGGTGCACGTTCCCCCGCACCGCCGATCGGCTCGGCAGCGTTGCAAGGATCCGTCGGTTGTTTCCGCTAGGCGGAATTGGCGGCTCGCGACATTGCGAGCCGTTCGCTCATCCATGCGCCCAACTGTCCGTCGAGCAGCACGATCCCCATCAGCACGAGGCCGTTGGCGAAGAGAATCCCCGTCGCCCCCATGCCGATCAGACTCAGTCCATTGTTCATCACCGTCAGGATCAGCGACCCAAGCAGCACATGCGCCGGCGTTCCCGAACCGCCGCTGAGGGCGACACCGCCGACGATCGCGGCCGAGACGGCCTGCAGCATCAGCGTGCTGCCGGTGGTCGCCGCGGCGCTGGCGAGGCTCATCGACAGCAGGCTTCCCGCGAGCGCGGCCGTGGCGGCGGAAAGCACGAACACGATCACCAGCGAGCGGCCGACCCTGGCGCCGCTCGCTGCCGCGACCTGGGGCTTGCTGCCGACGACGCGGATGTCGCGTCCCATCAGCGTGTAGTGCATGAACAGGCCGACGAGCAGGAAGGCGGCAAGCGTCACGACGCTGCGCCAGGAAAGGACGGTCAGCAGCGGATCGTCCAGGGCCATGCCGAGGTCGAAATTGTCAGTGCTGATGACCTTGCCGCCGGCGAGCCAGAAGGCGAAGCCGGAGAGCGCCATCATCGAGCCGACCGAGACGACGAGCGACGACACCTTGAAGCGGCTGATCACGAAGGCATTGACCAAGCCGACAAGCACGGCGAACGCCAGCGCGGCGAACATGCCATGGACGAGATTGCCGGCGCCGATGACGAGCGTGATCAGGCCGCCCACGGCGACCATCGAGCCGACGCTCAGATCGAACTCGCCGGCAATCATCGTCAACGACAGGCCAAGCGCGACCATGCCGAGCAGCGCGAAGGATTGCATGAGGGCATAGAGATTGCGGCCGCTGATAAAAGCCGGATTCCAGATCGCGAAGGCGGCGACGAGAGCGGCGAGAAGGACAAGGCGCAGCAGCGTCGCGCCGGAGATCATCTTCGACTTGCGGATCGCGGCCATGGTCTTACCTCCTGAAGCCGAGCGCCAGCGCGCCGAGGATCACCGAGCCGATCACCACCAGGCCCTTGACGATGAGCTGGATCTCCAGCGACAGGCCCTTGAGCAAAAGGATGTTGGAGATCATTGCCAGGAATACGGCGCCGATCGCCGCGTCGAGTATCCGGCCCTGGCCGCCCTTGATCGCCACGCCACCGACGAGCACGGCGGCGATCGCGTCGAAATCCAGCCCCGCGCCGAGCTTGAGGTTGCCCTGCGCCGCCTGCGAGCCATAGAGCGCGCCGGCAAAGGCCGCAGCTATGGCGGCGAACATATAGGCAAGCACAAGCGTGCGGCCGACGCGCAGGCCTGTGAAGCTGGCCGCCTTCGGGTTCAGCCCGATCAGGCGAAGCTCCCGGCCGAAGCGGGTCCGCTCGACGATGAAGCTCAGCACGATCGCCGCCAACAGGAAGAGCAGGATCTGATTGGGCAGGCCGAGGGTCCGTCCGACCCCGAGCCAGTTCGCGTCTCCCTGGCCCACGACCGTCAGGCCGCCGGAATAGAACGAGCCGGCGCCGGTGATGATCGAAGCCATCGCTATCGTGGTGATGATCGGATTGGTGCGGAACAGGCCGACGGCGATACCCTGGGCCAACCCGAACAGCCCGCCGATCAGGACCACCAGGATCACGCTCGCGAACAGGCCGAAATGCAGGAAGGATGCAAAAAGAATGGTGGAGACGGCGGCCGTCGCGCCCATCGACAACATGAAGAGATTGCCGGAAAGCGTGATAAGCGCCATGCCGACCGCGGCGATGCCGACCGCGGACGTGGAGTACATGATCGCCGACACATTGGCGCCCGAGGAAAAGCCGGGAATGGTGAATGTTGCCCACAGGGCGAACAGCACCGTGGCTGCCCACACCGCGGTGGACTGGATGCGCTCCGGCCGCATCAGGCTGGCGCCGAGCGCCGCCGCGTCGAATCCGACCAAGGCCCTGCCTCCGCTGCTTATATTGCCGTTGATGCTCATGCCGCCCTCCCGATGTCCGGACCGCGAACGACATCGCCCAGGATGGAATCCATGGTCGTCTCCTCGACCGGCAGGTCACGAACGATCTCGCCGCGGAAGACTGTGATCACGCGCTGCGACAGTTCCCGGATCTCTTCCAGGTCCGTCGAAAAGAACAGGACGACCAACCCCTCGCGGGCGAGCGCCTGGATTTCGCGGTAGATCTCGGTGCGGGCGCCGACATCGACGCCGCGTGTCGGCTCGTTGAGCACCAGGATCCTGGGCGAGAGCGCGACCGACTTGGCGATCGCCACTTTCTGCTGGTTGCCGCCCGAAAGCGTCGACGCCGCAGCCGGCAGCCGGCGGGCGTCGATCTGGAACCGGCGGGCAAGCTCGCCCGCCTGCTTGCGCGCATCGGCGAGCGTCAGGACACCGAAGCGGTTGAGGCGGTCGAGTATCGCCGCTGTGAGGTTGACCTCGATGGGGGCTCCGAGGAAGAGGCTCTTGCCGGCGCGGTCCTCCGAGACATAGGCGATACCGGCACGGCTCGCCGCCGCAATCGAGGTGACCTCGACCGGAGAGCCGCCGACCCTGATCGTGCCGGCGTAGTGTCGCTCCAGGCCTGCCAGCGTTTCGACCAGCGCATTGGCGCCGGAGCCCAACTGACCGATGACGCCGACGATCTCGCCGGCGCGGAAGGCAAGATCGACGGGGCGGTATTTTCCCGCGACGCCAAGTCCCGCCAGCTCGATCACCGTCGCCGCCTCGGGCCCGGCCCGGTCGCGCGTTGCATGCGCCGAGGTTACCTCGCGACCGATCATCTCGGTGACGAGCTCGTCATTGGTCCATTGCGCGGTCGGTTTCGTCAGGATGCGCTGTCCGTTCCGGAACACGGTCGTGCGATCGGTGAGGGCGAAGATCTCCGGCAGGCGATGGCTGATATAGACGACGGCCGTTCCCTTGGCGCGCAGCCAGCGCACCGTGGCGAAGACCCGCTGGATCTCGGCGTCGGAAAGGCTCGCGGTCGGTTCGTCGAGGATGAGCACGCGCGCTCCGCGCATCACAGCGCGGCAGATTTCGAGGAGCTGCTGCTCGGCGATCGACAGGGTTCCGGCCTCGAGGTTGAGCGGAATATCGGACAGCCCGAGCTGATCCAGCGTCTCGCGTGCACGCGCCCTGTAGCGGGCGCGGATGTAGAGCTGGGAGATATCGGGGTCGCCCAGAAGCACATTGTCCAGCACGGACAGATGCGGAATGATCGACAGTTCCTGATAGACGACGGAAACAAGTTTCGGATTGGTGAGCTCGCCTGGCCGCAGAAGCTGTCCATCGACGCGGACCTCGCCTTCGTCCGCAGGCATGAGGCCGGCGATGATACGCACCAGCGTGCTCTTGCCGGCGCCGTTCTCGCCGCAAAGAGCATGGATCTCGCCGGCGTGAAGATCGAAGTCGATGCCTTTCAGCGCATGGACCCCGCCGAACGACTTGCGCAAGTTCGTGACCGTGAGAACGGCTTGCATAGCTTGTGAAACCTCCCAACACCGCGCCTCCGAGCGGTGCCAAAAGGCTTAAACGACAAGTTCGCCGGGGGTCGCGGGTAAATGGTCCACATTGGACTTTCTGTCCTGCCGGCGCATCGTTACCGCGCGGGCTATGTGCAGCACTCCTTCTCGGAGCAACTGATGAACCTGATCCGCGCCGATCTGCGCGAGCTGGCGAGCAGGTCTACGGAGCGCCTTCTTTAGTCGGTCTGGATCCAGACCGCCTTGGTCTCCAGATACTCGTGCAGATGCTCGACGCCGCCCTCGCGCCCGTAGCCGGACATCTTCATGCCGCCGAACGGCACGGCCGGGTCGATGGCGTGATACATGTTGACCCAGACCGAGCCGGCCTTGACGCGACGCGCGAGCTTGTGCGCGGTGCCGAGATTGGTGGTGAATATGCCGGCCGCGAGACCGTAAGGCGTAGCGTTGGCGCGCGCGACGACCTCATCCAGCGTGTCGAAGGGCATCGCCGAGATGACCGGCCCGAAGATCTCTTCCCGCGCGATGGTCATCTTGTCCGACACCGCGCCGAAGACGGTCGGCGCGATGAAGTTGCCGCCGTCATAGAGCTCGCCCGTCAGCCTTGAGCCGCCGGCGACCAGCCTGGCGCCTTCGTCGTTGCCGGCCTTGATGTAGCCTTCCACCTTGCCGGCCTGCCTCGCATTGATCAGCGGCCCGATCTCGGTTTCCGCCTCGATGCCGTGGCCGATGCGCAGCTTGCCGGCGAACTCGGCGACCCGGCGCACGAATTCGTCATGGATCTCGCGCGCCACGAACAGGCATGAGCCGGCAATGCAGATCTGGCCGGAATGCACGAACACCGCCATCGCCGCGACCGGCACGGCCTTGTCGATATCGGCGTCGCGGCAGACGATGATCGGCGACTTGCCGCCAAGCTCCAGCGAGACGCGCTTGAGGTTGGCGACGCCGGCGCGGGCGATGGCCTGGCCGGTCAGCGTCGAGCCGGTGAAGACGATCTTGTTGACGTCGGGATGCTCGGCAAGCCGCGCGCCGGCCTCGGCGCCGGTTCCGGTGACGATGTTGACGACACCGTCGGGCACGCCGGCTTCCTGCATCAACCGTGCGATCAGGAGCGGCGTCAGCGATGCATCCTCCGACGGCTTCAGCACGATGGTGCAGCCGGTCGCCAGGGCCGGCGCGATCTTCCAGATCGAGGCGGCGGTCGGGGCATTCCAGGGGATGATCGCGCCGACGACGCCGACCGGCTCGCGCCGGGTGAAGGTGACGATCTCGCCGGGGATCGAATTGTCGATCGCTTCGCCATGCAGCGCGGTCGCCATGCCGCCATAGAAGCGCAGCATGCCGATGACCCGGCGCCGGTTGGCCAGCGTGCGGGTGATTGGCAACCCCATGTCGAGCGTGTCGGAGACGCTGAGCTCTTCCCAATGTTTCTCGAACAGGTCGGCGATCCGCAAAAGCACGCATTGCCGCTCGTAAGGCGAGAATTTCGACCAGGGGCCTTCGAAGGCCGCGCGCGCCGCGGCCACCGCCGCGTCGATGTCGGCGGCCGACCCGCGCGGCACGGTTGCCAGCACTTCGCCCGTCGCCGGGTTCAGCGCCTGCATCTCCTCACCGGATTGCGCCGCGACCCATTTGCCGCCAATGAACATCGGCCGGAATTCGCCATGGTAGAGCGTGGTGGCCTTCGCCCTCGGGTCGAAGTTCAGGGTCATCGTCTCCTCCTCACGAATTCCGACGCGACTATTACTCCGGCTGCCGGCGACCTCAAACAAGGAAAGCTAAAGGGCGTTCAGATAATCGGACAACGCGCGTCTTCTCCGTCGGCAATGCATCGACAATGGAGAGCTTTGCGGCGAAGCCCGATCTGGCCCCAGTCGGTATTGGGCGGCTGCCGGTGGCACAGGCCGGCAGGCTAACCGGCGGCGGCCTCTTCCATCGCCCGACAGTTTTGCAAGGTGCAAGGTTGCGCCAGGCCCGGCCGGCGGTTATGCCGGTCGATATTTCCAGACGAAAGGCAGAACCGATGAAGGTCGTTTCCACCTCCAAATCGCATGGCGGTATCCAGGGTGTCTATTCCCACGCTTCCGAGGTCTGCGCCTGCGACATGACCTTCGCCGTCTTCGCGCCGCCCCAGGCCAAGGACGGGCCGCTCCCGGTCCTGTGGTACCTGTCGGGCCTCACCTGCACGCATGCCAACGTCATGGACAAGGGCGAGTACCGGCGGCTGGCATCCGAGCTTGGGCTCGTCATCGTGTGTCCGGATACCAGCCCGCGTGGACCTGACGTTCCCGACGAGAAGGACAATTGGCAGTTCGGCTGCGGCGCCGGTTTCTACCTCGATGCAACGCAGGAGCCCTATGCGAAAAACTATCGCATGTATTCCTACATCACCGAGGAACTGCCGGCGCTGATTGCCGCCAACTTCCCGGTCGACATGGCACGCCAGGCCATCTTCGGCCATTCGATGGGCGGACATGGCGCGCTGACGATCGCGCTCAAGAATCCGCAACGCTACCGGAGCTGCTCGGCTTTCGCGCCGATCGTGCAACCGTCGACGGCCGGCTGGTCGCGGCCGGCCTTCGAAAAATATCTCGGGCCGGGCGAGAAGAGCTGGCGCGCCTACGACACGACGCTTCTGATCGAGGACGGCAAGCGCTATCCTGAGTTTCTCGTCGACCAGGGCACGGCCGACGGCTTCCTTGAGGATGGTCTTCGGCCATGGCTGCTCGAAGAGGCATGCAAGAAGGCAGGGATCGACCTCACCCTGCGCATGCAGGACGGCTACGACCATTCCTACAATTTCATCTCGACCTTCATGGACGATCACCTGAAGTGGCATGCCGCGCGGCTTGCGTGATTGTCTTCCGTGAAATGCGCGCCCGGCCGCCCTGGAACGGTCTATTCCGCGTCAGCCATGGCTGACCATCGGGCATTCACCTTCTGGTGAGCGCGAGAATTTCCGGCGGAACATTCGTCTTTTCGCGCTGTTACATCCAAGCAGCAGCGCGGAAAGGAGCTTCCGCATGGACAACCCGCAATCCACGGCAAGCATAGTTGGCCATCCCATCCATCCCATGCTCGTCACCATCCCGATCGCCTGTTTCGTCGGGACGTTGCTCACCGATATCGTCTATTGGCAGACAGCCGAAATGACCTGGGCCAATTTTTCGGCCTGGCTTGTAACCGTGGGTGTCATCGTCGGTATTCTGGCCGCCATCGCGGGGCTTACCGACTTTCTTGGCGACCGCAAGATACGCGCTCAGCCGACGGCATGGCTGCATATGGCCGGCAATCTCGTCGCGCTTGTTTTGTCCTTCTTCAACATGCTCATCCACACCCGCGATGCCTGGACGTCCGTCGTGCCAACCGGGCTGATCCTGTCGGCGCTGGTGGTGATCATCCTGATCTTCACCGGCTGGCTCGGCTGGGGGCTGGTCTATCGCCATCATGTAGGAGTGGCCGATGAGACGGTCTGACAGCGCGATCAAATGGACGACCGCGGCGCTTTGCTGCGCAATGGCCGTGGGCGTTGCCGGCTGCAGCGACGACAACACCGACCCGAACACGCAGATCGGCCCGAATCCGAAACTGCCGGAGATAAACCAGTACCTGTTCCCGCCGATGCATCTGGCCTCGGTGGTCGGGTGGAAAAACGACGAAAAGCCGACCGTCGCGCAGGGCCTGCAGATCGAGGCGATGGCTAAGGGACTTCAGCATCCGCGCTCGCTTTACGTGCTGCCAAATGGCGACATATTGGTGGTGGAATCGACGGCGCCGACCGAAGCATCGGTCAAGCGGCCCAAGGACATCGTCATGGGCTGGGTCGAGAACTGGGTCACTTCCGGCGGCGACACCGGGCCGAGCAACCGCATCACACTGTTGCGCGACACCAATGGCGACGGCAAGCCGGACTACCAGGGCGTGTTCCTTGACCATCTCAACTCGCCCTTCGGCGTGGCGCTGGTCGGCAACGACCTTTATGTCGCCAATACGGACGCGATCGTGCGCTATCCCTATCAGCCGGGCGACACAAAGATCACGGCGCCGGGCAAGGTGCTGACGCAACTGCCGGGCGGGCCGATCGATCATCACTGGACGAAGAGCCTGGTGGCGAGTCCCGACGGTGCGCTGCTCTATGTCGGCGTCGGCTCGAACTCCAACATTACCGAGAACGGCATCCAGGCCGAGAAGGACCGCGCCGCGATCTGGGAGGTCGACCGCGCCACCGGCCGCTCCCGCATCTTCGCCAGCGGGCTGCGCAATCCCAACGGGCTGTCGTTCGAACCTGAAAGCAAGGCGCTTTGGACGGTGGTCAACGAGCGCGACGAACTCGGGCCCAACCTCGTGCCGGATTATATGACGTCGGTGAAGGACGGCGCCTTTTATGGCTGGCCATACAGCTATTACGGCCAGCACGTCGATCCGCGCGTGATGCCGCAGCGGCCGGACATGGTGGCGAAGGCCATCCCACCGGACTACGCGCTGAGCTCGCATGTCGCGCCGCTCGGGCTTGCCTTCTACACCGCAAGCAACCTGCCGCAATCCTATCGCGGCGGTGCCTTTGTCGGCGAGCATGGCAGTTGGGACCGCTCCCGCTTCAACGGCTACAAGGTCGTCTTCGTGCCGTTCAGCGGCGGGCATCCTAACGGCATGGCGCAGGACGTCGTCACCGGCTTCCTCAACGACAAGGGCGAGGCGAGGGGCCGCCCGGTCGGCGTTGCCGTCGACAAATCCGGCGCCCTGCTGATTGCCGACGATGTCGGCAACACGGTGTGGCGGGTCACCGCCGCGGCGCCCGGATCCACGTAGGAACTAGGCTCAATCCCCCGACATCGAGCGGGCCATGTCGAGGAAGGCGCGCACGAGCTTGCCGCCGCTGCGCTCGCGCAGGCAGATCAGCGCTTCGTCCATCAGCGTCTCCGGCGCGTCGATTGTGATCGGCACCAGCCGCGAGTCGTGGCCGAACTCGGCCGCCGAGACGAAACCGACGCCGGCTCCGGAGGCGACGATCTCGCGCACGGCCTCACGGCCTTCCGCTTCGATGGCGGGCTTCAGCTCGACATTCGAAGCCGCTGCGAGATCTTCCAGCTTCTTGCGCGTTTTCGAACCGCGCTCGCGCATCACGAGCGGTTCCCGCGCGAGTTGTCCGAGCGTCAGCGATTTCCTGTCCGACAACGGGTGTTCGGCGGAGACGAAGGCGGTGATCGGCGTCGAGTTGAGTTTGAGCATCTCGAAATCGCGTCCCGCCGGCATTTCGCCGAGAACGCCGATATCGGCTTCATACCTGTAAAGGCTGCTGATCACGGTTTCCGTGTTGCCAGAGCGCACGGACACCTGGACGCCGGGGTAGCGGGCGCGAAAGGCGCCAAGGATATGCAGCAGATGGTGCGCCGCGTCGGCAACGATGCGCAACGTGCCGGAGCGCAACGCGCGCGATTCGGTCAAAAGTTCGAGCGCCTGCTGCTCGGTCTCGAACATGCGGTGGGTGATCTCGAGCAGCCTCTGGCCCTGAGTGGTCAGCGTGACCTGCTTCTTGTTCCGGTTGAACAGGAGCACGTCATATTCTTCCTCCAGCTTGCGCACCTGGTCCGAAATCGCCGGCTGGGTCAGGAAAAGCGCCTCCGCCGCACGCGAGAAGCCGCCGGAAATGGCCACCTGATGAAATGCTCTGAGCTGGACATAACGCATCCGCGTGGTTCCCGTATTGGCGCCTGAGCGTCAGGCTGTTATCATCAATCAGATCGATACATCAATACAAAATAACGATTTTACAAATATGTCCTACCCGCCGAGAATGACTGTCATATTCCGATGACAGGATCGAAGTGGGAGGGCAGCATGCTCGCTGAGATGAAACTTGCGGCGGCCAAGCCGCTGGATGGGCCGGCACTCGGCGAACCTTATCTGCTGACGCCCGGCCCGCTCACCACGGCTTACGCGGTGAAGCAGGCAATGCTGCGCGACTGGGGCTCCTGGGACGGCGATTTCCGCGCCATGACCGCCGAGCTTCGCCGCCGCCTGCTGGCGCTCACCGGCGACAGCCGTGACGAGTTCGACTGCGTGCCGATGCAGGGCAGCGGATCGTTTTGCGTCGAAGCCATGCTCGGTTCGTTCGTTCCCAGGGATGGCAAGGTGCTGGTTTTGGCCAATGGCGCCTACGGGCTGCGCGCGGCGCAAACCATGCAGTATATCGGCCGCGCCTACACGCTGATCGACAAGGGCGACTATCTGCCGCCGCGCGGCGAAGAGGTCGCGGCGGCTCTCGAGGCCGACCCCGCCATCACCCATGTCATCGCCATCCATTGCGAGACCAGTTCCGGCATCCTCAACCCGATCGCCGAGATATCGGAGGCCGTCTATGCCAGCGGCCGCAAGCTGCTGGTCGATTCCATGAGCGCGTTCGGCGCCATCCCGCTCGACGTCAATGAAATCCGCTACGAAGCGATGGTGTCGTCGGCCAACAAATGCATCGAGGGCGTGCCGGGTTTCGGCTTCGTCATCGCCCGCAAGAGCGAACTGGAGGCAGCCAAGGGGCGCAGCCATTCGCTGTCGCTCGACATCCATGCGCAATGGGCGAACATGAACAAGACCGGGCAGTGGCGCTACACGCCGCCGACCCATGTCGTCGCGGCCTTTCTCGAGGCGCTGCGCCTGCACGAAGCGGAAGGCGGCGTCGCCGGCCGGGGCGCGCGCTATACGCTGAACCGCGACGTCATGGTGGCCGGCATGCGCGCCCTCGGTTTCGAGACGTTGCTCAAGGATCGCTGGCTGTCGCCGATCATCGTCACCTTCTTCAACCCTGCGCATCCGAACTTCGCCTTCGAAAGGTTCTACGAACTGATGAAGGATAAGGGCTTCATCATCTATCCGGGCAAGCTCACGGTGGTGGACTCCTTCCGCATCGGCTGCATCGGCCAGATGGACCAGCATGTCATGCGCCGTGTGGTCGAAGCAGCCGCGCAATCGCTGAACGAAATGGGCGTCGACACCGCCGCACCGTCACCTGCCGCAATCGCCGAGCGCGCCAAGCTCGCCGCCTGAAAGGTCCTTGAGATGAACCAGATGTCTCCCGTCAACGTCGCGGCGAACGGCCGTTCCTATCCCTGGCCGCGCGTGCCGGCTATCGCCATTTGCCTTGACGGCTGCGAGCCGGCCTATCTCGACGAGGCTATTCATGCCGGGCTGATGCCGGCGCTGGAAAGGATCAAGAAGAAGGGCACGGTGCGTTTTGCCCATTCGGTGATCCCGAGCTTCACCAACCCCAACAATCTGTCGATCGCCACCGGCCGGCCGCCAGCGGTGCACGGCATCTGCGGCAACTACCTCTACAACCCGGAGACGGGCGAGGAGGTGATGATGAACGACCCGAAGTTCCTGCGCGCGCCGACGGTGTTCCAGGCCTTCTACGATGCAGGCGCCAAGGTGGCGGTGGTGACGGCCAAGGACAAGCTCAGGGCGCTGCTCGGCAAGGGACTGAAGTTCGACGACGGCCGGGCGATGTGCTTCTCAGCCGAGAGGTCCGACACCACGACGAAAGCCGAGCACGGCATCGACAATGCGTCGAAGCATTTCGGCCTGCCCGTGCCCGAGGTCTATTCCGCGGAGCTTTCGGAATTCGTCTTCGCCGCCGGCGTGCAACTCCTGAAGGAGTTCCGGCCGGACGTGATGTATCTCACCACCACCGACTACGTGCAGCACAAATACGCGCCAGGCGTGCCGCAGGCCAACGCCTTCTACGAGATGTTCGACAAATATCTGGCGCAGCTGGATGCGCTGGGCGCGGCGATCGTCGTCACCGCCGACCACGGCATGAAGCCCAAGCATCATGCCGACGGCTCGCCCAACGTGGTCTATGTGCAAGACCTTCTCGACGAATGGCTGGGCAAGGACGCCGCCCGTGTCATCCTGCCGATCACCGACCCCTATGTCGTGCATCATGGGGCGCTGGGCTCCTTCGCCACTGCCTACCTTCCCAAAGGCGCGGACCGCGAGGCGGTGATGGAAAAGCTGCGTAAGGTCGAGGACATCATCCTGGTGCTCGGCCGCGAGGAAGGCTGCGCCCGCTTCGAACTGCCCGAGGACCGCATGGGCGACATCATCCTGATCTCGGGCGAGAACAAGACGATCGGCACGTCCGAACACCGGCACAATCTGGCCGCGCTCGACGAGCCGTTGCGCTCGCATGGCGGGCTGACCGAGCAGGAGGTGCCCTTCATCGTCAACCGCGTGCTGCCGGACCTGCCGAACGAGCCGGTTCTGCGCAACTTCGACGCCTTCTACTACGCGACGATGGCGGCTGCGCTGGGTTGAGTTGGGCGTGGCGGTCGACCCCCACTCCGCCGAGCTTCGCTCGGCACCTCTCCCCCGATCGACGGGGGAGAGGAAAGGCGCCAGGGCTGTCTGCGGCTTAGCCTGCAAACGTCGGGGCGCTGACTTCACAAGATTTCCTCTCCCCGTCGATCGGGGAGAGGTGGCCCGAAGGGCCGGAGTGGGGGGTTCGACCCCGCGACATATCCAAGACTGGAACCAACCCATGACCCAACTCGATCCCGCCATCAAAGTCCGCCACGAACCGATGCGCATCGCCGGCGAGAAGGTCGACGCCGAGCAGAGGCTGGAAGTGCGCTTCCCCTGGAACGATACCGTCATCGGCACGGTGCCCGCGGGCGGGGCGGAGCATGCCAGGCGCGCCTTCGAGATCGCGGCTGCCTACCAGCCGAAGCTGACGCGCTACGAGCGGCAGAAGATCCTGCTCAGGACCGCCGAACTGCTCAATGCCCGCAAGGACGAGCTGTCGGATCTCATCACGCTGGAGCTCGGCATCTCCAAGCAGGATTCGCTCTACGAGGTCGGTCGCGCGTTCGACGTTTTTACGCTCAGCGGTCAGTTGGCCATCCAGGACGACGGGCAGATATTTTCCTGCGATCTCACCCCGCATGGCAAGCAGCGCAAGATCTTCACCATCCGCGAGCCGCTCAACGCGATCTCGGCGATCACCCCGTTCAACCATCCGCTCAACATGGTGTCGCACAAGGTGGCGCCGGCGATCGCCACCAACAATTGCGTGGTGGTCAAGCCGACCGAGCTGACGCCGATCACCGCGCTGATACTGGCCGACATCCTCTACGAGGCCGGCCTGCCGCCCGAAATGCTTTCGGTCGTCACCGGCTGGCCCGCCGATATCGGCGACGAGATGATCGCCAACCCCAATATCGACCTCATCACCTTCACCGGCGGCGTGCCGGTCGGCAAGATGATCGCGTCGAAGGCCGGCTACAAGCGCCAGGTGCTGGAGCTTGGCGGCAACGATCCGCTGATCATCCTCAACGATCTTTCGGACGAGGATCTGGCGAAAGCCGCCGATCTGGCTGTCGCGGGCGCCACCAAGAATTCCGGCCAGCGCTGCACGGCAGTGAAGCGCATCCTGGTGCAGGAAAAGATGGCCGACCGTTTCGTGCCGATGGTGTTGGAGCGTGCCAAGGCAATCCGCTTCGGCGATCCGCGCGACCCGGCAACGCAGCTCGGCACGGTGGTGCACGAGAAGGCTGCCGCGCTGTTCGAAAGCCGTGTCCACATGGCGGCCGAGCAAGGCGCCGAAGTGCTCTACAATCCAGGCCGCAAGGGCGCGCTGCTGCCGCCGATCGTCGTCGACCGCGTGCCGCACCAGTCCGAGCTGGTGATGGAGGAAACTTTTGGGCCGATCGTGCCGATCGTGCGCGCGCCGGACGATGACGAAGCGCTGATCGCGTTGTCGAACTCCACGGCCTTCGGCCTGTCGTCGGGCGTCTGCACCAACGACTTCCGCCGCATGCAGAAATACATAACCGGCCTCAAGGTCGGCACCGTCAACATCTGGGAAGTGCCGGGATACCGCATCGAGATGAGCCCGTTCGGCGGCATCAAGGATTCGGGCAACGGCTACAAGGAAGGCGTCATCGAGGCGATGAAGAGCTACACCAACGTCAAGACCTTCTCCTTGCCTTGGTAAGTGCCGTGAAGGACAGTTTCGACCTTGCTGTTGTCGGCTCCGGCATTCTTGGGCTGGCTCATGCTGTTGCGGCGGCGCGGCGCGGCTTGCGCGTCATCGTCATCGATCGCGACCAGAAAGCGAATGGCGCCTCGATCCGCAATTTCGGCCTCGTCGTCGTCACGGGACAGGAGTCGGGCCCGTCGCGCCGGCTGGCGGAACGCAGCCGCGAGATCTGGCTCGAGCTGTCGAATGAGGCGGGCATTGAGATCCTGCACCGCGGCAAGCTGATCGTGGCGCAGCGGCCGGAAGCACTGGCCCTGCTGGAGACGTTCAAGTCTGGCGAGCATGGCAGCGCGTGCGGGCTTCTGACCGCTCGACAAGTGGTCGCGCAGCAGGCCGGCCTTGACGAGAAAGCAATCATCGGCGGGCTCTACAGCCCGTTCGAGTTGCGCGTGGAGTCACGCGAGGTGCTGCCGCGGCTGGCGTCGTTCCTGGCTGAGAAGTTCCGCGTCGTGTTCCGCACCGGCGTGTCGGTGACCGAGATCGCGCCGCCCTTCGTGGAAACCAGCGCGGGACGTGTCCATGCGCAAAAGGTCGTCGTCTGTCCCGGCGACGATTTCAGCTCGCTTTATCCGGAACTGATCGGCAAGCACGGCGTGCAGCGCTGCAAGCTCCAGATGCTGCGGCTGGCCGCCCCCGGTTTCCGGCTCCAGTCGGCGCTGATGTCCGATCTCAGCCTGTTGCGCTATGGCGGTTTCGCCGGCCTTCCTGAGGCCGCCGTGTTGCGAAGCAAGCTGGGCGAGCAGCGCGGAGCCGCGCTGGCCAACGGCGTTCACCTGATCGTCGTGCAGAGCGCGGACGGTTCGCTGGTCGTCGGCGACTCCCATCATTACGGGCTCACGCTCGATCCGTTCGGATCGGAAGCCGTCGACCAATTGATCCTCGATGAATTCAAGACATTGTTCGGCACGGTGCCGAACGTGCTTGCGCGCTGGACGGGATATTACGCTTCAGCGAAGAATGCCGTGCTGCGCGACACCCCGCATGAAGACGTGCGGCTGGTGATCGTTACCAGCGGCACCGGCGCCAGCACCGGCTTCGGGCTTGGCGAGGAGACCATAACGGAGTTGTTCGGCCAATGACGCTCATCCATACCGAAGGCGAATCCAACAAGGCCGCCGCCCGACAGGAATGGAGCGCGAGGCAGAGCCACGCGCCTTCGCAGGAGCTTTTGCGTCGCGACGCCGACGCCTTCCTGCACCAGAGTCTTTCCAGCCCCTGCGTCTCGGCCATCGCCAAGGCGGAAGGCATCTGGATCGAGGACACGGCCGGACGCCGTTACATGGATTTCCACGGCAACAGCGTCCACCATATCGGCTACGGCCATCCGCGACTCAAGGAAGCGATCGCCAAGCAGATGGATGAATTGCCGTTCTCTCCGCGCCGCTTCACTTGCGAGCCGGCGGTCGAGCTTGCCGAGACGCTCGGCAAGCTGGCGCCGGGGGACCTCGGCAAGGTGCTGTTCACGACGGGCGGCTCCGACGCGATCGAGGTCTCGCTGAAGCTGGCGCGCGCCGCCACCGGCCGGTTCAAGACGCTGTCGTTCTGGGACGCGTTTCATGGCGCTGGTTTCGGCGCTTCCAGCGTCGGCGGCGAGGCGACCTTCCGCTCCGGCATCGCCGGGCCGCTTTTGCCCGGCGCCGAGCATGTTGCGCCCTGGGCGCCCAATAATTGCCCGTACGGCACCAATTCGCTGGAGGACTCGGCGCGCGCGTGCGCCAGCATGATCGCTTACGTGCTGGGGCGCGAGGGCGATTTCGCCGCCTTCATCGCCGAGCCGATGCGCGCGACGCCGCTGGTGCCGGCGCCTGGCTTCTGGAAGGCAGTGCGCGAGGCCTGCAACCGGCACGGCACGCTGTTGATCTTCGACGAAATCCCGACCGGCCTCGGCAAGACCGGAAAATTCTTCGCCTCCGAGCATGACGGCGTGACGCCCGACATCATCGTGCTCGGCAAGTCGCTCGGCGGCGGCATCCTGCCGATCGCCTCGGTGATCGCGCGGCGCGATCTCGACGTCGCCGGCGACTATGCGATCGGCCACTATACGCATGAGAAGAACCCGGTGACGGCGCGCGCCGCGCTGACCACCATCGCCATTGTCCGCGAGGAAGGCCTGGTCGAGCGCTCGGCCGAACTTGGCGCCCATGCGCTGGCGCGTATGAGCGACCTCATGCGGCGCTCGCCATTCGTCGGCGACGTCAGGGGCAGGGGGCTGATGTTCGGCGTCGAGATGGTCGAGGACAAGGCAAGCCGTGCCCCGGCGCGGGCTCTTGCCGAGCGGATCTATTATCGCTGCCTCGACCAGGGGCTGAGCTTCAAGATCAGCCAGGGCAATGTGCTGACGCTGTCGCCGCCGCTGGTGATTGCGCGCGCTGATCTCGACCAGGCGCTCGACATCGTCGAGGCCGCCGTGCTGGCGGCGTGAACCCGATGAAGGCTGTCCGCACCGACAGGGAGCTCGAATGCCCGGGGATCGACGCGGGCCTGATGGCGCGCGGTGTCGAGCTGGTGACGTTGCCGGACGGAATTCCGGAAGCCGAGCTGATGGCGGCGGTCGCCGACGTCGACCTTATCCTGATGTGCTACACGCCGATCACCGCGCGGGTCATCGAGGCGGCGCCCAGACTCAAGGGCATCGTCAAATACGGCGTCGGCATCGACGCCATCGATATCCAGGCGGCGACGCGGCGCGGCATTCCGGTCGTCAATGTTCCCGAATATGCCGAGGAGACGGTGGCCGAGGGCGCCTTCGCGTTGATGATCGCGCTGGCGAAACGGCTGCCGGCGATTACGGCCGCTGTCTCGCGCGACGGCTGGATCTGGCCCGAGCAGCGCTGGCTCGGACGGGACATCTCCGGATCGACGCTTGGCCTGGTGGGCTGCGGCAAGATCGGTCGCAGCATGGCCCGCATGGCGGGGCAGGGGTTTCGGGCGCGGGTGCTCGGATACGATCCGGGCATCGACGCTGCGACGATGCAAGATGCAGGGATCGAGAAGATCGACGATTTGCATGCCATGCTCGGCGCCTGCGATTTCGTGTCGATCCACTGCGTCCTGAACGAGCAGACACGCGGCCTGATCGGCGGCCGAGAACTAGCCTGTATGAAGCCTTCGGCCATCCTCATCAACGTCTCGCGCGGGGCGCTGATCGACGAGGCAGCGCTTGTCGAAGCGATCGTTGCCGGACGCATCGCCGGAACCGGGCTCGACGTCTACTCGCTGGAGCCGCTGGCCAGGTCCGGTCATCTGATGAGCGCGCTTTTCGATCGCGACAATGTGATCCTGTTTCCGCACCTCACCTTCTTCACGCATGAGGCGATGCGCCGGCTTGAGGATGACACTTTGGCCCGCTGTTTCGAGCTGCTCGAAGGTCGGCCGGTAACGATCCGCTCGCACGACCCGCGCTTGCGCGCGCAAACGACGGGCGTCGAATTTCGCTGAAGAATCCGTCATTTCCGTGAGGTATCGCAACCAGGAGTGCAGGAGAACACGCCTGCAACGGCCATGCGACAGTTCCGTGACAAATATCAGCAGAGACTTGCCTGTCATAAAATAAATAGATTTTACTTATCGATCGGCGACCCTCAAAGTTGACACAACGACGACATGCACCAGCGCTACTGAGCCCTTGGCGGGCCGACCAATGCCATCACGAGTGCGTCGCAGATTGTGCCTTTCAATCAAAGGGGAACTGACCATGAAATCGCGAAATCTCACCGTAGCTCTGGCCTTTACCGCGGCACTGTTGGGCTCGTCGGCGCTCGTCGCGCCGGCCTTCGCCGACGGCGTCGTCACCATCTACTCGGCCGATGGCCTGCATGACGGCAATGGCAGCTGGTACGAGACCGAATTCGCCGCGTTCACCAAGGCCACCGGCATCACCGTGCAGTATATCGAGGGCGGTTCGGGCGGCGTCGTCGAACGCGTGGCCAAGGAGAAGTCGAACCCGCAGGCCGACGTTCTCGTCACGCTGCCGCCCTTCATCCAGCGTGCCGCAGCCGACGGCTTGCTGCAGGATTTCAAGCCCGAAGGCTCCGACCAGATCGATGGCGGCACCGACAAGTACCGGCCGCTGGTCAACAACTACATGAACTTCATCTACAACAGCGCCGTGCTGTCGGAAGCGCCGAAGAGCTACAACGACCTGCTCGATCCGAAATTCAAGGGCAAGATCCAGTATTCGACGCCCGGCCAGGCCGGCGACGGCACCGCTGTCATGCTTGAGATCATCCACGCCTTCGGCGGCGAGGACGCCGGCTTCGAATTCATGAAGAAGCTGCAGGACAACAATGTCGGCCCGTCCGCCTCGACCGGCAAGCTGACCGCGTTGGTCAACAAGGGCGAGCTGCATGTGGCCAATGGCGACCTGCAGATGAACATGTCGCAGATGGCCGACAATCCGAACATCAAGGTGTTCTGGCCCGCGGGTCCGGACGGCACCCGCTCCACCTTCGCGCTGCCCTATGAAATCGGCCTGGTCACCGGCGCGCCCAACAGCGACAACGGCAAGAAGCTGATCGAGTTCCTGCTGTCCAAGGAAGCGCAGTCGACGGTAAGCTCGGTCGCGCTCGGCATGCCGGCCCGCAAGGACGTGAAACCGGACGACACCAATTTTGCCAAGGCGCAGGAGGCGATGAAGGGCGTGACCATCTGGGTGCCGAACTGGGACGATGCGCTTACCAAGCTGCCCGACTATGTCAAGAAGTGGAACGAAGCGACGGGAAGTTGATCTCCTGGTGGGCAAATCCGGAGGAGCAGCCATGTCGGTGCCCGCTTTCACGGGAAGCAATGTCATGGACGTCGACGCCGCGAAAATTCGCGGCGCCGGCTCCAATGTCCACTTCGACAAGGTCAGTGTCGCCTATGGCGGGCATGTCGTGCTGCATCCGCTGACGCTCGACATCGCGCCTGGCGAGATCCTGGCGATGATCGGGCCCTCCGGCTCCGGCAAGACGACGGCGCTCCGGGCCGTCGCCGGCTTCGTCCGGCCGGCCAGCGGCCGCATCCGCATCGGCGCCACCGACGTGACCGATCTTCCGCCCTATGAGCGCGGACTCGGCATGGTGGTGCAGAACTACGCGTTGTTTCCGCATATGCGGGTCGAAGACAACGTCGCCTTTGGTCTGAGAGCTCAAGGCGCCGACAAGGCGCTGGTTGCCGAGCGCGTCAAGGACTCGCTTGCGACCGTCGGCATGTCGGGCTTTTCCAAACGCTATCCGCGCGAGCTTTCCGGCGGCCAGCAGCAGCGTGTCGCCATCGCGCGGGCGCTTGCGGTCAGGCCGCGCGTGCTCCTGCTCGACGAGCCGCTTTCGGCGCTCGACGCGCAGATCAGGCGCAACATGGTCGAGGAGATCGCCAAGCTGCATCGCGACCTGCCTGGGCTGACGATCCTCTATGTCACCCACGACCAGACCGAAGCGCTGACGCTTGCCGACAAGATCGCCATCATGCGCGACGGCCGGGTGTCCTCGCACGGGCCGACGGGGGAGCTTTACCGCCGACCGCCGAACCGCTTCACGGCCGAGTTCCTCGGCCGCGCGAATCTTTTGCCGGTGACCGTCGCGGAAGGCGCCGGGCCGAAGGGACTGGCCAAGGCGAAGCTCGGCGATGTCTTGCTTGCTGGCGCGGGACGCAGCGAGAAGCCCGGCGACAAGACCTTGCTCTGCATCAGGCCGCAGCATCTGAGCCTCACCGGCGACGAGGAACACACCAACCGGATCGTCGGCACGCTGAAGGAAGTGCACTGGCAGGGCGAACTCACCCATCTGGTGCTCGATGTCGACGGCACGCCGGTGCGCGTCTCGGCGACCAGGCTGCCGGTGAGCCTGCCGGAGCGCGGCTCGGCGATGCCGCTGTTCTTCACGCCCGGCGACACCTCGCTCGTTCCGGAAGACGTCCGTGGCTGACGCGGCCGTCCTTCCCGCGCAGATAACCAGAAAGGTGCCCGGCCGGCTCTGGATCGTGCCGCCGGCGGCGCTGCTGGCGCTGCTGTTCTTCTATCCGTTGGTGCTGATCGTCCAGCAGGCTTTTACCGACGACAGCGGCATGGCCAATGTCGCCGAATTCGTGCGTGTGCTGCATGCGCGCTTCTTCCTCAACGCGCTCATCAACACCATCACCATTTCGGTCGCCGCGACCGCCGGATGCCTTATCGTCGGGCTGGTGTTGGGACTGATCCTCGCCTTCGTGCCGTTTCCCGGCAGCGGCGTGATCGCCCGGCTGATCGACACCTTCATCGCCTTGCCGACCTTCCTGGTGACGCTTGCCTTCACCTTCCTCTACGGCTCGGCCGGTATGCTCAACGCCGGGCTGATGGAAGTGTTCTCGCTGCAGGCGTCGCCCGTCAACTTCCTCTACTCGACCTGGGGCGTGGTCCTGGCCGAGGTCACCGTCTACTCGCCCTTCGTGCTGCGTCCGCTGCTCGCCGCGTTTTCGCTGGTCGATCGCGGCCAGATCGAAGCGGCGAGCGTGCTTGGCGCGCGGCCGTTCCGCATCGTTCGCCAGGTCATTCTGCCCGCCGCCGTTCCGGCGCTGATTGCCGGCGGCAGCCTCTGCCTTTTGTTGACGGTCAACGAATTCGGCATCGTGCTGTTCATCGGCGCCAAGGGCGTCATCACTTTGCCGCTGCTCATCTACAGCAAGGCCATCCAGGAATCGGCCTATCAGGTCGCCTGCATCATCGCCGTCATCAACATCGCGCTGTCGCTCGGGCTGTTCGGCCTCTACCGGTTCGCCGCCGGCCGGCTGGGAGCATAAAGATGCTGGTCTGGTCGCGCCCCGGTCGCATGCTGATCTGGACAGTCTTCGCGCTGTTGTTCGGCGTCTTGTTCCTGGCTCCGCTCGCCGTCATCCTGCTCTCCAGCCTGGCCGACCAGTGGAACGGCGTGCTGCCGAGCGGACTGACGGTCGAGCACTACAGCGATGTCATGCAGGGCGCCGCGTGGAAAGCGGTGCAGGCCAGTCTGATCACCGGCTGTCTTGCCAGCGCGCTGGCCCTGGTCAGCGGCACCTGGGCGGCGCTCGCGCTGCGTGTCCAGGACGCCACGCTGGCGAGAGTGCTCGGGCTTTTGTTCTTCATCCCAAGCGCGGTGCCTTCGGTGTCCGTGGGTCTCGGCTTGCTGGTTGCCTTCAGCCATCCGCCGCTGCTGCTCAACGGTACGATCGCCATCGTCATGGTCGCGCATTTCGTGCTGATCTCGGCCTTCACCTTCGGCAATGTCTCGGCCGGGCTGGCGCGGCTTTCGCCGGACTTCGAGCAAGTGGCGTCGAGCCTCGGGGCGCGTCCTGCGTACCGACTCTGGCATGTCACGCTGCCATTGCTCACGCCTTACCTGGTCGCCGCCTTCGGCTTGAGCTTCGCGCTGTCGATGGGCGAGCTCGGCGCGACGGTGATGGTTTATCCGCCGGGCTGGGTGACGCTGCCGGTATCGATCTTCAGCCTGACCGATCGCGGCGACGTCTTCGCGGGCGCGGCGCTGACCATGGTGCTCGTCGCCGTGACGCTGTTGCTGCTGCTCGGGCTGGAGCGGCTGACCGGACGCCAGACGCGATAGCGCCTTGTTTCGACGCAATTCCGGACGGAAGGCTACGGCGAAGCCGCCGAGCCTGACCGCGTCACACTTTTCTTGGAATTGCCTTTAGCCCACCGGCTTCTGCAGCACGTCGAACTGCGGATTGGTTTCCGAAAAGATCGGCAAGGCCGCGGCGCCGAGGACGGACGTGTCCTTTCCCGCGGCGCCCACCACGACGCGTGGCGCGACGCGGGCTCTGGTCGAGCTCACCGAGAGATGGAGCGGTTCGAGCCGGCCGGCCAGCGCCTCGATCACAGGCAGCGGCATGAAGCCGCCGAGCACGACGGTCTCGGGATCGAGCGCCATTTCCAGGATATCGATCGCCTGCCGCAGCGGATCGACCGCCTCGGCGAGCCAGGCTTCGAACCGGCTGTCGCCCTTTGCCAAAAGCTCTTCCAGCAGGTCGGGAGAAGCATGGTCGGGATCCGGCAGGTCGAGCTTGTCATAGGCAGCGCGCAGCGAGACGTAGCGCTCGAGGCAGCCGCGCTTGCCGCAATCGCAGGGCAGGCCGCCTGGCTTGACGATGATGTGGCCGATCTCGCCGGCATTGTGTCGAGAGCCCTTGTAGAGATGACCGTCGAGGAAAAGGCCGGCGCCGAGGCCCGTCCCGATGAAGAGATAGACAAAGCTGCCGAGCTTGCGTGCAACGCCATAAAGCCGCTCGCCGATGGCCGCAGCCGTGGCGTCGTTCTCGACGGTGACGGTGATGCCTGTGAGCCGTTCCAGCTCGTCGGCGACCGGAAAGTCGTGCCAGCCGGGAAGGGCCGTCGGGCCGACCGAAGTCATGCCTTCGACGCCGAACGGCCCGGGCATCGCCATGCCGGCGCCAAGCAGTCTTGTCCGGTCCAGTCGGCAGGTTGCGATCAGGTCGCTTGAGATCGCGGCAAGCAGGGGCATGGCCTCAGTGGGAGTCGGCCGGTCGACATGTCTCTCGATGCGCGCGCGGACGGCGCCGGAAAGATCTGTGACGACGCCAACGGCTAGCTGGTGGTCGAGCTGCAGGCCGATCGAATAACCGCCATCCGGGTTGATGGAGTAGGGAACGGCAGGCTGGCCGCGCGCGCCTTTCAGCGTTGCTTCAGGACGCAGCAGCCCGGCCGCTTCCAATTCCTCGACGATGTTGGAGATGGTCTGCGACGACAGCGCCGTCAGCCTCGCGATCGCGGCCCGTGACAGCGCGCCGTTGACGCGGATCGCTTCGATCACAACGCGCCGATTGTGCGATTTCGCCTGCTCGAGATTTGTGCCGGAGATGGCTTTTTTGAGGGTCATGCGGTCGTTACCAGTCACGGAACTGTAGATTGCTACTTTAGAAAATCAAGTTGATTTAATTATATCGACGACCAGCAACTGGCCAAAAGCCTGGGCCAGCCCGCAGGCTCGCAGCCGAAATATCGGAATTTGGTGGTGGTGAACATGCTGGCGCGGCGTGGTCGTAGGTCTTGAGCCAAGATTGTTTTACGCAATTCCGGACGGAAAACCCTTCGCACTTTTCCTGGAATTGCTTTGACCCGCGACCAATTGGGCAGGAACGATCTCGCGGCTGACGCATTTTGCTTCGCGTCAGCAGTCGAGGGACCCGATGCGCATAGCCCATGTCGCGCCGCTCTACGAATCCGTGCCGCCGAAACTTTATGGCGGCACCGAGCGGATCGTCTTCTACATCACCGAAGCACTCGTCGAGCTCGGGCATGACGTCACGCTGTTCGCGAGCGGCGACAGCGAGACATCGGCCCGACTGGTGCCAGGTCGCGACCAGGCGATCCGCCTCGATCCGCGGCCGAAGAAATCGGAAATCGCCGCGCATCTGGCGATGCTCGCCGATGTGCGCGAGCGCGCCGGCGAGTTCGACGTCATCCATTTCCATCTCAGCCACTTCCTGCATTTTCCGTTTTTCGAGGAGATCGCGGGTCGCACGGTGACGACGCCGCATGGCCGGCTCGACTATGTCGACCTGGCGCCGGCGTACCAACGTTTTCCGCGTTTCCCGATGATCTCGATTTCGCAGAGCCAGAAGCGCGGTTTGCCCGATGCGAATTGGCTCGCCACGATCCATCACGGATTGCCGCTCGATGCCTATCAGCCGACTTATCAGCCGCAAGCGGAAGAGCCGTATCTGGCCTTCCTCGGACGCCTGTCCCGCGACAAGCGGCCGGATCGCGCCATCGAGATCGCGCGGCGGTCCGGGTTGAAGTTGAAGCTGGCGGCCAAGATCGGCGACGACGACCGCGCTTATTTCCGCGACAACATCGAGGCGCTCATCGATGGCGACCGCATCGACTATGTCGGCGAGATCACGGAAGACGAGAAGGCCGAATTCCTGGGCAACGCGACAGGCCTGCTGTTCCCAATCGACTGGCCGGAACCGTTCGGCCTCGTCGCGATCGAGGCCATGGCCTGCGGCACACCGGTGATCGCCTGGAACAACGGCGCCCTGCCGGAGATCGTCGACAATGGCGTCACCGGCTTCGTCGTGGACAATGTCGAGGATGCGGTCGCATCGATGCCCGCGCTTCTCGAACTCGACCGGCGGCAGGTGAGGGCAGTCTTCGAGAAAAGGTTCTCGGCGACAAGAATGGCGCGCGACTACCTTTCTGCCTATATGCGTCTGACCGGCATGCCGGAGGCCAAGGCCTCCTGACCTTGGATGATTTCAGGTCTGTTCGACCTGAAGTCTGAATCCGGCTCTAAATCAAAGAGATAGAGCATGATGTCGTCCGAAAACCGCTTCACACTTTTCGGCATCATGCTCTAGGGTGGGGCAACCGAAAGAGGTGACGAATGACGAAGCTCGACGAGCGCAAGCTCGATCCTGCCGTGGCCCTTTCCTCGCTCGACGAGACGGCGCCGCGAGAACCGCACCGGCTTTTTGCTCTCAAGCAGGGCGACTGCTTCGCCGTCGCCGACGCCTATGGCGACATCAGGGGCGCCGGCGACGGCTTCTTCCGCGATGACACGCGCGTGCTGTCGGAATTCCGGCTGACCATCGGCGGCAGGCCGATGTCGCTGCTCGGCGCATCGCTCAGCCAGGACAATGTGCTGTTCACGTCCAACCTGACCAACCTGCCTATTCAAAGCGCTGCCGGCCGCGATATGCCGCAGGGCGCGATCCATATCGAGCGCGTCAGGCTGATCTGGCAGGACAGGCTGTTCGAGCGCATCACGCTTTCCAACTACAGCCGCGAGCATTCCACCATCACCGCCTCGCTGCATTTCGCCGCCGACTTTCGCGACATGTTCGAGGTGCGCGGCTCCACCCGGGTGAAGCGGGGCACCACGCATATCGCCAAGACCGACAAGACCTCGGTCCTGCTCGGCTATGATGGCCTGGACGGTCTGCCGCGACTTTCGGCAATCTCCTTTTCGCAGGCGCCAGACCAGTTGAGCGACAATCGCGCCGATTTCCTCATCGCCGTGACCAAGCGCAGTCAAAAGGTGCTTTACGTCGAGGTCGGCCCTGCGGTCGCCGACGCGCCCGATCGCGACCGCTTCCGCGCCGCGGCGGCGCGCGCGCGGTTCGGCATGCGCGCCAAGCGCAGGCACGGCGCCACGGTGCACAGCTCGGGGCGCGTGTTCAACGATTGGGTCGAGCGCGCCCGTGCCGATGTGGCGCTGCTTACCACCGAGCTTTCGACCGGGCCTTATCCCTATGCCGGCATCCCGTGGTTTTCTACCGCGTTCGGCCGCGACGGCGTGATCTCGAGCCTGCAGATGCTTTGGCTCAATCCCGGACTGGCGCGCGGCGTGCTGGCTTTTCTGGCCGAGCACCAGGCGACGGAGACTTCGCCCTTCAGCGATTCCCAGCCCGGCAAGATCATGCATGAGACACGCAAGGGCGAGATGGCGGCGCTGCGCGAGCTTCCCTTCGGTCGCTACTACGGCGGTGTCGATACCACGCCGCTCTATATCCATCTGGCTTCCGCCTATGCCGACCGCACCGGCGACATGGCCTTCATCGACAAGCTTTGGCCCTCGCTGAAGGCCGCCGCCGAATGGACGGAGGAGGCGAGCCGCGCCACCGGCTTCGTCACCTACCAGCGCGCCGCCGAGTCCGGCCTCGCCAACCAGGGGTGGAAGGACAGCTTCGATTCGGTCTTCCACGCCGACGGCCGCATCCCCAAGGGGCCGATCGCACTGGTCGAGGTGCAAGGCTATGTCTTTGCCGCCTTCCGCGGCCTGGCGGCGCTCGCGCGCCGCCGCGGCGAATTCGCGGATGCCGAGCACTGGGAAAACCGCGCCGAGGAAATGCGGGTCGCCGTGGAACGCGATTTCTGGCTGGACGACCTGAATTTCTACGCCTTGGCCATCGATGGCGAAGGCCAGCCCTGCAAGGTTCGAACGACAAATGCCGGGCACCTGCTTTTCGTCGGGCTGCCGCAGCCCGAGCGCGCCAGGCTGGTCGCCGACCAGTTGCTGTCGGCCGCCTTCCATTCCGGCTGGGGACTGCGGACGCTCGCCGACGATGCGGTGTTCTTCAACCCGATGTCCTACCACAACGGCTCGATCTGGCCGCACGATACCGCGCTTTGCGGCGTGGGCCTCGCGCGCTACGGCGAACGCGACAGCGTGGTGCGGCTGATGAGCGGTACTTTCGAATCGGCCGTGCATTTCAATATGCGGCTGCCTGAATTGTTCTGCGGCTTCGCCCGGGCGCCGGGCGAAGCGCCAATCGCCTATCCGGTGGCCTGCCTGCCGCAGGCCTGGTCGGCAGGCTCCACCTTCATGCTGATGCAGGCCTGTCTGGGCCTGGAAATCGATGGCTGGGAAGGCGAATTGCATGTCACGCGCCCAAGGCTGCCGATCGGTATCGACACTCTCATGCTCCGGCATCTGAGCGTCGGGGACAAGGTCGTCGACTTGACCTTCCAGCGGGTAGGCGACCGTGTCGCCGCCTTCCTTTCCGATCGTCATGAAGGCCAGGTGCCGCTTATCGTGCGGACTTAGAAGAAGGCGTCGCAAGCCCGCGTTCAACAATCGAAAAATGTCGGAACCCCTGGCCGGTTCGTGCGTTGCACAGCTGGACCGGTCTGCCGTCCGCAGCCGGCAAGAACGAAAACAAAAGAGCGGACAGCCGGAGGCAGCCTGGCATTTCAATGACACAATATAGCGTTCTGTTACTGGTCCTCATTCTCGCAAGCCTTGGACTTTCCGCATTCGCGATTTTCATTTCGATATCCCGATACCGCCGCAATCACCCGAGGGCCGCGGCTTCGTCGGCTTCCGGCGACGACTTTGCTACCGAGGCCGCGCGCAAGGTGCTGCGCGAGTTCGAGAAGAACGGGCAATCGGTCGACGCGGCGCTGGTCACATGGTCGCCGGAGACGTTGCGCAAGATCCTCGCGGATGAGTTGCCGGATGCGCAGGTCATCATCGTCTCCAATCGCGAGCCTTATATCCACAACGAAACCAGGGACGGCGACGTCGAGCTTGTCGTGCCGGCGAGCGGGCTGGTCTCGGCGCTGGAACCGATCACGCGCGCTTGCGCCGGCACCTGGATCGCCTATGGCGGCGGCAGCGCGGACCGGACGGTGGTGGACAGGAACGACCGTATGCAAGTGCCGCCCGGCAATCCTTCCTACACGCTGCGCCGCGTCTGGCTGAGCGACGACGAATATCAAGGCTATTATCTTGGCTTCGCCAATGAGGGGCTGTGGCCGCTCTGCCACATCGCGTTCACGCGTCCGATCTTCCGCGAATCGGACTGGGAGGCCTATGAGGCCGTCAACCGCAAATTCGCCGAGACGGTGGTTGCCGAGGCGCGCAACGAGCGGCCGATCGTGCTGGTCCAGGACTATCACTTCGCGCTTCTGCCGCGCATGATCCGCGAGCGCCTGCCGGAGGCGATCGTCATTACCTTCTGGCACATACCGTGGCCGAACTCGGAAGTGTTCAGCATCTGCCCGTGGCGCGAGCGCATCCTCGACGGCCTGCTCGGCAGCTCGATCGTGGGCTTCCACACCCAGTTCCACGCCAACAACTTCACCGAAAGCGTCGACCGTTTCATGGAAAGCCGGATCGAGCGAGCCGACGCTGCCATTTCCTATGGCGGCCAGGTGACGCTGGTGCATTCCTATCCGATCTCGATCGAGTGGCCGGTCGAGCTGCTGAAAACCCTTCCGAGCGTCGAGGAGTGCAGGGCGCGCGTGCGCAAGCGGTTCAGAATTCCAGCGGGCGCCAAGCTCTGCGTCGGCGTCGAGCGTCTCGATTACACCAAAGGCATCCTCGATCGCTTCCATGCGCTTGAGGAACTGTTCATCCGTCATCCAGAAACGGTCGGCAACGTGGTATTCCTGCAGATCGCTGCACCAAGCCGGGGCACGCTGCCTGCCTACAAGCAGCTTCACGACGAATGCCTGCGCTATGCCGACGAGCTCAACCAGCGCTACGGCAGCAAATCCTATCAGCCGGTCGTCATGGTGGCCGAGCACCATGCGCAAGCCTCGGTCTATGAGCTTTATCGCGCCGCCGATATCTGCCTCGTCACCAGTCTGCATGACGGCATGAATCTCGTCGCCAAGGAGTTCGTGGCGTCGCGCGACGACGAGCAGGGCGTGCTGCTGCTCAGCACCTTCGCCGGCGCCTCGCGCGAATTGCTGGAGGCGCTGATCGTCAATCCTTACGACGCGGCGATGATGAGCGAGACGATGCTGCAGGCGCTGACCATGGGAACGGACGAGCAGCACGAGCGCATGCGGCGCATGCGCGACATCGTGCGCGACAACAATGTCTACCGCTGGGCCGGCAGCATGCTGCTCGACGCGGCGCGGCTGAGAAAGCGTGGCGACCTCGACCGGGTCACCGCCTTATACGACCGGCCGACCGGCCCAACCGGGGACAATGTCGTCTCCATGTTCGAACGCAAACAGGCAGTCGGATTCCGATGACCATTCAAGCAGACTTTACCCCGCCGCTGCCCGAAGGCCGGTGGGCGCTTTTCCTCGATATCGACGGCACCTTGCTGGAGCATGCGGCGCATCCCGACGCCGTCTCGGTCAGCGAGGAGTTGCGCATTCTCCTGGCGATGATAGAGCGGCGGCTCGACGGTGCGCTCGCCTTCATCACAGGGCGCTCGATAGCAGCCGTCGACCATCTGTTCGACCCGTTGAAACTGCGAATCGCCGGCCTCTACGGGCTGGAACACAGGCTCGCGCCGGACGGAAAGATCGAAGCCGCCGACGAGCCGGCGGATATGACGGCGCTCGCCGACGAGATCGAACTCGAGCTGGCAAGCAAGGCCGTCTATGTCGAGCGCAAGGGGCCGGTGCTCGCCATCCACACGAGAGCCGCCCCGCAGCTTCTGGCGCGGGCGACGGAATTGGTCGAGGCAGCGCTTGCGCGCTTGCCGCAAGGCTACCGCGTGATCGCCGGCAATGCCGGCGTCGAGCTGATGCCGCTCGAAGCGGCCAAGGGCGCCGCGATCCGGCGCTTCATGCAGCTCGATCCGTTCACCGGCAGGCGTCCGGTGTTCCTCGGCGACGATACGTCCGACGAGAACGGCTTCGACACGGTCAACGCCGCGGGTGGGATCTCGATCCGCGTCAAGCCGCAAGGCGAGACCGCGGCGCGCTTCGCCATCGAAGATGTCGCGAGCGCCATTGCCTGGCTCGAAGCCAATTTCGGGAAGCCGGCCACGCCAGCGGCCAGCCGCAATCTCGTTGCCTAAGGCCGCCCAAGCGCTACGCCGCTATTGCTGCTGCAGGCCGGTGATCATGGCGATGATCTCGTTCTTGTCGGTCTTCTTCGTCTCGCGCACGCCGATCTGCTTGCCGCGCCTCAAGACGCAGATGCGGTCCGACAGCTTGAACACCTGGTCGAGGCTGTGGCTGATGATCAGGATGCCGACATTGCGCTGCTTCAGCGACAGAACGATTTCTTCCACCTTGGCGGTCTCAGCGACGCCAAGGGCGGCCGTCGGCTCGTCGAGCAGGATCAGCTTGCTCGCCCAGTGCGTCGCCCTGGCGATCGCGACGCCCTGGCGCTGGCCGCCGGAGAGGTCGCGGATGGTGGCATGCGCGGAAGGGATGCGTACGTCGAGCTCCTTCACCAGCTTTTCCGTCTCGGCGATCATGCGGCGGCGGTCGAGCAGGCCGAAGCGGTTCAGCGGCTCGCGGCCGAGGAACATGTTCATGTAGACGGTCTGCTGGTCGGCTAAAGCGAGATCCTGATAGACCACCTCGATGCCGTGCGCGCGCCCCATGGTGGCGTTCGACATCGTCACCGGCTTGCCCTCGATGGCTATCGTGCCGGAGGAAGGCGGATGCACGCCCGAGACGATCTTGACCAGCGTCGACTTGCCGGCTCCGTTATCGCCGACAAGCGCCACGATCTCGCCCGGAAAGACTTCGAGCGAGAAGCTCTCGATCGCGGTGATGCCGCCGAAATTCTTGCGGATATCCTGAAGCTGCAGAATGGGCGCGTTCATTGTCGTCTCCTAGACAGGCCAGGCATAGGGTTCGCCAAAGCCGTTCTCGATGGTTTCGACCTTCGGAGCGCCCTTCGAGATACCTGAGACGCCGACGACATAGGCGCGGGTGACGAAGGCCTGGCCGCGGAAACCGAAGATGGCGCTGTCGCCGGGTTTGGGGGCGTTCGCGCCGGAGGCGTCGATCATGGCGTAGTAGTCGATCGCCGAGGGCGGCGGCACCTCGACGCTTTTGAGCGCCGAGGCTGTGGTGGTTGGCTCGGCCGAGACGATCGCCTTGACGTCATAGTCCGGGAAGATCGGGTCGATATAGAAGCCGCCGCCGAAGCAGTAGGCCTTGCCGCCCGACAGATGCGAGACCTCGGTGAGGTAGAGCACGGCAGGCAATTCCGGCAGGTCTTCCATGACATGCAGCGCCGTGGTGCCGTGCAGGCCGTTGCCGGGCTCGCACTGCGTGGCGCCGGCTTCGGCCAGCGCGGCCAGCACGACGCTCGACGTCGTGCCAGGCGCATTGATTTCGATCTCCTTGCGCCCCGCCTTGGCGAGCGCCTCGGCGGCCTTGCTCAGCGTTGCAAGATTGGGCGTCGGCAACACTTTTCGCGCGGCATGATCGAAGAGCAGGGCAGGGAAGGTGGTGATACCGGCAAAGCGGCCGCCCGGAACGGCATCGAGCCGGTCGGCGACGCCGACGACCTCGCCGGCGTCGAAGCCGCCTTCATGGCCGCGGTAGAAAATGTCGCCTTCGGCCGCGATGCGGGCGAGCAGGTCCTGGACATGGCCGGCGGCCTTGGCGCCCCTGCCTGCTTCCTCGGCCTTGGTGTCGTTGAAGACGGTCCAGTAATCCGGCTGGAAGGTGCTCGCCGCCGCCTCCGCTTCGAATTTCGCGATCTGCTGCAAATGGCCGAGATGGCCGAGTTTCATCCCGGCCTTGTGCGTGGCGCGCGCGCAGGCCATGTCGACCGCCACGGCGCGTTCGATGCCGCCGCGCATCACCGCCTTGCAAAATGAGCTCGAGCGCCCGACCTGCTTGGTCATGGCGAAAATCTTCAGGCCGAGCCGGTCGGCTTCCTGCTTGAGGACCGCCGCATTGTGCTCGACCGTGTCGAGATCGAGCACATAGGCGTTGGCCGGCAGCTTGCCTTGCTGATGAAGGCCGATCGCCGCCTCGATGAAAGCGGGATTGCGGCGGCGCAGAACGTCGAGAAACATGGAAAAGGTTCCTTCAGCGGGATTTGTCGCGCAGCGACACGGCGACGGCGGTGAGGATGATCAGGCCGCGCACGATCATCTGGTCGGAGACCGAAAGGCCCATCAGGATCAGCCCGTTGTTCAGCATGCCCATCATCAGCGAGCCGACGAGAGCGCCGACGATCGAGCCCTTGCCGCCGTTGAGCAGCGTGCCGCCGACGATGACGGCAGCGATCACCGTCATCAGATCGGTCTCGCCGAGCGTGTATTTCGCCGCTTGCAGGCGCCCGGCGTAGAGCAGTCCGGCAAGACCTGCGAGCCCGCCGCTGATGGTGAGTACGGCGAGCCTGATCTTGGGCACGCTGATGCCCGAGACGCTCGCCGCGCGGGCGTTGTCGCCGGTCGCCAGCACATGCGCGCCGAAACGCGTCTCACGGTAGACGAGGTGGCCGATGGCGATGGCAATGACCGTCCACCAGATCAGCGACGGCACGCCGAGCAGCGACCCCGAGCCGAAGAAACCGGTGAAGGTCTCGTTGGTGACCGAGATCGAACGCAGATCGGTCATCGAGCGCGAGACACCGGCGAACAGGCCCATCGTCGCGAGCGTCACCAGGAAGGACGGCAGCCTTACATAGGCGACCAGCGCGCCGTTGATGAGGCCGATAAGGATTCCGGCACCCAGGCCGGCGACGATGCCCGCCGCCATCCCATAGGAGGCGATGGTGACGGCGGCGGCGAGCGCCGCCACCGCGACGATCGAGCCGATCGAAAGGTCGATCTCGCCGGCCGACATGACGAAGACGAGGCCTATTGCCATGATCGTCACCGGCGCTGTCTGCAGCACGATGTTGGAGAGGTTGCGGACGGTGAGGAAGCCGCTGTCCCGCAGCATGATAGCGAAGAACAGGAAGATCGCCAGGAAGCCGAGATAGACGACATATTGCTGCAGATTGAAGCGGCTAGCGAGGCTGCCCACCTCGGTACTGGTGTTGGCACTGGACATGTTCGATCTCCGATGATGTGTGCTTCGCAGCCTGCCACCGCGTTTACTTCATGGCGTCCGCGATGGTCGCGGGCACATCCTTGTTGAGCGACTTCTTCCAGCCTTCCTTCACCGTCTCCTTGGTGACGGCAATGGAATCGACGGCATAGAAAGGCTCGGCCTTCAGGCCGACCAGGGAACCAGCCGAGGCACGCGCCAGCGTCACGCCGATCGAGTAGGCCTCGTCGGCGACAAGGGCCGCGATGTTGCCGCCCTTGACCATATCGAGCGCGGCCGGTTCGTTGAGGTCGAGCGTGACGATCTTGGTGTGCTTGTTGCCGGCGGCGCGCAATGCGGAGAGCACGCTGAGAGCCGGCTCGGCCCAGGTGACATAGATGCCGTCGAGGTCCGGATGCTGGGTGATCATCGCCTGCGCGATGTCCTCGCTGCGCGCCGGGTCGGCCATCCCGGCCTCGGCGGCGATCTTCATGTCGGGATAATCCTGTTCGATCGTCTTCTTGAAGGCGCCGTCGCGCTGGTTGGTGACGTAGAAGTCGGCGTCATGGAAGATGTAGCCAACCTTGCCCTTCTTGCCGAGCGCCTCGGCCATGGCGATGCCAGCCTTGTTGCCCATCTGGAAGAGGTCGTCCGAAACGATGGCGACATAATCCGTGCCCTGCTTGTAGCCGGCCGGGCAATTGTCGACGAAGCCGAGCTTGACGCCGGCCTGTCGGGCCGGGTCGTAGACCGAGGCGGCGGTCGCCGGATCGACCGGCAGCGACAGGATGATCGACGGTTTCTTGGCCATCACCGTCTCGACATCGGCTTTCTGGCGCGCGGCGTCGAAGCCGGCGTCGGTCTGCGCCACCACTTCGACGCCGAGACGCTTGAACTCGTCGCGCGCGCCGGCGTTGACGGCGTTGGTGTACTCGCTCATCTCGTGCCAGACGAGAGCCGCGGTGAACTTGCCGTCCTTGATCTGCTGCTCCTGCGCCTCTGTCAGCGTCAGCGAGGCCGCCGGAACCGGCTTCTCGCCGTTCGGGCCGGTGGTGACGCCTTCGGCGGCGAAGGCGTGAGCGGCGAACAGGCTCGCCAATACAGTCATGATACTCAATACTTTGCGCATATCGGTTCCCCTTTTTGTTCAGGAAGAGAGCTCCGGCCCGGTAAGCCGAGCCGGAGCATGGGCTTCACTTGGCCGCGTCGAGCACCGACTGCGGTGCATCCCGGTTCAGCGAATCCTTCCAGCCCTGGGAGACATTTTCCTTGGTTACGGTCAGCGCCGGCGCCACGACGAAGGCGGGCGTCTGCTGGCCGAGCAGGGACTTCATGCCGGAGGCGGCCATGGCGCGGCCGAGTTCATAGGCCTTATCGGCGACGAGTGCCGCGACATTGCCGCCCTTGACCATGTCGAGGGCGACCGGCTCGGCAAGATCGAGCGTGACGATCTTGGTGTGCGTGTTGCCGGCGCCGCGCAGCGCCGAAAGCACGCCGTCGGCGGGCTCGGCCCAGGTTACATAGATGCCGTCGAGTTCGGGATGCTGCAGCAGCATTGCATTGGCCAGTTCCTCGGCACGGGCCGGGTCGGAAATGCCCTGTTCGGCGACGATCTTGATGTCGGGATAATCCTTCTCGATGGTCTTCTTGAAGGACTGGTCGCGCTGGTTGGTGACGTAATAATTGGCATCGTGGAAGATATAGCCGACCTTGCCCTTGCCGCCGATGGCCTTGGCCATGGCATCGGCCGCCTGCTTGCCCATCTGGTAGAGATCGTCGGTGACGATCGAGGCGTAGTCGGTGCCTTGCTTGTAATCCTTGGGCAGGTTGGACAGGAACACCAGCTTGACGCCATCCTTGACCGCCTGGCGGAAGGCTTCGGCGGAAGTGACAGGGTCCAGCGGCAACGCCAGGATGACGTTCGGCTTGGCGGCGAGCGCGGTCTCGATGTCGCTGCGCTGGCGGGCGGCGTCGAACTGCGCGTCGGTCTTGACCGCGATCGAGATGCCGGCCCGGGCGAACTCGTCCGTGGCGCCCGCGGTCACCGCGTTGGTGAAGTCGGAAGAGGTATGCCACAGAAGGGCTGCCTTGTAGCCCTTGTCCTTTAGCGCCGCGATGTCGGCATCGCTCGGCGTCAGGCTGGAACTCGGGGTGGCGGTCTCGCCCTGCGGTCCGACCGTCTGCGCGTGAGCCGCGCCGGCGGCGAGCATCAATCCGCCGGCCAGGGCGGCGGCAATCCATTTCTTCATCAGCATGTTTCAGTCTCCCATTTTCTGCTTCGTTGGTCTTTCAGTCGGCCACGCCACAATAGCGGGCCATGAAGGCTGCGAAGCCGACGATGCCGGCGAGGTATTCCTCGATATCGACGTGCTCCTCGAAAGTGTGGCAGTTGCGGATGTCGCCCGGCGCGCAATAGACGGCGGGAATGCCCAGCCGATTGACGAAGAACGAGGATTCCGACCAGAAGGGCGCGCCCTCGATCATGCCGCGTCCGCCCATGGCGCCTGCCATCGAGTCCGAAAGTAGGGCGACTTCGGCGCGCGTCTCGTCGATCTCGGCGGCGGTGCCGCCCAGCCTGTGGTCGCGACCGGCCGGATAGGCGAACTCGACGGTGATCTCCGGGTCGGTGATCGCGCCGCGCACCGCGGCCTCTATCTCGGCGGCGGCCGTGTCGAGGTCCTCGCCCGGCAGGAGCTTGCGGATCAGCGACAGCGTGCACCGCTCGGGCACGGCGATATAGCCGCCGCCGGTGAGGCCGGTGATCAGCAGGAAGCCACGCCCGGTGAGCTTGTGCTCGGCGCGGGCTGCCACCGCGTCCGAATGCTTCCAGAGCGCCGTCATTGCGGCATGCGCGGCGCGCAGCGCATCCTTGCCGAGCTCCGGCACGCCGAAATAGGCCGACTTGCCGGTGATCGTGATATCGGTGATGAAGAAGCCGATCTGCGCGGCGTAGACGGCAAGCCGCGTCGGCTCGACATAGCAGGTGAAGTCGGGCGCCGCGACCTCGCCGGCCTCGATGCGCTCGACGAAATGCTTGATGCCGGCGGAGACGCCGGTGCCGGGCTGGCCGCTTTCCTCATCGCCGACGAAGGCGAAGGCGACATCGCCCTTGAGGCGGATGCCGGCCTTGTCGAGCAGCGAGAGCGCCGCCAGCGAGGCGGTGATGCCGGCCTTGAGATCGCCCGAGCCGCGGCCCCAGACCGCGTTGTCGACGATGGGCGCGCCGAACGGGTCCTCGCGCTCGGTGCCGGCCCAATGCTCGCGCCAGCCGTCGACATGGACGGTGTCGGTATGGCCGATGAACAGCAGGCGCTTGCCCTGGCCAGTTCCCTTGCGCTCGCCCCAGATGTTCGGCCTGCCGGGCAGGAAATCCGCGCGGCTCAAGCCGCTCAGTCCCAGCTCGCGCATTTTCGCTTCGAGGAAGTCGACGAAATTCGCTTCATTGCCGGTGATGCTGTCGCGGCCGATCGCGCCCCTGAACAGCGCCAGCGCCTGGTCGGAATCGAGAGCGGCGCGCAGCCGGGTTGTGATGTCGCTGGTCACAGCACGACCTCCTTCAGGGCAGCCGCCTGGGCGGTGGGAAGTGAAATCCGGCCGTCCGGCGCGTCGACGCCGAAGAGCGTGTTGTGCAGCTGGCCAAGGCCGATCGCGGCGGCGCCGATCAGCGCCGCCCGCGCGCCCAGCTCGCCCGCCTCGACGGTGATAGGGTAGGGGAAGCAGAGCGGTATCAAGGCTTTGACGCGTGAGAGGATTTCCGGCCTGAGGCCGATCGAGCCGCCCAGTATTACCTTTTCCGGATTGGCGACGGCGGCGATCGCGGCGATGCCTTGCGCCAGATAGCGCGCCGTCTCGTCGAGCACTGTGAGCGCTGCCTTGTCGCCTGTTGCGGCATTCTCGAAGATCGCGGGGACCGCGACCTGGGTGCCGGTCAGGGATCTGTAGCGCTCGGTCATTGCATGCGTCGCCACCGCCCGCTCGAAAGCGCCGGTGCGCAGCGATTCCGCGGCGAACGGATCGGCGCCGATCGGCATGAAACCGATTTCGCCCGCCGCATGGGTGGCGCCGCGCACCAGATGGCCGCCCAGCATCAGGCCGCTGCCGACGCCGGTGCCAAGCGCGATATAGGCGAGATTGTCGATACCCTGGCCCTGGCCCAGCCAATTCTCGCCAAGCACGGCGAGATTGACGTCGTTCTCGATCATCACCGCGACGCCGAGCGCCTTCTCAAAGGCGTCAAGCACATTCATGGCGTCGAAGCCGGCGATGTTCGGCGCGAGCAGGATGCGGCCGGTCGCGGGGTCCGGCGCGCCCGGCGCGCCGATGACGGCAAGGCGGATTTTCTTGCGGGGAATCCGCTCCCTGGCCGCGGCCTGGAAGGCGAGCGCCGCGATCTGGTCGATGATGAACTGGCCGCCGCGCGGATCGGTCGGCGTCGCCGCTTCGGCGAAGATCTGGCAGGCGAGGTCGGTCAGCGCCACGCGCACCTTGGTGCCGCCCAGGTCGACAGCGATAATGTAGGCGGCGTCGTGGACGAGCTCATAGGTGACGGCGGAGCGCCCGACATGGCCGCTGGTGCGTCCGGTCTCCTGTACCCAGCCTTCCTGCTCGAGGCCACGTACGATTTCCGAGATCGTCTGCTTCGAAAGGCCGGTGAGCTTGGAAATCGAGGCCCGCGATATCGGCCCGCCTTGGACGATCGCCTCCATGACGGAGCGTTGCGAGAACTGGCGGGAAATACGCGGCAGATCGCTCACGGCGGGCCTCGGATTAATTCGTTCTGTCACCGAACTTATTATTCAAGCATTTGCTTGTCAACGACCTTGTTGCGTCGCCCGAGAACAGCGATCGGATGTGGATGCTGACGGAGCTCCGCCGACAATTCAGCCGGACAACCGCTGTCGCGATCAATGGCTTACGAAAGAACGTTGCTGGCTTCTGGGGATGCCTGCCGCTACTCGGCCGCCAGCTTGCGTCGGGCAAGGCTGATCTCGTCCAGCGGGAGTTCCGGCTCGTCATGGCTTTCTTCGTGACCGCGGAACGAGCTCAGCCAATGCGAAAGATCGTCGAGGTAGAGATAGATCACCGGTGTGGTGAAGAGCGTCAGCGCCTGACTGACGAGCAGTCCGCCGAACATCGTGTAGCCGAGGGGCTGGCGGATCTCCGCCCCGGTGCCGTTCTCCAGCATCAGCGGCAGTGCGCCGAGCATCGAGACCATGGTGGTCATCATGATGGGGCGGAACCTGAGCAGGCAGGCCTGGCGGATCGACTCCAGCGAACTGAGATGCTGGTCCCGTTCCGCCGCGATGGCGAAGTCGACCATCATGATGCCGTTCTTCTTCACGATGCCGATGAGCAGGATGACGCCGATCAGGCCGATCAGGTTGAACTCCATGTGGAAGACGAGCAGCGTTCCCAGCGCGCCAAGCCCGGCCGAGGGCAGGGTGGAGAGAATGGTCAGCGGGTGGATGTAGCTTTCGTAGAGGATGCCGAGGATCAAATAGACCACGACCAATGCGCCGAGGATGAGCACCGGCACGGATGACAGCGACTGCTGGAAGGCCTGGGCCGTGCCCGTGTAGCTGGTCTGGATGGTAGCGGGCAGCCGCATCTCGGCGGCGGTCCTGTCGATCGCGGCGGTGGCTTGTCCCAGCGCTACATTGGGCGCCAGGTTGAAGCTGATCGTCACCGACGGGAACTGGCCTTCATGGTTGATGACCAGCGGCTGCACCGGCTTCGTCGTCCACTTGGCGATGGCCGAGAGCGGCACCTGCGAACCGCTCGACGTCGTCAGATAGATCTGGTCGAGCGCCTTGAGGTTGCCGCGCAGCGACGGCAGCACCTCCATGATCACGTCATAGGTCGAAAGCTGGGTGAAATACTGGGCGATCTGGCGCTGGCCGAAAGCGTCGTTGAGCGTGTTGTCGACGTCGTTGGCCGTCAGGCCGTAGCGGGCAGCCTGGTCGCGATCGACCTGCAGCGTGAGCGTGGTGCCGGAACTCATCTGATCGGTCGAGACGTCCCGCAATTCGGGCAGGCGCTGCAAGGCCGTCAACAGCTTGGGCGCCCAGCTGTCCAGCGTGTCGAGGTCGCTGCTTTCCAGCACATACTGGTATTGCGACGCGGACAGCTTGCCGCCGACACGCACGTCCTGCGAGGCCTGCATGAACAGGCGCGCGCCTTGAACCACCGCGAGCTTCGGCTGCGACCGGCGGATGATCTGATCGGCCGAAGCGTCGCGCTCGTCGCGCGGCTTCAACTGGATGAACATGCGGCCGGTGTTCTGCGTGTTGCCGCTGCCGCCCGTCGATGCCGCGAAATGCGCAACCGCCGGATCCTTGGAGACGATCCCGGCAAATTGCGCCATATAGGACTGCATCTGGCCGGCGGAGACATCCTGGCCGGCGATCACCTGGCCGAAAATCAGGCCGGTATCCTGCTGCGGAAAGAAGCCGCTCGGGACAAGGGTAAAGAAATAGCCGGTCAGCGCCACGCAGCCCAGGAACACCAGAAGGGTGATGAAACGATGCGCAAGCGCCCGGTCGAGGCCGCGCTCATAGGCGCGCAGCATGCCGTCGAAGACGCTTTCGCTCCAGCGGTAGAGCCTGCCGTGGTGTTCCTCGGCCGCCGGCTTGATGAAGCGTGAGGCGAGCATCGGGGTAAGCGTCAGCGAAACGCAGGCCGAAACCAGAATGGTCATGGCCAGCGTCACCGCGAACTCCTTGAACAGGCGACCGATGATGCCGCTCATCAGGAGCAATGGGATCAGCACCGCCACCAGCGAGATCGAGATCGACATGATGGTGAAGCCGATCTCGCTGGCGCCGCGGATCGCTGCCTGCATCGGCTTCTCGCCATGCTCGATGTAGCGGACGATGTTCTCCAGCATGACGATGGCGTCGTCGACGACGAAGCCTATGGAGATGGTCAAGGCCATCAGCGACAGATTGTCGATCGAATAGCCGGCGGACCACATCAGGCCGCAGGCGCCGAGCAGCGCCAGCGGGACGGTGAAGGCTGGGATGGCCGTCGCCCAGACATTGCGCAGGAACAGGAAGATCACCATCACGACCAGCCCGATGGTGAGCATCAGCGTGAACTGCACGTCCGCTACCGAAGCGCGGATGGTCTGGGTGCGATCCGAAAGCACCTGCAGTTTGAGCGAGGCCGGCATCGAGGCGGTCAGCATCGGCAGCTCCGCCTTGATCTTGTCGACCGTGTCGATGATGTTGGCGCCTGGCTCCTTGAAGATGACGAGGACGACGCCGCGCGTCGTGTCGGCCCAGCCGGCCTGGGTGTAGTCCTGCGCGTCGAGCACCGCCCGGCCGACATCCTTGACCCGCACCGGCGCGCCGTTGCGATAGGCGATGATGGCGTTGTTCCAATCGCCGGCAGCGGTCATCTGGTCGTTGGAGAAGATGGTAAAGGAGCGCACCTCGCCCTGGATGTTGCCTTTGGGCAGGTCCACGGTGCCGATCGAGAGCGGGGTGCGCACCGCTTCGAGCGACAGGCCCCTTGCCGCCAGCTTGGCCGGATCGAGCTGGACCCGGATCGACGGCGTCTGCTGGCCGCCGACCAGCACCTGGCCGACGCCGTCGACATGGCTGATCACCTGCGCAAGCTTGGTGTAGACGTCGTCGCTCAACGTCGTCAGCGGCAAGTCCGTCGAGCTCGCCCCGATCAGCATGATCGGCGAATCGGTCGGATTGACCTCCCTATAGGTGGGCGGATTGGGGAGGTTCTTCGGCAATTGTCCGCCGGCGGCGTTGATGGCCGACTGCACCAGCCCGGCGGCCGATGCGATGTCGACGTTGAGAGCGAATTGCAGCGTGACCTGGCTGGAGCCTGACAGGCTGCTCGACGTCATTTCGGCAATGCCGGGGATCTGCGCGAACTGCGTCTCGAGCGGCTGGGTCACCGACGACGCCATGGTGATCGGGTCGGCGCCCGGCAGGCTGGTTGACACCTGGATCGTCGGGAAGTCGACGTTGGGCATCGGCGCGACCGGCAGGTTGAGATAGGCGACGACGCCGACGAACAGCACGCCGATCATCAGGAGCGAGGTAGCGACCGGGTAGCGGATGAAAGGCGTGGAAACACCGATCGCAGCCATCAGCTTGCACCTCCGGGCTGCGCGGTGCCAGCCTGCGTCTGGCCGGCACCGGGTGGGGGCGCGGCGTCGACACTTGCGCCGTCAACCACGCGGTATTGGCCGGCGATCACGACACGCTGCCCTTGGCTCAGACCATCGGTCACGACCGTCTCGCCGCCATCCGAAGGACCTGTCTTGACCGTCTGCCGATGGACCTTGCCGTCGTCGCCGACGACATAGGCGAAGAGCCCGTCAGGGCCATGCTGGACGGCTTCGTCCGGCACCACGATCGCGCCTGACATCGTGCCGATGCGCATGCGCGTGTTGACCGAAAGACCCGGCCACAAAGCATTGTCCTGGTTGGCGAATGTCGCCTTGAGCGAAATCGTGCCGGAGGCCTGGTCGACCTGGTTCTGGACCGCTTCCAGCTTACCGCTGGCCAGCACCGTCTTCATATCCGCGCCAAGCGTGTCGATCGGCATGGGGCCGGCCGTGAAAACCTTGTTGATGGTCGCGACCTCGTCCTGCGGCTGCGTGAACGACACGTAGATGGGCTGAAGCTGCACGAGAGTGAAAAGCCCGGGACTCTGGCCGGCCTGCACGATGTTGCCCGGATCGATGGTGCGGAAGCTCGTCTTACCGGACAGCGGCGCCGTGATCCTGGTGAAGTCGAGGTTGAGCTGCGCCGCCTCGATGGCCGCCTTGTCGCCCTCGATCGTGGCGGCGGTGGTCGTGACCACCGCCTGCTGGTTGTCGACATCCTGCTGGGTTTCGAAGGTCTTTTGCAGGAGCGTGGAGAGGCGTTTGAGGACCACTTGCGCATTCTTGAGCGTCGCTTCGTCCTCCGCCTCCTTGGCCTTTGCCTGGTCGAGTGCGGCCTGATAGGGGCGAGGGTCGATCTCGGCAAGCAAGTCGCCTTGCTTGACCATCTGCCCCTGCTCGACCGGGACCTGGTCGACGACACCGGCGACACGGCTCGAGATGCTGACGCTGTTCAGCGGCGTCACCGTGCCGAGCCCGTATAGATAAAGTGGGAAATCGGCCTTCCGCACCGTGGCGACAGTGACCGGAACCTTGGGCGCGGGCTGCGCCGACGCCGCGCTCGCGGCAGCCTTTGCCTGGGCGTGGTTGCGCCATAGGCCATAGCCGCCGCCAAGCAGAATGAGTACGGCCAAAAGCACGATGCTCCGAGAGCGATGCTGCCGTTTGCGACTGGCTTGCTGCGTTGATGAAATGCTCATGATGCCGTCCACCTGCGGGCCAGAATACCTAGCCTTTTCAGGATGGTTGGAGGTTGGGATCGACCTCGTCGATCGGCGGGACAGTAGTCCTGTCGACGCTGCGCTGTCAGCTTACAGATCGGTCATGTTGCGCTGCGGCATTCAACGATGCGTGAGGCCGCCTTGACCGGACCATCGCGGCAAAATCAAATTTTGTTCATAGCCGGGGCTCGATCCGAAGCGACAATCAACTGCTCAAGCGGGAAACAGGAAAGCTGCACCCGTATCGAAAAACACCGGGCGACGAGACGATGCAAACCGCCGCGAGCGGCGTTCGCCGAAATGCACGCGATCATAGATGCGATCCGCTTACGCAAGCCGGAAGCGGCGGAGGCCGCGGCCCGGCGGCATGTGGAGACGGCTTGGCAAATCGCTCGCGACGCGCGTCGGTTGGGCACGCTTTAGGCGGCTTGTTTCAGCTCAATTCCGGTCGACGGGCTTGGAGCGCATGCGCGAAACCGTCTCGCGCTCGGCGCGCTTGGAGCGCAGTGGCGGCAAGCCGCGGTCGATGAGGTCCATGTCCTCAAGCACCATGTCGCCCATCCGCTTGAAGGCGATGTCGAGCGCCCCGGCGCGGTGCGCCGAGCGCAGGAAGCCGGGGAGGGCGCGGACAGGATGGTCCTGCGCCAGCGGCTCCTCCGGGAAGACGTCGCTTGCGGCAACGATATGGCCGCTCTTCACCGCCGCCATGAGTGCCGCGAAATCGACGACGCCGGCGCGGCTGAGCAGGATGAAGGCCGAGCCCTTTCGCATTTTGGCAAATGCGTCCGCGCCGAGGAAACCCTGGTTCTCGCTGGTGACCGAAGCGACGACGAAGACGAAATCGCTTTGCGACAGCACCTCACCCAGCGAGGCCGGCTCGACGCCATTGTCGATCAGGATCGACGGCGGCAGCCACGGATCGTAGACCTTGGTGCGGGTGCGGAAGCCGGTCAGCAACCGGTTGAGCGCGCGGCCGAGATCGCCGAAGCCGATGATGCCGACATCGGCGCCGGAGAGAAGCCGCGCGGCCTGGTTGCCGTCGCCGCCCCAGAGCTCCTTGCCTTGCCGGAAGGCGAGATCGGCGTCGACGATGTTTCTGGCGAGATTCAGCGCCATGGCAAGGCCGAGCTCCGCGACCGGCTCGGCAAAGACCAGGCCCGTGGTGACGACATGGATGCCGCGCGCAAACAGCGTCTCATAAGGCATGTTGTTGAGCAGGTTCGTCTCGACATTGAAGATGCAGCGCAGCGTCTTCAGCTTCTCCAGCGTCTCAGCTGAAATCGGCGGCTGGCCGATGATAAAGCGCGCCTCGGCCAGAGTATCGGCGGGCAAGGCGGCAACGCCTTCCGGGGTGGTCTCGACAATGCGATGGTGTTTGCGCAGGCGCGCCAGCTGTGGCGGCGTGAAGATGAGCTCCAATGTGCGCGGCTCGGGCGCGCTGATGACCAGCGGCAAGGCTTTGTCGGGCATGTTTTTTCCTCCGGGCGCGATTGGATCGCGTCAATCACGCATTCAAGTCTTACTCCCGATGAAACGATTTACAAGAATGAAAAATCGATTTATCGATTACAATAGCGAGGCAGAAAATCGGCTGCCTGCCCTCGGGAGGAGGTCAATGGCACAACACCAAATCCGGCAGCGGCGTCCGTCGATCCACGACGTGGCAAGTCATGCCGGCGTGTCCGCGGCCACTGTCTCCAAGGTGCTGGCCGGCGTCACCACGGTCAAGCCGGAAAACGCGCAGCGTGTGTTCGACGCCGTCGAGCGTCTGGGCTATCGCGTCGATCCACTAGCCTCCGACATGCGTCGCGCCAAGCGCCGCATCATCGGCGCCATAATGCCCGAGTTCGAGAGCGAGTTCTTCGGCCAGATGGTCACCGAGCTCGAAGGCCTTGCCGAACAGCGCGGCTACACGTTGGTCGCCGCATCGAGCCGTGAATCCGAGGCGCGCGAGAAGGAAATCCTTGCCCGCATGCATGACTGGCGTGTTGCCGGCGTCGTGCTGGCGCCGGTGCGCAACGAGCATGGTCCGGCGGCCGCCTTCATGAAAGCCCACGGCATGACCGGCGTGCTGATCGACCGCGTCTTATCCGACGACGCCTTCGATACGGTATCGGCCGACAGCGCCTCCGCCAGCGCCGAGGTGGCGCGGATGCTGGTCGGCAAGGGCCACAGCCATATCCTCGTCATCGGCCTTGCCGAGCAGGCGGCGACCGTGCGCGCCCGCCTCGAGGGTTTTCGCGCGCAAGCGCTGGCGCTCAACCCATCGGTGCGCATCGACGTCATCACCTCGGAAGTCAGCGTCGAGCCGTTGAGGGCTTCGCTGCGAGATTACTTTGCCAGGGGAGAGCGGCCGACCGCCGTCTATTCGCTGCTCTTGAAGGGCACGCTCGTCGCGCTGTCCGAGTTCCGCCGGCGTGACTGGCATTGCCCGAACGACATCTCGCTGGTCGGCTTCGACGATGCGGAATGGATGCAGGTGACATGGCCGGCGATCGCCGCAGTGGTGCAGCCGGTGCGCCAGATCGCCAGCGAGGCGATGAACCTTTTGTTTCGCAGGGTCGAGGGCGCCGTGGGACCACCCACGGCGCGGCTCGAGCCCTGCCAGGTGTTGATGCGGGAATCCGTTGGCTCGCCAGGCAGCGGTCCGCATTCCGGGGGAGGAGACCGACAACAGCCCCCATTGTCGTGAACGGAAGCTAGCGCCGGCCCTGGCCGAGGCATCCGGCGCCAAGGATCAACGGAGGATCGAATGACATCGTATTTCTTGAAGATAAATCGATTTACCCTTGCCATGGGTGTCGCGCTTGCGTTTTGCGCCGTCGGTACCGCCAAGGCCGAGGACGGCGAATATGGGGTGCTGATGAAGACGCTGGCCAACCCGTTCTGGGGCGCGATGGCGCAGGGCGTCGCGGACGGCGCCAAGGAAGCCGGCGTGAAATACTTCCAGCAGGCGGCCGAGAGCGACCAGGCGGCCGAGCCGCAGCTCAATCTTTGCAACACGATGCTCGAGCGCAAGCCGGTGGCGATGATCACCGCCGCGATCAACTCGACCAACCTTCTGCCTTGCCTGAAGTCGGCGCAGGACGCCGGCATCAAGATCGTCGACCTCGACAACAATCTCGACCAGGCGGTGCTGGACAAGGAAGGCGTCAAGGTGACCTTCCATATCGGCTCCGACAACATCGCCGCCGGCGCGCAGGCCGCCGAATACCTCGCCAACAAGCTCGGCAAGGACGCCAAAGGTCCGGTGCTGGTGATCGAAGGCCTTTCCGGCAACATCACCGGCGAAAAGCGCGCCAAGGGCTTTGCCGACAAGCTGAAGGAACTGGCGCCAGGGCTCGAAATCGTCGCCTCGCTGCCGGGCGACTGGGATCGCGGCAAGGCCGCCTCGATCGCCACCGACACGCTGACCGCGCATCCGGATCTCGTCGCCATCTTCTGCGCCAATGACGGCATGGCGCTGGGCGCCGTGGAATCCGTCTACGCCGCCGGCAAGGGCCCGCAGGTGACGATCATCGGCGTCGACGGCAATTCGGACGCGGTGAAGTCGATCAAGGAAGGCCGCCTCAATGCCTCGGTGGCGCAGCTTCCCTATCTGGTCGGCAAGCAGGCGGTCGAGAACGTCAAGAAGGCGCTGGCCGGCGAGAAGGTCGAGGACAGCATCGCCGTGCCGACGCTGGTGCTGACCAAGGACGTGATCGACGCCGGCAAGGAGCCGATGCTGCAATATGTGAAGTGAGTAGGAAATAGGCAGTAGGAAATAGGCAGTAGGCAGTAGGCAGTAGGCAGTAAGCAGTAAGCGATCCGTGCCGCTCGGATCGCTCTCCTATTTTCCCTACTGCCTAAGCCCTACTGCCTACTGCCTTACTGCCCTCTCTCAAGGTGCAAAGACATGGCTTCTGAACAGCCCGGCTTCTGGGCTCGGGTGCAGCGCGCATCCGTCGAAAGGCTCCACATCAGACTTGAGTCGCTGGTGGTGCTTCTGGCGCTGAGCACGGCGATGGCGCTGCTGTCGCCCTATTTCCTGTCGCTCAGCAATTTCCTCAACATCCTGCTCGCGACCTCGACGATCGGCGTGCTGGCGATCGCCGCCACCTTCGTCATCGGTTCGGGCGGGCTCGATCTGTCGCTCGGCTCGGTGATGGGTCTTGCGGGCGTGGCCGGCGCCTTCGTCGCCGTCAATCTCGGCTGGCCGTCGGTGCTGGCGGTGCTGGCCTGTATCCTCGCAGGCGGCGTTGCCGGCTATATCAACGGGCAATTGGTGACCCGCGCCTTCGTGCCGGCGTTCATCGTCACGCTTGGGATGCTTGGCCTTGCACGCGGCCTGGCGCTGGTGATCTCTCAGGGCAGGGCGATCTACGGCTTGCCGCCGGAGATCGTCTATATCGGGCAGGGCAGGCCGTTCGGCATTCCCATGCCGGTGATCATACTGGTGCTGACGGCGATCGTCGCGCATGCGGTGCTTGCCTATACCCGCTTCGGCCGCCACACACTGGCGCTGGGCGACAGCGAGGGCGCGGCGCGCGCGGCCGGCATACGCGTCGAACACCACCGCCGCATCATCTATACGCTGTCCGGCGCGCTGGCCGGGCTTGCCGGCTTGCTGTTCACCGCCCGCGTCAATGCCGGCGACCCGACCGCCGGTATCAATTACGAGCTCACCGCGATCACGGCGGCGATCATCGGCGGCACCAATCTGTTCGGCGGCCGCGCCTCGATCCTCGGCACGATGATCGGCGCGCTGATCATGGGCGTGCTGCAGAACGGGCTGACGCTGCTTGCCGTGCAATCCTACTACCAGCAGATGGCGATCGGCGCGGTGCTGATCCTTGCCGTCTTCATCGACCAGTACCAGGTGCGGAAGGAGTCGCGCGTATGACACTGCTTTCGCTTCGCGGCATCCGCAAGAGCTTCGGCGCGGTCGATGTGCTGCACGGCGTCGACCTTTCGGTCGCGGCCGGGGAGGTGGTTGGACTGGTCGGCGACAATGGCGCCGGCAAGTCGACGCTGATGAAGACGATCACCGGCATCTACCGCGCCGACAGCGGTTCGATCGAATTCGATGGCAAGGACATCCTGGCGCTGGACCCGGGTCAGCGCCGCCAACTCGGCATCGAAATGATCTACCAGGATCTTTCGCTCGCTAAACAACAGGATGTTGCCTCGAACATCTTCCTTGGACGCGAGCCGACGAAGCTACTGTTCGGCCTGTTCCCCGGCTTCGTCGACAAAGGCGAGATGGATCGCCAGGCGTCGAAGATGATCGAGCGGCTGGGCGCGCATCTGCCGTCAATAAACCGGTCGGTCGGTTCGTTCTCCGGCGGCCAGCAGCAGACGGTGGCGATCGCGCGTGCGCTCACCTTCAATCCGAAGCTCGTCATCATGGATGAGCCGACTGCGGCGCTGGCCGTGCGCGAAGTGCAGAGCGTGCTCGACCTCATCCGGAGGCTGAAGTCGGAAGGGATCGCTGTCATCCTGATCTCGCACCGGCTGAACGACGTGCTGTCGGTCACCGATCGCATCGTCGTGCTGCGCCACGGCAGGGCGGATGCCGATCTCGTCACCGCCAGGACCAATATGAACGAAGTCGTCAGCCGCATCGTCGGCGGCGGCGATACGGCCGCAGCGGCGGCGCATGAGCAACGAGGCTGACATGAACACCTTCGGACTGCACACTTTCGCCATCGCGCCGGTCTGGGACCTCGCCCGCATCGAGCCGCAGATGGACCGGCTCAAGGAATACGGCATCGGCCTGATGGAGATCCCTTTGCTTCGGCCTGAGGAGATCGACACCAAGCGGACGCGTAGCTTTGCCAATCACTACGGTGTTGAACTGGTCCCCTCGCTCGGCCTGCCGCGCGTTCTCGATGTGGTCGAACGGCCGGACGAGGCGCTGGATTTCCTCGAGCCGGCTTTCCGGGTCTGCAACGAGGTCGGCGCCGAGGCGCTCGGCGGCGTCACCTACGGCACAATCGGCAAGACCACCGGCCGCGCGCCGACGCAGCGCGAGATCGACGGCATGTGCCGTTTCCTCGAACGCGCGGCGACTTCGGCGAAGTCGCGCGGCTTGAAGCTCGGCATCGAGCCCTGCAACCGCTACGAGACGCATCTGATCAACCGCGGCGTCGACGCGGCGCGCATCATCGAGCGCGTCGGCGCCGACAACATCTTCATCCATCTCGACACCTACCACATGCATATCGAGGAGGAGAGCTTCGCTTCCGGTTTCGAGGCGGCGGCGCCTTATCTCGGCTATGTGCATGTGTCGGAGGCAAATCGCGGCGTGCCGGGTCGCGGCATGCTGAACTGGGCGGCCTGCATGAAGGCCATCGCCGACATCGGCTATCAGGGCGCGATCACGCTCGAAAGCATGAACCATGTCGATGTCGACATCGCCGGCGGGCTCGCCGTGTGGCGGCCGGTGGCCGAGGATCCGCGCGACGTCATCGAGGTCGGACTGCCGTTCTTGCGCGAGGAGGCGAGGAAGGCCGGGCTGACGCTGGGGTGAACCCTCAGAACGGGTAGTGCTGCCCGGGATCCTCGATCGTCACCCAGCGCAGGTCGGTGAATTCGGCGATCGATGCCTTGCCGCCGAAGCGGCCATAACCTGAGCCCTTGACGCCGCCGAAGGGCATCTGCGCCTCGTCGCCGACGGTCGGGCCATTGATATGGCAGATGCCGGCCTGGATGCGCGCGGCGACGGCCATGGCGCGGCGGATGTCGCGGCTGAACACGGCGGAGGACAGGCCGTATTCGGTGTCGTTGGCAACGCGTACCGCCTCGTCCTCGCCTTCCACGCGAATGACCGGCTTCACCGGGCCGAAGGACTCTTCCGCATAGACGCGCATCGCGGGCGTCACGTGATCGAGGAGCGTTGCTTCGACGACCGTGCCGGAGCGCTTGCCGCCAGCCGCCAATTTCGCGCCCTTGGCGGTCGCGTCGGCGATCAGATCTTCCATCTTGTCGGCCGCCTCGCTGCTGATCAGCGAGCCGAGCACGACATGGCCGCGCGGGTCGCCGGCCGGAAGTTTGGAGGCACGCGCGGCGAGCTTAGCGACGAACTCGTCGGCGATCTTCTCATCGACGATCAGCCGCTCGGTCGACATGCAGATCTGGCCCTGATGCATGAAGGCGCCGAAGGTCGCGGCATTCACTGCAGCGTCGATGTCGGCGTCGTCCAGCACGACCAGCGGCGCCTTGCCGCCGAGCTCGAGCAGGGCCGGCTTAAGATGCCGCCCGGAGAGTTCGGCGATGATGCGGCCGACCTTGGTCGAGCCGGTGAAGTTGACGCGCTTCACGGCCGGGTGTGCGATCAGCGTCTCGACGATTGCCGCCGCGTCCTTCGGGTCGTTGGTGAGGACATTGACCACGCCCTTGGGCAGGCCGGCCTCGATCAGCACCTGGCCGATCAGGCGGTGCGTGCCTGGGCACATTTCGGAGGCCTTCAGCACGACCGTGTTGCCGCAGGCGAGCGGCATGGCGAGCGCGCGCGTGCCGAGGATGACCGGCGCGTTCCACGGCGCGATGCCGAGGCACACGCCCGCCGGCTGGCGGATCGCCATGGCAAGCGTGCCGGGCTTGTCGGACGGAATAACCTCGCCGGAGATCTGCGTGGTCATCGCCGCCGCTTCGCGCAGCATGTTCGACGCCAGCATGACGTTGAAGCCGGCCCAGGGGCCAGTGGCGCCGGTCTCTTCCATCATCAGTTTCGTGAACTCGCCGACCTTGGCGGCCATGACGTCGGCTGCCTTGGAAAGCAGCGCGCGGCGCTCGCCAGGCCCGGTCTTCGACCAGGCATCGAAGGCAGCGGCCGCGGCATCGATGGCCGCGTTGGCGTCGGCAATGCTTGCGGCCGCGGCGCGCGTCGCGAGCTTACCGGTGAATGGGTCCAGGCGCTCATAGGAGGCTTTGCCGGTCGCCGGCCGCTCGTCGCCGTCAATCAGAAGTCCGATGTCCATGGGTCTCTCCTCGCTCGCGATCGAGCGTTGCAGATTGTCTCAGAAGCCGAGCACTTCGGCGTTTATAGATGCTTCGAGGCCGCCGTCGACCGGCACGTTGGCGCCGTTGATCCATCGCGCTCCATCGGAGCACAGGAACAGCACCACAGGCGCGATGTCGTCCGATGTGCCGGCGCGGCCGACCCGCGCGATATCGCTGTCGACGCGGGCATCGCCAAGCACGCTGCGGAATTGCTTGAGGATCGGCGTCTCCACCGGGCCGGGACTGACCGCGTTGACGCGGATGCCACGGCTCTTGAACAGGTCCTGATGCGCGGCGCGGAAGGTCCACAGGAGCAAAAGCTCCTTCGAGACAGGATAGCCTTCCTCGTTCTTCACCGCGTGGTCGGCGATCACCTTGGCGACGTCGGGAAAGCCTTCGACGCTGACCATCGAGGCGGCGCGGTTCAGATTGGCGCGCCAGGCATAGCCGGCGATGGAGGCGACGTTGACGATGGCGCCGCCTTCGCGAAGCCTTGGCGCCAGCGCCTCGGAAAGCGCGCGCAGGCCGTAGAAGTTGACGGCGAGCGTCGGCGCGGCACCGGTGTTGCCGGAGAGGCCGGCGATGTTGCAGAGCGCGTCGAGGCGCTGCGGCAGCCGCGCGACGAGGTCGTCGACGCCGGCCTTGGACGAGATGTCGGCTTGGACGAAGACGCCCTGGTGGCCGGGCGGCTCGCGCATGTCGACGCCGATCACATCGGCGCCGAGTTGGCCGGCGAGTTCCGCGGTGCGCGCGCCGATGCCCGAGGCGACGCCAGTGATGAGGATCGTCTTGCCGAACAGGATGCTCATGCCTTCTCCCGAGAATTGGTGGTCTTCAGCGGCGAAGCAATCTCGCCGGTCGGATTTGATGCTCCGGCGGGAAGCCTGACGCGGTAGCCGACCGACAGCAGTCGCCAACCGAAACGCTCCTCGAGCGTGCCCCAAAGGCCTCGCGGCAAGAGCAGCGAGAAGACGAGCGCCGTAGCGCCGAGCCCGATCAGGTACCAGACGCCGGTGCCGCCGAACCAGGTTTCGATGAGGAAGAAGAGCAGCGCGCCGAGGATGGCGCCTTCGAAGGTGCCGATGCCGCCGACCAGCACCATGAAGATCATGTAGGCCGTCCACTGCACGCTGAAATAGGTCTTTGGCTGGAAGGTGATCGCGGTCGCCAGCCACAGCGCGCCGGCGACGCCGATGCCGAAGGCGGCGAGCACGAAGAGCAGCCGCTTGGTGCCGGTGACGCGCACGCCGACGGAGGCTGCCGCATCCTCATTGTCGCGGATGGCGCGGATGGCCGCACCGGTGCTGCCGCGCAGCAGGCCGAAGAGGATCGCGAGCAGCGCCGTCATCGAGGCCAGCGCCAGCCAGTAGATGGTCAGCCTGCGTGTCGATGCATCGTAGACGTTGAGCGAGATCAGCGACGTGCCGGTCTCGCCCTGGATCAGCCGATCGAGATTGACGAGAAGGTGAGTAAGGGCGGCAATCACCCACATGCCGATGGCGAACTCGCCGTTCTTCAAGCGCAGCATGAACAGCGAGATCGGCCAGGACACCGTGCCGACAATGACCGCCGAGATGAAGAGCGAGACGAACGGATTGAGCCCGGCATTGGCGAGCCGGATGGCGAAATAGGCGCCGAGCCCGAAGAACACCTGCTGGCCGACCGACACCAGTCCGCCGAAGCCGGCGAGCGCGTTCCACATGGCGGCGAGGATCACATAGATGAACAGCGCGGTCATGCGGTCGACGGCGCCGGCGGACAGGAACTGCGGTGCGATGGCGAGCAGCAGGATGACGGCCGCCACGCCGATGCCGGCAAAGCGCGAGGCGGCGGTGCCGCGCTCGATGACAGGGGAGGAGGCGCTCATGATGCCTTCCCCGTGGAGATGCGCAGCAAGCCGCGCAGGCCGAGGCCTGAGGTGTAGAGGCGGATGAACAGAACGATCAGGAAAGCGACATGGCCGCCGATGAGAAAACCTTGCGGATGTATCTTGGCGCCGAGCGTCTGGGCGAGCGCCAGGACGATGCCGCCGATCAGCGTCCCCCAGAGCGAACCGGCGCCGCCGATGACGGCCGCCTCGAAGGCGAACAGAAGTTGCGTGGCGCCGGCATAGGGATCGAAGGTGGCGCGCATGCCGAGGAAGGCGCCAGCGAGACCGACGGTGACCATGGCGATCGCCGCGGCGATGGCGTTGGCGCGGCGCGCATCGACGCCGACCAGCCCCGCTGTATCAGGGTCTTCCGAAGTCGCACGGATCGAGCGGCCGAGCCCGGTGCGGGTCAGAAACAACTGCAGTCCGCCGAGCAGGACGACGGCGGCGACGAAGATGATCACCGCGAGCTTGCCGACATAGATGCTGCCCGGCCATTCCCAGGAATCGTAGGACAGGCTGCCTATGAAAGGCGCCAGCGAGCGCGTGTCGGCGCCGAATTGTTCGAAAAGCACATTGTCGATGACGATGGCGAGACCGAAGGTGGTGAGGATCGGCAGCAGCGCGCCACCGCGCGCGCTGCGCTCGAGCAGGAAGCGCTGCAAGGCCCAGCCGATCGCCGCCATCAACGGCAGCACGATGAGCAAGCCGAGGTAGGGCGGGATGTGGAAGCGCGAGGCGAGCAGCCACAGCGCGAAGGCCGACAGCACGGCGAGGCTGCCATGCGCAAGGTTGATGATGCGCATCACCGAGAACATGAAGGAGAGGCCGCAGGCGATCAGCGCGTAGTAGCCGCCAAGCAGGATGCCCTGGACGATCTGGTTCATCATGCCGGCACGCCTGTGGCGCCTTTCCGGTGCAGGCCGAAATAGGCTTTGGTCACCTCGTCGCGCGAAACGGTCTTGCTGTCGCCGGCGAGCGCGATCCGGCCCTCCAGCATGCAGATGACCTTGCTGGAGACGGAGAGTGCGCGGTTGAGATCCTGTTCGACGAGGATGATCGTCGTGCCGGAACTGATCAGCCCCTGCAGCGAGGCGTAGACGCGGTCGACGACCAGCGGCGACAGGCCGAGCGAGACTTCGTCGAGCAGGAGGAGGTCGGGATTGCTCATCAGCGCGCGGCCGATCGCCGTCGCCTGCTGCTCGCCGCCCGAGAGATGCCCGGCCTTGGCGTGGCGGCGCGGTTTGAGGTTGGGGAAGGTTTCGAGCACGCGCTCGACGCTCCACTCGCCGGGACGACCGGCGCTGCGGCCGAGCAGGAGGTTTTCCTCGACCGTCATCTGCACGAAGAGCCGCCGGCCCTCGGGCACCAGGGCGATGCCCTTGCGGACACGTTCATGCGAAGGCACGCCGGAAAGGTCGGCGCCGCCGAAGACCACGCGGCCGGAGGCTGCCTGATGCGCGCCGGCGATTGCCCTGAGCAATGTCGTCTTGCCCGCGCCATTGGCGCCGACCAGCGCCAGCGTCTCGCCGCGTTCGACGCCGAAGCTGACGCCGCGCACTGCTTGAAGCAGGCCATGCCGGACAACGAGATCCTCGACCGACAGCAGGCTCATTTCGGGCCTCCGCCGAGATAGGCGCTGATCACCTGCGGGTCGGCCATCACCGCGTGCGGCTCGCCGTCGGCGATGACCTTCCCGGCATCCATGCAGATCAGCCGCTCGGCCACCTGCAACAGGATGTGGACGATGTGCTCGATCCAGACGATGCCGATCTTGCGGCGGCGCAATTCGCGGATGGTCTCGACGAGTTCGCTGGCCTCGCCGTCGGTCAGGCCGCCGCCGATCTCGTCGAGCAGAAGCAGCGTTGGTTTTGCGGCGAGCGCGCGCGCCAGTTCCAGCCGCTTGCGGTCGAGCAGGCCGAGCGTCTCGGCGCGCCGGTTGGCGACGCCAAGCATGCCGCACAGCCTCAGCGAGCCGAGCGCTTCCTCATAGGCCTCGTCGCGGCCGAGCCCGGCACCATGCGAGGCGGCGACGAAGACATTCTCGAAAGCGGTCATGCCGCCGAAGGGTTTCGGCACCTGATGGGTGCGCACCAGGCCCAGCCGGCAGCGCCGCGTTGCCGGCAAGGCGGTCACGTCATCGCCTCGGAAGGCGATCGTTCCGGCGCTCGGCGGATAGGCGCCGGAGAGCACGCTGAGCAGCGTGGTCTTGCCGGCGCCGTTGGGGCCGACGATGCCGACCGCCTCGTCGGCGCCCATGGCGAAGTCGATGTCGTCGAGCACCACAAGCGCGCCGAAGCGCTTGTGGATGCCGGCGCCGCTGAGGATCGCACCTTTGGGCATGGCGTTCACGATGCGGTCTCTCGACAGATCAGCCGTTGTAAGGCTGGAGCTTGGCCTCGACCGGCACGTTCGGGTCGGTGGCATTCTCGGTCACGACATAGTCGAGCGGGAATTTCGAGCCTTCCTTGGCGGCGACCCATTGCGTGCCGATGATCGGGCCGGGCGAGACATTGGGGACCGGGCCGCTTGTGAAGTCGACCTTGCCGCCCATGGTCTCGGTCTTGAGCGTGCTCAGCGCCTTGGCGACAGCCGCCTTGTCCTTGGCGTTGGCGCTTGCCTTAAGAGCTGCGAAGCCGGCATCGAGCAACGACATCGAGGCGCCGAGCTGCTGCGTCCATTGCTTGCCGCTCGCTGCCTCATAGCCATCGGCAAGCTCGGTGCCCGAAACGCCGGTCAGCGACGACTTGTAGGGGAAAGCCTTGTGCCAATAGGCGGCGCTCGAAATCTTCATGCCGAGGTCTCCGAGCGCCTCGATGTCGGACGGGAACAGGCCGGTCTTGGCGACCTGGGCGATCTTGATCTGCCGGGTCAGGCCTTGCTGCGCGGCCTGGCGCCAGAAGGCGGCGAAGTCGGGCGGGATCGGGAAGGAGTTGAAGATCTCGACGCCTTCCTGCTTGAACAGCGCGATCTGCGAGGAATAGTCGGTGGTGCCGGTCTCGTAAGCGCCGGGATCGACGATGGTGAAACCCTGCTTGGCGAGCAACGGCGCCAGATGGGCGCGGATGGCGTTGCCGTCGGCGTCGTTGGGATACATGACGCCGACCTTCTTGTTGGTCTCGATCAGGTTCCACTGCGAGATATAGGCCTTGAAGAATTCCTCGACGCCGAAGCCGAAATGATAGGTCCATTTGAACGGCGAGGGCTGGCCCGGTTTGGCGCCGCGGCCGAAATACCAGGCCTCCCAGGGCATGACCGTCGACAGGCAAGGCACGCCGGCCGCCTCGCAGGCGTCCGCCACCGGATTGATGACCTCCGGCGTCGAGATGGCGAGCATCAGGTCGATGGCCTGGTTGTTGATCAGGTCCTTGGCGAGCTGGCCGGCGCGGGACGGATCCGACTGGGTGTCCTGGTCGACAATCTCGACGCTGTATTTCTTGTCGCCAAGCTCGATGCCGTTGGCCAGGGCCTTGCGGGCAAGATCCAGCACATAGCCGTCGGTCTCGCCGAAGCCGGCGAGCGGGCCGGTGCGCGGGCTGACAAAGCCGACCTTGAGCGTGTCGGCGGCTTGCGCGAAGGCCCCGCCGCGGCCGAATGCCAGTGCGGCGCCGCCGGCCACCGAAGTGGCGATGAACTGGCGCCGTGAAATACCCGACAGAGCGGGTTTGCTGCCGATAATATAAGACATCTGCTCCTCCCTCAGTCGCCGTTCGACGCAGCGGCAAACGGGTCTTCCGTTTGCGGCCGGACGGCACGGCTTTCGATCCTCCGAAGGCCACATTGCACTAGCGGTTTGGTTCGGTAAAATGATATTTTACGGTGTTTCATTAACCCCTGGGTTAGTGGAATTCGAACCGATAAGCCGATCGTCAGGCGTGGTGCCGTGCTGCCTCGCGGATCGTCTGCAACAGGATGGTGAAGGCGGGTGAGGGCGCGGTGTCGGTGCGCATGGTCAGGCCCACCGGCCCCTTGGTCTCCGCCGTATCCACCGGCAAGGCGACGAAGGCGCCGCTGGCGATCTCGTTGGCGACGACGCCCGCCGAGATGATCCATACCGCGTTGCTCTGGCGCATGAAGGAGCGGCCGAAAGAATCGGAAACGGTTTCGATTTCCGTGGCCGGCGCGGTCATGCCGTTGGTTATGAAAAGCCGGTCGACGAAAGGCCGGATGACGGATTCCCGCGTCGGCATCAGGACGGGAAACTCGTCAAGCCGCGCGAAGATGTCGGCGTCCGGCTCGGCCAGGGGATGTCCGGCCCGCACCACGAACAGCACCTGCTCGGAATAAAGGTGCTCGAAGAAGAAGCCGGTCATGTGCTCCGGCGCCGCGAGGCGGCCGACGACGAGATCGAGCGCGCCGACACGCAGCTGTTCGAGCAGCACTGCATTCTCTCCGGTGACGATCTTGAGCGCGGCGCCGGTGTTTTCCTCGAGGAACAGGTTCATGGCGAGCGGCATCACCCGCGCCGACACGGTCGGCAGCGCGCCGATGCGGATCGGGTCGCGATTGAGGGCGCCGTCCTGGCGCACGGAATCGACGCCGCGTTTCAGCGCCGAAATCGCCGAGCCGGCATGTCCAAGGAAGATTTCGCCCAGACGCGTGATGCGAATACCGCGCCCGTCGCGTTCGACCACGGCTATGCCGAGCGCTTCTTCGAGCTCACGCAAGGTCTTGGTCACGGCCGGCGCGCTGACATGCAGGAAGTCGGCCGCGCGCGCGACGCTGCCTTGCCGCGCGACTTCGAGAAACGCCTGAAGATGGCGGAAGCGGATCCGGCTTTCGGCCATGGTTCGATAACCTCAGAGTTAATGAAACGCCGCAAAATATCATTTTACCGAACCAAACCGCTCGTGCAATGTGGCTTCGGAGGATCGAAATCGTGCCATTCGTCAGCATAGGCGGCGTCACGCTGCATCACCGCCATATCGAGGCGCCCGGCACGTCGCGTCCGATCGTCTTCATCAATTCGCTGGGCACCGATTTCCGCATCTGGGACGACGTCGTCGCGCGGCTTGCTGGTGAAATGCCGATGCTGGTCTACGACAAGCGCGGCCACGGACTGTCGGACTTCGGCGGCGGCGTACGTTCCATCGACGACCATGTCGACGATCTGGCGGCCCTCATCGACCATTTCGGTTTCGACAAGGTCGTGCTCTTCGGCCTGTCCGTCGGCGGCATGATTGCGCAGCGGCTCTATACCCGCCATCCCGAATGTGTAGAGGCTCTGATCCTCAGCGACACGGCGCACAAGATCGGCACCGCCGAAAGCTGGAACACGCGCATCGCGACTGTCGAGCGCGACGGCATCGAGGCGATCGCCGAAGGCATCATGAAAGTGTGGTTCACGCCGCAATTCCATGCCAAGCGTGCGGCGGACCTGGCCGGCTGCTGCAACATGCTGACCAGGCAGGCACTGCCTGGTTACATCGGCACATGCATGGCGGTGCGCGATGCCGATTTCACCGACAGCGCGCGACGCATCGCGGTGCCGACGCTTTGCATCGTTGGCGACCAGGACGGTTCGACGCCGCCGGATCTTGTCCGCTCGCTGGCCGGAATGATCCCCGGCGCACGCTTCGAAGTGATCCGCGATGCTGCGCATGTACCGTGCATCGAGCAGCCCGAAGCGCTCGTCACTCTGATCCGCGATTTCGTCGCCTCATTGCCTGAGGGAAAGTCTGCTCATGGATGATGTCACGAAGAACCGCTACCGTACCGGGCTCGAGGTCCGCCGCTCCGTGCTCGGCGGTCCGCATGTCGACCGCGCCGAGGATGCAGCGACCGATTTCGACCGGCCGTTCCAGCAGTTGATCACCGAAGCCGCCTGGGGAACGGTATGGGCGCGACCCGGCTGGTCGAAGCGCGAGCGCTCGATCGTGACGCTGGCGCTGCTTGCAGCGCTCGGCCATGACGAGGAAGTGGCCATGCATGTGCGCGCCACCGCCAATACGGGCGCCTCGCGCGACGACATCTGCGAGGCCTTCCTGCATGTCGCGATCTATGCCGGCGTGCCGGCGGCCAACCGCGCCTTCAAGATCGCCAAGCAGGTGTTCGCGCAGATGGACGGAGCCGATCATGGCTGAGACCGGCTCCAACCAGGCGCCGGAAGCCGGCGCCTTCTTCCAGCGCGACCGCCAATGGCATCCGCCGGCGTTGACGCCGAACTACAAAAGCTCGGTGCTGCGTTCGCCGCAGAAGGCGCTGCTGTCGTTCGACAACACGCTGTCGGAATTGACCGGCCCGGTGTTCGGGCACGCGATGCTCGGCGAGCTCGACAACGACCTGATCCACAATTTCGCCAGACCCGGCGAGAGCGCCATCGGCGAGCGCATCATCGTCCATGGACGCGTGCTGGACGAACGCGGCAAGGGCGTACCGGGCGTGCTGCTGGAATTCTGGCAAGCCAATGCAGGCGGCCGCTACCGTCACAAGAAGGACGGCTACCTTGCGCCGCTCGATCCGAATTTCGGCGGCTGCGGCCGCACCATCACCGGCGAGGACGGCGGCTACGCGTTTCGCACCGTCAGGCCCGGACCGTATCCATGGCCGAACGGGCCGAACGACTGGCGGCCGGCGCACATCCATTTTTCCGTGTTCGGCCATGGCTTCGCGCAGCGTCTGATCACGCAGATGTATTTCGAGGGCGATCCGCTGATCTGGCGTTGTCCGATCGTCGGCGGCATTCCCAACAAGGTCGCGGTCGAGGCGTTGATCGCCGCGCTCGATATGCAGTCGACCATCCCGATGGACGCGCTTGCCTACAAGTTCGACATCGTGCTGCGCGGGCGGCGCTCGACGCTGTTCGAGAACAGGCCGGAGGGCAATTGATGACGCAGTCGCCCGATCGGCTGAAGGAGAGCCCTTCGCAGACCGCCGGACCTTATGTACATATCGGGCTGACGCCCAATTTCTGCGGTATAGGCGGCGTCTACGCGAGCGACTTCGGCGCGACCATGGTCCAGGATCTCACCAAGGGCGAGCGCATCGAGCTGCGCATCCGCGTGCTCGACGGCACCGGCACGCCGCTGAAGGACGCGCTGGTCGAGATCTGGCAGGCGGATGCCGAGGGGCTCTACAATTCACCGGCCGAGATGCGCGGCGGTGCCGATCCAACCTTCCAGGGCTGGGGCCGGCAGCCGACCGACATGGAAACGGGCGTCTGCCTGTTCCGGACGATCAAGCCGGGCCGGGTGCCGTTCCGCGACGGGCGGCTGATGGCGCCGCATATCACACTGTGGATCGTGGCACGCGGCATCAATGTCGGGCTCAACACCAGGCTCTATTTCTCCGACGAGGAGAAGGCCAATGCCGAGGACCCTATCCTTGCGCGCATCGAGCATCGCCTGCGCGTGCCGACGCTGATCGCCGAGCGTCAGGGCAGTACCTACGTCTTCGATATCCATTTGCAGGGCGAAAAGGAGACGGTCTTCTTCGACAGCTGACCGTGGCCGCCATGACCGTTTCGCCCTTCGATCACCCGCTGCTTTCCGGCCTGCTCGGCGACGAAGAGGCGGCCAGGTATTTTTCCGTCGAGGCCGACATCGCTGCGATGCTCGCTTTCGAGCGGGCACTGGCCGAGGCGGAAGCCGAGTGCGGCGTCATTCCACGTGATGCCGCGGCAGCGATCATGAAAGCACTGGGATCGTTCCGGCCGGATACGACCAAGCTGAAGGCGGGCGTCGCCAAGGACGGTGTGGTGGTGCCGGAGTTGGTGCGCCAGATCAAGGCTGCTGTCGGAGCGCCGCACGATACGTACGTTCATTTCGGCGCGACCAGCCAGGATGTCATCGATAGCTCGCTGGTGCTCAGGCTGCGCGGTGCGGTCGACCATATCGGCCTGCTGCTCGGCGAGAACATCGTGCGCCTCACCGGGCTGGAACTGGAGTTCGGGAGCCGCGAGCTCATGGCGACGACGCGCATGCAGCCGGCAATACAAATAACTGCGCGCGATCGGGTCGTTTCGTGGCGGGTGCCGCTTGAGCGTCACCAGGAACGCTTGAAAGAGCTCTCGGGTCGGTTGCTAGTGGTTCAGTTCGGCGGCGCCGCAGGCACGCTGGAAAAGCTCGGCGGCAAGGCCGGCGCGGTGCGCGCCGCGCTCGCCGCCAAGCTCGGTCTTGCCGATGCGCCGCAATGGCATAGCCAGCGCGATACGCTTGCCGAATCCGCCGGCTGGCTGTCGCTGGCGACCGGCAGCCTCGGCAAGTTCGGACAGGACGTCGCGCTGATGGCGCAGACGGGCTCCGAGATCAAGCTGTCCGGCGGCGGCGGTTCCTCGGCCATGCCGCACAAGCAGAATCCGGTGAAGGCGGAAGCATTGGTGGCGCTGGCGCGCTTCAACGCCACGCAGCTCTCCGGGATGCATCAGGCACTGGTGCATGAGCAGGAGCGCTCGGGCGCGGCCTGGACGCTGGAATGGCTCATCCTGCCGCAGATGGTCGTGGCGACCGCGGCCGCGCTCAGGCTTGCGGCCGAGTTGGCCGGACAGATCGAGAGCCTCGGTCATTGATGCGCACACGGGTCGCCATCATTGGGTCCGGACCGTCCGGCCTGTTGCTCGGTCAGTTGCTCGCCACCATTGGCGTCGAGACGATCATCCTTGAACGGTCGAGCCGCGAGCATGTGCTTGGACGTGTGCGCGCGGGCGTGCTCGAACAGGGCACGGTCGACCTGCTCGGCCAAGCGGGCGCGGCGGACAGGCTGCATGCCCAGGGCCTGCCGCATGCCGGCATATCGCTCGCCTTCGATGGCCGCGCGCATCGCATCGACATGACAACGCTTACGGGTGGCAAGCATGTCACCGTCTATGGCCAGACCGAGGTGACGCTCGATCTGATGCAGAAGCGCGAAGCGGCGGGACTCCCGACCGTCTTCGAAACATCGAATGTCGCGCTGCATGATTTCGGCGGCGCGTCGCCCTTCGTCACCTACGACAAGGACGGCCTCACGCATCGCATCGACTGCGACTTCATCGCCGGCTGCGACGGCTACCACGGCGTCAGCCGCAAATCGGTGCCAGAAGGCGCGCTGAAAACGTTCGAGCGGCAATACCCATTCGGCTGGCTGGGCGTGCTGGCGGAGGTGCCTCCGGCCGACCACGAACTGGTCTATGCCAATCACGAGCGCGGTTTTGCGCTCTGCTCGATGCGGTCGCCGCAGCGCAGCCGCTACTATGTGCAGGTTCCCGCCGACGAGCGCGTCGAGGCCTGGTCCGACGATCGGTTCTGGGACGAGTTGCGCGGGCGCCTGCCGCCACGGATAGCGGCCGCCGTCACCACTGGGCCGTCCTTCGAGAAGTCGATCGCGCCGCTGCGCTCCTTCGTCGCCGAGCCGATGCGCTTCGGCAGGCTGTTCCTGGTCGGAGACGCCGCCCATATCGTGCCGCCGACCGGCGCCAAGGGCCTCAACCTCGCTGCAAGCGACGTGCGCTATCTGTTTGCCGGACTTCGCGAATTCTACAACGGGAAGTCAGAGGCCGGGCTGGACGCCTATTCGTCAAAAGCGCTGGCGCGAGTCTGGAAAGCGGTGCGCTTCTCCTGGTGGATGACGACGATCCTGCACCGTTTTCCGGAGACAGGCGAGTTCGGCCAACGCATCCAGGAAGCCGAGCTCGACTATCTCGTAAATTCCAAGGCTGCATCCACGGCATTGGCCGAAAACTACGTCGGCTTGCCCTATTGATCTGCTTGGACGGTCAGATTCCCTCCAGTGCGATGGCGATGCCCTGGCCGACGCCGATGCACATGGTGGCCAAAGCCAGCTTGCCGCCGCGCTCGCGCAGTTCGAGCGCCGCGGTACCCGTGATGCGCGCGCCGGACATGCCGAGCGGGTGGCCAAGCGCGATCGCGCCGCCATTGGGGTTCACATGCTCCGCCTTCTCGGAAATTCCGAGTTGGCGGAGCACGGCGATGCCCTGGGAGGCGAAGGCTTCGTTCAATTCGACGACGTCGAATTGTTCGGGTGTCAGGCCGAGGCGGGCGCAAAGCTTCTTCGTGGCGGGCGCCGGTCCGATGCCCATGATGCGCGGCGCCACACCGGCGACGGCACTGCCGAGGATACGGGCGATCGGCGTCAGGCCATGCTTCTTCGCGGCTGCCTCGGACGCGATGATGAGGGCGGCAGCGCCGTCATTGACGCCGGAAGCGTTGCCGGCGGTGACGCTGCCGCCCTGGCGGAACGGCGTCGGCAGTTTGGCCAGCGTCTCAATGGTGGTGCCCGCGCGGGGGTGTTCGTCCTTCACGACGATGATCGCGTCGCCTTTCCTCTGCGGGATGGTCACCGGCGCGATCTCCTTCGCCAACCGGCCGTTGGCTTGCGCGGCGACCGCCTTGTCCTGGCTGCGTACCGCGAAGGCGTCCTGGTCGGCTCTGCTGACGGAAAAATCCTCGGCGACGTTCTCGCCGGTCTCCGGCATGGAGTCGACGCCATACAGCTTCTTCATCAGCGGGTTGACGAAGCGCCAGCCGATGGTGGTGTCGTAAATCTCGGCATTGCGCGAGAAGGCCGTGTCGGCCTTCGGCATGACGAAGGGCGCGCGGCTCATCGATTCGACGCCGCCGGCAATCATCAGCTCGGCCTCGCCTGATTTGATGGCGCGCGCGGCGATGGTGACGGCATCCATGCCCGAGCCGCACAAACGGTTGACGGTCGAACCTGGAATGTCCTGCGGGAGGCCGGCAAGCAGCAGCGCCATGCGCGCCACATTGCGATTGTCCTCGCCGGCCTGGTTGGCGCAGCCATAGACGACGTCATCGACGGCCGCCCAGTCGACGCCGGCATTGCGCCCGACCAGCGCCTTCAACGGAATCGCGCCGAGATCGTCGGCCCGGACGGAGGACAGTGCGCCGCCGAAGCGGCCGATGGGCGTGCGGATGTAATCGCAGATGAAGGCTTCGGTCATCTAGGCAGCTTTCCCTTTGGCGGCCCCTTGATGCGCCGCCTTGGTGCGGGCCTGCAGGTCGCGCAATGTCTTCAGCTCGAGTTCCGTCGGTGCCGGCGTCTCGTCAAGGGCCTGCGCGAACTTGACCGTCCAGCCACAGGTTTCCTGCACCTGCTCGCGGCTGACGCCCGGATGCAGCGAGACGACGGTGAATTCCTTGGTCGCCGGGTCCGGCTTCCAGATGGCGAGGTCGGTGATCAGCAAAGTCGGGCCGGCCGTGTCGATGCCGAGGCGCTTGCGGTGGTCGCCACCGTCGCCATGGCCGAAGGAGGTGAAGAAGTCGATCTTCTCGACCATGCCGCGCTTCGACTGCGCCATGGTGATGTAGACCTGCCTCGACGAGGTGGCGATCTCCGGCGCACCGCCGCCGCCGGGCAGGCGGGTCTTGGGATGCGCATAGTCGCCGATGACGGTGGTGTTGATGTTGCCGAATTTGTCGAGCTGGGCGGCGCCCAGGAAGCCGATCGAGATGCGGCCGCCCTGCAGCCAGTAGCGGAACATCTCCGGCACCGCGACGGTGGTGACCGCCGTCTCGCACAACTCGCCGTCGCCGATCGACAGCGGCAGCACGTCGGGCGCCGTGCCGATGGTGCCGCTCTCATAGATCAAGGTGATATCCGGCGCATGCGTCAGCCGCGCGATGTTGCAGGCGGCCGACGGTGCACCGATGCCGACGAAGCAGACATCGTCGCTTTTCAGGGCGCGGCTGGCGGCGATCGTCATCATCTCGTTTGGGGTGACGCCCATATCCTTCGCGTCGCTCATGCGGCTTTCCTCAGATGCTCGACGCGACCGGCAAAGTCGTCCGCGCTGCTCTCGATGACGTTCTTCTGGATCCAGGCTTGGAAGCGGTCGCGGTCGGCGGCGATCTCGTCCCATTCCAGATAGGCGGCGTTGTCGCGCTCGTAGTAGCCATGCGCGTAGGAGGGGTGCGAGCCGCCCGGCACGACCGAGATCGCCGCGATCGTCCAGTTCGGCAGCACGGTAAGATTGGGGTGGAGGTCATCGAAATTGTCCACGACTTCCTCGACCGTCACCACGGCGCGCTTTGCGGCAAGAACGGCCTCCTTCTGGATGCCGATAATGCCCTCGACCAGCACGTTGCCTTTCCGGTCCGCCTTCTGCGCATGGATGAAGGTGACATCGGGCCGGATCGCCGGAACGGCGGCAAGCACCTCGCCGGTGAAGGGGCAGGTCACGGATTTGATGCTCGGATTGACCGCGGCGAGACCGGCGCCGCGATAGCCGCGAAACACCGCGCAGGGCAGGCCGGCGGCGCCCGCCTCATAGGCATTGGCCATTCCGGCATGGCTGTGTTCCTCGACCTCGATGGCGCGGGGAAAGCCGTTCTCAATGGCGTCGCGGGCACGCCTGAGCAGGCCGACGCCCGGATTGCCGACATAGGAGAAGACGACCTTCTTCGCCATGCCCATGCCGATCATCTGGTCGTAGATCAGGTCGGGCGTCATGCGGATCAGCGTCAGCTCGCGAAAACCCTGGCGGATCGCCTCATGCGCGGCGGCGGTTGGGATCAGATGCGTGAAGCCCTCGAAAGCGACGGTGTCGCCGTCATGCAGATTCTCCGCGACCGCCTCTTTCAGCGGCAGGAACTTGGCCATCTCCGGGCTCCGTGGTGCAAAAAGTTCGTATTGCGAACATGTGTTTTGTATGAGATACTTTTAGCTCCAACCTTTGCATTGAGTCAACGCCGGCCTGGAGGCGCTCGTGGAAGAGGAAGCAATTTCACGCGACCATGTCGGTTCGCTGGAGCGTGGCCTGGCGGTGATGGAAATCCTCGCGCGCCATCCGGCCGGCATGACGCTGACCGAGATGGCAGAGGAGGCGGATCTCACGCGCGCGGGGGCCAGGCGCTTTCTGCTGACATTGGTCGCGACGGGTTATGCGACGCAATCCGGCCGGCTGTTTTCGCTGTCGCCGCGCCTTTTGACCGTCGCGCGGACCTGGCTCGGCGGTGCTTCGCTCTGGAGCTTCGCGGCGCCTGTCATGCGCGAGGTGGCCGGCAAATTCGACGAAGCCTGCAACGCAGCCGTGCTGTCGGGCGAAGACGTCGTCTATGTGGCGCGCATCCCTGGACGGCGTATCCTGAGCGTGGCGCTCGATGTCGGCACGCGGCTGCCGGCCTATTGCACGTCGATGGGGCGGGTGCTGCTTTCCGGCCTGCCGACGGATGACTTGAAGACTTTCCTTGCTGAAGCGTCCATCGAGCGGCGGACGCCGAAGACGATCACCGGCCGCGCCGCGCTCGGCAAGGCCATAAACAAGGCGAGGGCGGAGGGCTTCGCCATCGTTGACGAGGAACTGGAGCTCGGCCTGCGCTCGATCGCGGTTCCGATCGTCGATCGCGCCGGCCGCACCGTCGCCGCCATCAACGTCTCGACGCAGTCGGCGCGTTTCTCGGTCGAGGCGATGGAGCGCGACATCCTGCCGGTGCTGCGCAGCGCCAAGCGGCGGGTCGAGGAATTTTTCTTCGTTTGAAATACGGGTTTCGTCGCTGGTCGACCAATTGTCGGAAGTCGGCGCTGCCCCTCATCGCCCCCAAAAAGAAATTGCATGGCGGAACTGACTCGCATCCGCCGTTTGCACAAGTCCTTTCTGACACCCATCAGGGTGCAAAAAGGTCATCATCCTCTGTTGCAAGCTGTTTTTCGGTTCTTGCTATTAGAGTGCTTCCATCCGCGCCGCGGTAGACCTCGCCCCCCATCGCCGGGAGCCCTGACATGAATTCCCTGAGGTCGCTCTCTTCGCCGCACAAGGCCATTACGCGGTAGTTTTCATTCCATTCTGTAGCCAGCGACCACATCTGCTTGTCCGGATGCTTGCGGATTGCCAACCGAAAGTGCCCGCTTGCGGTGGTGAAAACCAGTTGCGGCTCCCAACTGCGAGTGCGAGCCATAAACGCCCGCGCGACATCATTCCCCCAGTCTCTCTTAGAGACGGCTTGGATTTCGGCATATACGCCTGGTAGCTCCGGCCCGCATCCATCTCCTGGATTGAAGGTGAGATAGAAGAAGAATGCCCGGAAATGGTAGGCGGCGAGGTCGAACGCCCGCTCGGGCGAGATGACAGCTTGGCCGGTAAAGTTGAAGGTGACCGAAACACCCTTCGCGAGCTCGCCTTTCACAACAAGGTTCGGCTGGCTATCTCCTACGGCCTTTCCAGTGTGTCGACTGCTGGCCTTTGTGGCCTTATGGGCGGCGTCTTTTGCCAGTTGAGGATGGGATCCAAAATGCTGGCCAGAAACGTCAGGCTGCATGGTTATCGCGGATATATCGTCTTCGAGGTCGGCTTTGTTGCCGTTGCAGTTATCGCACGCCTTCAGGATCAGGTTCCATTGATTTTCCAGCGTTCCCTTGGGAACGAACTTTCGGCCGACGACGTGTTCTGTACTTTCGTTCCCCGGTGATAGATCGATCCGGCAGTAGGGGCAAACCCGGTTGCGCAGTATGACGACCCTGTTGGATGGCATTCATGGAAACCTTGTGGGATGCCCAGCACCGTTACCGCTATTTTCGCCCAACGTCTTGGCAGATTTTTTCATGCGACTCCGCCCGGCTGGTTGTGGTGCTCGTAACGAAGTCGTGCAATTTCAGCCCTGACTGCTAGCCAAAGCCTTCGGACAGTTCCCTGCGTGCTGCCCGTCAAGAGGCCGCTAACGCCGCTCACCACGAACTCGTTGACTCCATCTCTCTTTTCTAATATTGAACAGGATTATACAGGTTCATTGAACAGGTATCGATATGGCCCGTCGCGCGATGCAGCTCACTCCCGGCACGGGCAAGCCCGAGCAGATCGCGACGGTTCTGGAGCATGAGATACGCTCCGGCCTGCTCGGTTTCGGCGACCGCCTGCAGAGCGAAAACGAGCTCGTTCAGCGCTTCTCCGTCAGCCGCAACACGGTCCGCAAAGGGCTCGAGGAACTGTCGAGCCGCGGGCTGATCACCACCAAGGTCGGCATCGGCTCCTTCGTCACCTTCGACGGCATGCCGGTCGATGACGCGATCGGCTGGTCGCGCGCGCTTGCCAATGCGGGCGCCAATGCCGAGACCCGCACATTGCGGCTCGAGATCATCGAGGACGCGGAACTGGCGGCCAGGCTCGGCGTCGCGAGCTCGTCCTTCATCGCGGTCGACCGCGCCCGCACCAATGCCGATGACGGCCATGCAATCTCGATCGAACGCAGCCGTCTGCCGCTGTCGCCCGAATTGGAAGACATACCCCTGCGCGGCTTGCGCGAAGGCACGCTGCACCAGACGCTGCGCGGGGCAGGGCTGGTGCCCGATCACGGCGAGGAGTGGGTCGATATCGAGATGCTGAGCGCGGCCGACGCCGCGATCCTCGCCTGCGCGCCCGGCACGCCGTTCCTGCGCACACGCCGCCTGACGCGCGCCGCCGACGGGCGCGCCATCGAATTCGTCACCAGCCTGCTCAACCCCGCGCATTTCGCGCTTCACCTGGAGTTCTGAGCATGGCGGCCGACGCGATTGATCGGGCAATGGGCACACTGATCGGCGGGGCGCTGGGCGATGCGCTGGGCATGCCGACGCAGCTTCTGTCGCCGGCCCGCATCGCCGAGCTCTACGGTCATGTCGAGGATTTCGTCGCGCCTGCCGCCGATCATCCGGTGTCGAAGGGACTGCCGGCCGGCGCGATCACCGACGACACCGAGCAAGCGCTGCTGCTTGGCCGCATCCTGGTCGAGTCCGGCGAGCGTTTCAACCATGCGCGCTGGGTCAGCGCGCTGCTCGACTGGGAGCGCGACGTCAAGGCGCGCGGCAGCTACGACCTGCTTGGACCATCGACCAAGCGCGCCATCGACGCCATCAACAGCGGCGTGCCGGCAGAAGAGGCCGGACGCAGCGGCGACACCAATGGCGCGGCAATGCGCATCGCGCCGGTCGGCATCATGATGCCGCCGGAGCCGCTCGACGCGCTCGTCGCAAAGGTGGCGCAGACATGCCGGGCCACGCACAACACCTCGATAGCCATTGCCTCGGCTGCGGCGGTCGCCGCCGTGGTCAGCCTCGGTGTTTCGGGTGGCGACTGGCGGGCCGCTTCCGGCCATGCCGCCGCGGCTGCAAGACTGGGTGCGGCGCTCGGCCATTGGGTCACCGGCGGCGACATCGCCGCGCGCATTCTCTGGGCGCAGTCGCTTGTCCGCGGCAAGGCGGAGAAGGAAGCAATCAAGCTGATCGTCGACCTGGTCGGCACGGGCGTCGCCAGCCAGGAATCGGTGCCGGCGGCATTCGCAGTGCTGGAGGTCGCGCAAGGCGATGCATGGCGGGCTGCGGTGATCGCGGCCAATCTCGGCGGCGACACCGACACGATCGGGGCGATTGCCGCCGGCATGGCCGGCGCCTGCGCCGGCCTGTCGAGACTGCCGCAGGATCGCATCCCCGAATTGCATGGCATCGACATCGCGGATGTCCGCGCGCTGGTTGGGGATCTGGTCGCGGCCCGGACGGCCAAGACCGGTCCAGGCAAGGAGAACGCGGCGTGAGTGGGCGGCTCGTCCATGTCGGCAGCGCGGTGGTCGACTATGTCTACCGCATCGAGGCCTTGCCGGCGGCCGGCACGGAAAAGACCGCGTCAGCTTACGCGCGCGTCGCCGGCGGCGGCTTCAACATGATGGTCGCGGCAAGCCGCAGCGGCATGAAGGTGGTATTCGGCGGCCAACTCGGCACCGGGCCGGACGGAGACTTCCTGCGCGCCGCCTTCGCGGCAGAAGGCATCGAGGCGCTGACGCCGCCGTCGCCCCTCATGGATAGCGGCAATTGTGTTGCCATGATCAGCAGCGACGCGGAGCGAACCTTCGTCTCGTGGCCGGGCGCCGAGAGCCGGCTCACGCTCGACATGATGGCGCCCGTCCACGTCGTTCCAGGCGATTGGGTTTTCACCTCCGGCTATACGCTGAGCTATCCCGGCAGCCGTGACGCGCTCACCGACTGGATCGAGGGGCTGCCGGCCGACATTCCTTTGGTCTTCGATCCGACGCCGGTGATCGCCGATATTCCGCGGCCGATCCTGGACAGGGTGCTGGGGCGCGCGACCTGGCTGAGCTGCAACACCGACGAGGCCGCAGAGATTGCCGGCGCCGGTGACGCCCAAACCGTCGCCATCCGGTTGCTCGCCGAGCATTGCCCCAGAGCCGAAGGCGTCGTCATCCGGGCCGGCGCGCATGGCTGCCTGGTGCGCATGGCCGACGGCGGTACCCGCGCGGTGCCCGGCTTCGAGGTGGAGGCCGTCGATACCAATGGCGCCGGCGACACGCATATCGGCGCCTTTGTCAGTGGCCTGTCGCACGGCATGCGCCCTTGCGAGGCGGCCCGTTACGCCAACGCCGCCGCGGCCCTTTCCGTCACCCGCCATGGCGGGTCTTCGGCGCCGACCGATGAAGAGATCCAGGAGTTCCTAACCCAGCGCGGCGCAGCGACGGCCGCGCTTGGCCGAGCGGAAGCGACTTAACAAGCCCGTCAATCGGGCAAACAATGAGAGGAAAATACCATGCGCATGCCCAGACTGACCGCTTTTCTGACGGCCACCGCCGTCTTCGTCTCCGCATTCACGGTTTGTGTATTCCCTTTGGCAGCACAAGCGGCCGAGGAAGTGCATGTGCTCAACTGGAAGGGCTATGGCGCCGACGAGCCGTGGGCGGTCGCCAATTTCGAGAAGGCGACCGGCTTCAAGGTGGTCAACGACTTCTTCAACTCCGAACAGGAGATGCTGACCAAGATCCGCACCAATCCCGGTCTCTACGACGTCGTCATGATCAATGCCGCCTTCAACGATCAGGCGATGGCCGGTAAGCTGATCCAGCCGATCGACGTCTCGAAGCTTTCCAATTACGCCGACATCGCCAAGGACAAGGCCGGCTCGCCGATGCTCAACCATGACGGCAAGGTCTATGGCGTGCCGTGGGTCTGGGGCCTGACCGCTCTCGCCATCAATGACAAGTCCTTTGACAAGCCGCCGACGAGCATCGCCGAGATGTGGAACCCGGCGCATAAGGGCCGCGTCATCATCCGCGACGACGCCGTCGAGGCGGTGCAGTTCGGCGCGCTCGCTTCGGGGCAGAACATCAACGACATCAAGGATATGGAAGCGGTCAAGGCGAAGCTCACCTCGCTGATGCCGCAGATCAAGACCTTCTGGAGTTCGGAAAACGACTGGAACCAGATGGTCGCTTCCAACCAGATCGATATCGGCACCTATTGGAGCGGTTCGGCCGATCGCGCCAAGACGCATTTCAAGCTGCCGGTCTCGCTGGTCATCCCGCAGGAAGGCTCGGTCGCCTGGCTGGATGCGTTCTCGATTCCCGTCGGCTCCAAGAACGTCGCCGGAGCCGAGGCCTTCATCAACTACATGATCGACCCGAAATTCTATGTCGAGTGGGTCACCAAGGTCGGCGCGCCGGTTTCGGCCAACACCAAGGCGGTCGATGCGCTGCCGGAGGACGCCTTCAACCGCAAGGTCATGGGCAGCCCGGACGTCGCCAAGCGCATCCAGTTCCAGGCGCCGATCACCGACGAGCAGCGCGAGAAATACCTGGCGCTGTGGCAGGAGCTGAAGGTCAACGTGAAGTAATTACGTCTTTCGGGGAGGAGAGGCAAATGGCTGACCAGCTTGCGATCGGTTCGCGGCGCGGACTGAAGCCGGCCCTGCCGCTTCTCCTTCCCGCCTATCTGTGGCTGACGGTGGCGATCTTCCTGCCGCTGTCGGCCATGGTGTTCTTCTCCTTCATGACCGACCTGCCGCTGGCAGGCAAGGAATGGGCCTTCACCCTCGGCAATTACGCGGCCTTCTTTTCGCAGAGCCTCTATTCGCGGCTGCTGCTTTCATCGCTGCGTCTCGGCCTCGAAGTGACGCTGTGGTGCGTCGTCATCGGCTATCCGGCGGCCTATGTGCTGGCCAAGGTGCTCAAAGGGCGCAGCCGCGAGGCGATCTTCCTGCTCGTCATCCTGCCGTTCTGGTCAAACGGACTGGTGCGGATATTCTCCTGGGCCATGGTGCTGCGCGAAGGCGGCATCCTCGACACAGCGCTCAACGCGGTGCTGCCGTTCAAGATCAACATCGATCTCATGTATTCCTATCCGGCCGTCATCATCGGCCTGGTGCACTCTTATGTGCCCTACATGGTGCTGACCTGCTACCTCACGCTGCAGGCCATCGACGACTCGCTGATCGAGGCGGGACGCTCGCTCGGCGCCTCGCGGCGGCAGGTACTGTGGCGGGTCATCATCCCGCTGTCGATGCCGGGCCTGATCGCGGGCTCAGCGCTCATCTTCGTGCCGGTCGTCGGCTCCTTCATGGAGCCGCGAATCCTCGGCGGCCGCACCGGCACCTTCTACGGCACCGTCATCGAGGACCAGTTCGTCGCCGTGTTCAACTGGCCCTTGGGCGCCGCGCTCTCCTTCATCCTGCTCGCGGTCGTGCTGATCATCCTGGCGCTGGCGGCGCCGGTCCTGCGGAGGGCCGGCTGATGGCGACGACACGCATCCTCGAATGGATCGGGCGCTTCTACATCGTGCTTCTGCTCGGCTTCCTCTACCTGCCGATCGTCATCATGGCGGCGATGTCCTTCAACGCCTCGCCCTTCTACCAGCTGCCGTTCGAGTGGACGACGGACTGGTACGCCTCGCTCTGGCAGAACGACCAGTTGATCGCGGCGACCTGGAACAGCATCGAGATCGCCGTCATCACCACTTTGGTCTCGACCGTGCTGGGCTCGATGGCCTCGCTGGCGCTCTACCGCTACGAGTTCCGCGGCAAGAAAGTGCTGCAGGCACTGCTCTTCCCGCCGATCGCCATTCCGTGGCTGATCACTGGCACGGCGATGCTGATCTTCTTCTTTGGCGTCGGCATCGGTCGTGGGCTTATCGCCATCCTGCTCGGCCATGTCGCGCTGGCGCTGCCTTATGTCATCGTCGTCGTCTCCGCCCGGCTGCAGACTTTCGCGCCTGAGCTGGAAGAAGCGGCGCGCTCGCTAGGCGCCAACCAGTGGCAGGTGACCATGCGCGTGACCTTGCCCTGGATCATGCCCGGCGTGATCGCCGGCGGGCTGTTCGCCTTTGCCGTGTCGTTCGACCAGTTCGTCGTTTCGTATTTCCTGTCGACGCCCGGCCAGACGACGCTGCCGGTCGAAATCTACGCCGCGATCCGCAAGGGCTTCACGCCCGAGATCAACGCGGTGTCGACGATCATCATCGTGGTGTCGATGGCGCTGATGCTGCTCACGGCGCGCTTCTTCAAATTCGGCGGAGAAAAATGATGGCTGGCGTCCAGGTCGCGAACGTCTCCCGCAGTTTCGGCGCGCACAAGGCGCTGGACGACGTGTCGATCGATTTCGCCGATGGCGGCTTCTACGCGCTGCTCGGGCCATCGGGGAGCGGCAAGACCACGCTGCTGCGCCAGATCGCAGGCTTCGATTTTCCGGACGCCGGCCGCATCGCCATCGGCGGCGAAAGCGTCGAGCGCGTGCCGGTCGAAAAGCGCCGCATCGGCATGGTGTTCCAGAACTATGCGCTGTTCCCGAATATGAGCGTCGCCGACAATGTCGCCTTCGGCCTCTCGGTGCGCGGCGAGGCGAAGGCGACGATCGCTTCGGAGGTTCAGCGCGCGCTCGATCTCGTGCAACTCGGCAAGCTCGGCGGGCGCAAGCCGCACCAGCTCTCCGGCGGCCAGCGCCAGCGCGTGGCGCTGGCGCGGGCCATCGTCACCAAGCCGCGCGTGCTCTTGCTCGATGAGCCGCTCGGCGCGCTCGACAAGGCGCTGCGCGTCGACATGCAAATCGAGCTGAAGCGCATCCAGCGCGAGATCGGCATCACGACCATCTTCGTCACGCACGATCAGGAAGAGGCGCTGACGATGAGCGACCGCATCGGCATCCTGCGCGACGGCAGGCTGGTGCAGGAAGGACCGCCGGAGGAGATCTACGATCGGCCGCAAAGCGAGTTCGCCGCGACCTTTCTCGGCGACGCCAATATTTTTCGCGGCGATGCGACCGGCTCCGGGATCAAGCTGCCGGACGGCACGACGATCGCGGCATCGACAGGCGCATCGGTGCCGGCCGGGGCCAAGGCGAGTTGCGCGGTCCGGCCCGAACGCATCCGGATTTCGACCGGCGCGGGGAAGGCTGATGAAGGCAACGCGAACACGCTCAAGGGACAAGTCTCGAAACGCATCTTTGCCGGCAACAACAGCACCTATTTCGTCGACCGCGATGGCCAGACGCTGAAAGTGATCGTCCAGAACACGGGCGCCGAGCGGCTTGCCGAAGGTCAGCCCGTAGTTCTTAGCTGGTCGCCGGACAGCACGGTGCTTATCGCTTTGAACTAGGATCGCGGTTGCTCGTTGACCGGGCCCGATATTCCCGATCGGGCGGTTGCGCTTGCCGTGCCGTCCGCTGAGGGCTTGATGCAAAGTACCGACACGCCGGCAAGGGCAATCAATATCATTCCGGCGACAGTCGTCCGGCCGGGGACCTCGTTGAAGAACACATAGCCCCAGAATGCAGCGAAGATCAAATAGGCGTAGTCGAATGTGGCGATGATCTGGGGTTTGGGCGATTGATAGGCACGAGCCAAACCTATGCTCACAGCAATGATCAGGGCCGCGAGGATGACGATGATCCGCCACTCCCGCGGCCCCATGGCGGCCCAGTTTCCGAACAGAAATGGATAGGCTGGCCAAGGGCCGGCGAGCCCGATGGCGAGGCTCGCGATACACCCGGCGATAAGCAGCGTTGCGTTCAGCCACAACGCCATGGTCATTGGCGTTTCACCAGCACATTTGGCGCGTGTGAGAACCGCCGCGATTGCATAGAGGAGTGCGGCGGCGACCGGTATCAGCGGCAGTGGCGAGAAACCGCCCGCCGTCGGGCGTACAATCAAAAGGACGCCGGCGAACCCCATTGCGATGCCCACCCAATGAAGCAGTGCGATGCGCTCACCAAGGACGAGCGATGACAGCAGCACGATGAACAAGGGCGCCGTGTAAAGAGACGCAGCGATAACAGAGAGGTCGAGGATCGGGATCGCTGCGTAGATCGCCAGATACATCAGCAGCAACGCTCCGCTGCGGAGCGCTACCCAACCAGGAGCCGACGGCCAGACCGCACCGCGTGTGAGCAGGAGCAGGATTGGAAACGCGATCGAGGAGCGCAGCACGTAAATCTGCCAGAGTGTCAGACTGGCGCTGGAGAATTTTACGAAGGCGTCGGTCAGCGCCATCGCAAACACGGTCATGAGAATGACGATCACACCAGTGACAGGCAGAGATCGTTCTGTCGGTTGGGCAGCCATCTGTCGTCTCCCGTCATGGTTTCCCAGTCTTGCAGCTGTTGATCGGTGCGAATAGGCAGCATAATATGATCAGTATGATTGGTCATATTAATCAATGCCGCGAGTAGAGCTGTCAGGATTGCAGACTTTTTTGGCGATCGCCGAGCATGGGTCGCTGCGTTCGGCAGCGCGCGTGCTCGGCGTAAATCCACCGGCGGTCTCCCTGCAGCTAAAGGCCTTTGAAGACCGGCTCGGCATTGCGCTGTTCACCCGCAGCACCCGATCCGTCATGATGACCAATGCTGGGCGGGCGCTCTTCCTGAGCACGCGTCATCTGATAGGGGCAATCGAAGAAGCTCTGGACACCGCGCGCGAGACCGGCAAGGCGCGATCAGGTCAACTGCGCGTCACTCTCCCTTACCGGGCATGGCAGTTGATCATCGCTCCCCGTTTGGCGGCGTTTGAAGCTGCCTATCCGCAAGTTGAACTGGACCTCTCGATAGATGAAGGCCTTACCGACATTGTTTCGCAAGGGTTCCATGCTGGAATTCGGCTCGGTGACCACCTGCAAGACGATATGATCGCGCGTCGCCTGACATCGCCGCTGAACGGCGCCTACGTTGCCGCTCCCGACTATCTGGATCGCCACGGGCATCCCATGCAACCGCGCGACCTGCTATCGCACAGCTGCATCCGACACCGACAGATATCCTCGGGGCGGATCGCCGAGTGGCGTTTCCAAGTCGATGGCAGTGAGATTTCCGTGGATGTCTCGGGGAGACTTGTCCTGAATGATCTGCGCACCGTCGTAGAGGCGGCAAGGCAAGGCCTGGGTATCGGCTGGTCGCTGCGTGCCGGTGTTGCCGAGGATCTGCGACGAGGGGATCTTGTGGAAGTCTTGCCGCAATACAGCCTGCGGCGTCCGGGCTTCTTTGTGTTTTTTCCGAAATCGCTGGGCCGGCTCGGTCTGCTCAGGGCCTTTGTCGATCATTTCGGATCGGAGGCCTGACAGGACTTGTAAAGACGCGTTCCTATACCTCAAATCTCCGGGATGCTCTCGCGGAAGATCACCTGCAGCCGCGGCTGGTGGAGCTCGTAGGGCAACCCCCTGACCGAGTGGGACAGGATGTTGAGCGCCTCCCTGGCCTCGACGCGCGGGTTCTGGTCGATCACCGCGTCGAGCGTGCCGTCGAGCAGCAGTTCCTTGGTGCCGTCCGTCACCTCATGGCCGAGGAAGATGATCTCTTTGGCGCGTCCGCGTTCCTTCAGCGCGCGGGCGATGCCGGTGTTGCCGGCGCCGACATTGTAGATCGCGGCGAGGTCGGGGTGGCGCTCGAGCAAAGCGGAAGCCTCCGAATAGGCTTTTTCGCGGTCGTCGAGCATTTCACGCATCTCGACGATCTCGAGGTTGGGGGACTCTTCGGCGAGGATATGGCGGAAACCCATCTCGCGTTCCTCATGGCCGCGATAGGCGAGCGAGCCTGCGAACAGCGCCACCTTGCCCGGACGTCCGGCACCCATGAAGCGGTTGAGAAGATAGCCGGCCAACCGCCCAGCAGCGCGATTGTCGATGCCGATATAGGCGACCCGCGGCACATGCAGGATGTCGGAGGCGATGGTGACGACCTTGATGTCGCTGGCCGACAGCGAGCGGATTGCCTCGCGCACCGTCGGATGGTCGAGCGCGATCACGCCGACGCCTTGCGTCTGGCCATGCAGGTCCTGCAGCAGGCGGGCGAGCCGGTCGGGGTTGAAGCCTTCGATGGTCGTCACGCGGACGTCGAGATCGGGCCGCGTCAGCGCCTGCGCCTCGATGTGCCGGTGCAGCAGCTTGATGAAGGAGTTGGTGCCGGCGGGCAGCGCGAAGTCGAGCCTGATCGTCTGTCCCGGCGCGGTTCGCTGCGGCACGCCGTTCGGCGTCTCGGCGATATAGCCAAGGCGCTGCGCCATCTCGATGACGATCTCGCGCGTGCGGGCCCGCACGCCTGGCCGATTGTTGAGCACACGGTCGACCGTGGCCGGAGAAACGCCGGCTTCCCGGGCTATGTCTGTCAGGGTTGACCGCACGTCGAGCGCCTCATCGCAAGCATCAAAATCACGCAGCTTCCACTCAGTTCCGGAAAGCGCCTCGGCGGCGACCGTGATTCTGATGTGAAATGATGTAACCGCCCTTGGCTTGCGCGCAAGCCGGCGCGCTACATAAGGCGGCGAAGGTCCGGCCAAGGCGGTCGGATCGAGGCGAAAGCCCCTCAAATCCAAGCAATGGGTGCGATGTGACGGGTTCGGCGGACTGCATTTTCTTCCTCAATTGCGATCTTATGACGTGTTTTGAGTATTTATGATGTTGACAGGCTTCACGCGCTGTCGTCAATATCCCTCACGTGGGCCATGGAGGAACAGGCCCCGAGGGAGGAATTCGATGTCTCATTTGATCCGCATGTCGCGGCGCCGCCTGCTGGCGTCCGGAGGAAAGGCGGCGGTGTTTGTCGCCGCGACTGGTATTGCACCGCAGTTCATTCGTCCCGGCCGCGCCTTCGCGGCGGATGCGCTGGCGCCCGGCATGATCGGCGGGCCGACCGGCTTCGACGGCGCCGAACGCTACCAGTACGGACCCGACACGCCGGAAGGGCGTGCGGTCGAGGCTGCCAAGGCCCTGAAGGCGGCCGGCAAGGCGCCGGCGAAGATCGTGCTTGGCCTCTCCGACGGCTCGATCGGCCAGCTGACCAAGCCGTTCCCGGCCGGCGCGCCGTCGATCAAGGACCTGTGGGAGAAGGAAACCGGCATCCAGATCGAGATCGTCGGCCTGCCGAACGGCCAGGAATTCACCAAGACGATGCAGGACATCTCCACCAAGGGTGGGGCCTACGACATCTATTCGACCGAATGGAACCGCCTCGGCGATCTCGCCGAAACCGGCGGCATCGCCAAGCTCGACGACTTCGTCGCCAAGCACAAGCCGGAATGGGACGACCCCAAGCAGGGTTACGTCAACGGCGCCAAGGGCGTGTCGCTGCTCAACCAGTATCGCGGCTCGACCTACGGCGTGTCGCTCGACGGCGACTTCCAGACCTGGGTCTACCGCACCGACCTGTTCGGCGACGCTGCCGAGCAGAAGGCGTTCAAGGACAAATACGGCTACGACCTTGCGCCGCCCAAGACCTGGAAGCGGCACAGCGATATCGCGGCCTTCTTCCAGCGGCCGGACAAGGGCTTGTTCGGCTCCACCGATCTGCGCAACCAGGGCTGGGGCTACACCAACTGGTACCAGCGCTATGTCTCGATGGCCTCGCCCAACCAGTTCCTGTTCGGCGACGACGGCAAGCCGCTGATCAATTCCGAGCAAGGCATCGCCGCCACCAAGGAATATGTGGATTCGCTGGCGCATCATTCACCGGACGCGATCTCGTGGGGCTGGCCGGAGCAGTATGGCAATTTCGCCAAGGGCGGTGCGGCGATGACCTGCGCCTTCTCCAACTTGCCGAAATTCCTCGACAATGCCGGCAACAAGGATTCCGCCGTCACCGGCAAGATCGGCTCGATGCTGCCGCCGGGACGCGAGATCGACGGCAAGCTGATCAGCCGCTCGGTGCTCTGGTTCTCGCTGACCGGCATGGTCTCGTCGCAGTCGAAGAATCCGGAAGCCGCCTATCTCTTGCTGCAGTGGCTGGGCTCGGCCCGCATCTATGCCTGGATGAGCGCCAATCCCGGTGGTTATCTCGATCCGTTCCGGCTCTCGGACTTTTCCGATCCACTGGTCCGCCAGACCTATCACGCCTACCACATGGACGTGGTGCGCGAGACTGTGGCGCGCACGGTGCCGACCATCAACTATCCGGGCGCGACGGCCTTCCACAACGCGCTCGACGAGAATCTTGTGGCCTCGCTGACCAAGGCCAAGACGCCGGAGCAGGCGATGGCCGACACCGAGCGGGAGTGGAAGAAGATCGCGCGGCGCATCGGCGAGGATAAGCTTCTCGAAGCCATCAAGACCAACAAGGAGGCATGGCCCACCGTTCTCGATCCGATCAGCTGATCCGTCTCCCTGGATCAGAAAAGGAGGGGAGGGGCGACTGCTCCTCCCCTTCGCCAGCAACGCCACCAGCAAAGCAGCCAGATGAAGCGTTCCGTTCCTTTCGAGATATTCCGCTATGCCGCGATCCTCGCGGCGATGGCGGTGACGCTGGTGCCGATCCTGTGGATGGTGTCGATGGCCTTCAAGCCGATCGGCGAATGGTCCGCGACGGGCGCCGACCTGACCTGGTGGCCAAAGCAGCCGACGCTCAGCAATTTCCGCTTCGTGTTCGGTGAATCCGACAACGACCTGATCGTCGCGCTCGACCACACGGCGCTGAAGCCGATCCTGTCGTCGCTGCTTTCGGCGGTGTTCGGGACCGCGATCGCCATGTCGGCCGGCACTGCCGCGGCCTACGGCCTGTCGCGCTTCGGCTCCGGCCAGAACCTGCCGCTGGCGCTGATCCAGCTCAGGCTATTTCCGCCGATGGCCGTCATGATCCCGGTGATGATCATGTGGGCATTTCTCAATCTCAACGACACATGGTGGGGGCTGGCGTTGATCTACGGCATCGTCACGCTGCCCTTCGCCTTCTGGCTGATGAAGACCTTCTTCGACGACATGCCGCGCGAGATCGAGGAGGCAGCGCTCGTCGAGGGCTGCTCGCGGCTGCGCGTCTTCACCCGCATCACGCTGCCGATGATGCGCGCGCCGCTGGCGAGCGCCGCGCTCTTCGTCTTCATCCTCAACTGGTCGGATTATCTCATCGCGTTGCTGCTCACCACGCGCGAATGGGTGACGGTTCCCGTCTACATGGCGTCGCTGTCGTCCTCGATGACCGGACAGCTCTACGGCGCCAAGGCCGCTCTCGGCCTGATCGCGGCGGTGCCGCCGGTGATCATGGGCATCGCCATCCAGCGCCACCTGGTGCGCGGGCTGACCTTCGGAGCGCTCAAGCAATGAGCGCGGTGACGGCGACGATTTCGGAGGACGAGATGGGCGCGCGGACAAAGCCCGCCACGCCTGACGAGGGCTCGCGGCTGGGCTTCCGACTGACCCTGCCGGCGCAGATCCTGGTGCTGTTCATCTCGGCCTTTCCGCTGCTGATGCAGCTCTACATCAGCGTCACCGACTGGTCGCCGCTGTCGGGCGTCGGCTGGTGGAACGCCTGGGGGATGTGGAACAGTTTCGCCAACTACACCGATCTCGCGGCCGACACCCGCTTCTGGAGCGCGCTGCAGCGCACGGCGATCGTCATGCTGGTTTGCGTGCCGGCGGAGTTCCTGCTGGGCCTGGCCCTGGCGACGCTGTTCGCCGACGAGTTTCCCGGCAAGCGCATCTTCTATTCGATCCTCTTGATGCCGATGATGGTCGTGCCTGCGGTCACCGGCTACATGTTCTTCATGCTGTTCCAGTCGGGCGGCCCGGTGAACGACATCCTGTCGCGGATCGTCGGCACGCCGGTGACGATCGCCTGGCTCTCCGATCCGAACCTGGCGCTGATCGCGGTCATGATCGCCGATATCTGGCAGTGGACGCCGCTGATGTTCCTGATCCTGCTCGCCGGCCTGGTCGGCGTGCCGGAGGATCAGATGAAGGCGGCGACGCTGCTCGGCGCCAATGCCTGGCAGCGCTTCACCACCATCGTGCTGCCGAAGATGAAGACGATCATCATCATCGCTCTGGCGATAAGGGTGATCGAGAACTTCAAGATCTTCGACACGCTCTACATCATGACCGGCGGCGGCCCCGGCGTCGCCACCGAGACGATCTCCGTCTACATCTACAAGGTCACCACGCAGGACCTGATCTGGGGCTATGTGGCGGCCATCGCTCTCGCCATCCTGATCGTGCTTTCGATCGTCGCGGTCTACGCCATGAAGCGCATGGCCAAGACACGGGAGGTGCCGGCATGAGCGCCATCCATCTTCAGAATCTCGTCAAGGAGTTCGGCGACTTCACCGCGCTGAAGACGATGGACCTCGACATCGCCGATGGCGAGTTCATGGCGCTGCTCGGGCCGTCCGGCTGCGGCAAGTCGACGACGATGAACATGATCGCCGGCATGGAGGAGCCGACCAGCGGCAAGATCCTGTTCGGCGAGCGCGACATGGCCGGCGTGCCGATGGGGCAGCGCGGCGTCGGCTTCGTCTTCCAGAACTACGCCATCTTCACCCATATGACGGTTCGGCAGAACCTCGCCTACGGGCCAACGATGCGCGGCGCCGCCAGCGCCGAGATCGATCGCCGCGTCGGCGCCATCGCCGAGATGCTGCAGTTGGCACCGCTGCTCGACCGCAAGGCGGACCGGCTTTCGGTCAACATCCTGCAACGCGTGGCGATCGGCCGCTCGGCGATCATGAAGCCGGCGATCTTCCTGCTCGACGAGCCGCTGTCCAATGTCGACGCCGCCTTCCGCGCGGTGATGCGCACCGAGCTCAAGCAGCTGCAGCGCCAGTTCAGGCAGACCATGGTCTATGTCACGCATGACCAGCTCGAAGCCATGACCATGGCGGACCGCATCGCGGTGATGGATCATGGCGTGCTGCAGCAGGTCGGCACGCCGCTCGAGGTCTACAACAATCCGGCCAATGTGTTTGTCGCCCGCTTCATCGGCGCGCCAGGCATGAACCTGCTCAAGGGCAGGCCGGCCGAGAGCGACCGCGGGCTGGTGATCGATCTCGGACCGCTCGGCGTCACGCCGCCCTTGCCCGATGAGATTGCGCCGCCAGTGCGAGCGACGCGAGGAGAGGTGCTCTATGGCTTCCGGCCGGAGCAGGTGGCGCTTGCCGAGCGCGGGCTGTCGATGCCGGTAAGCTTCGTCGAGCGGATCGGTGCCCGCACCATCGTCCATCTTGGCGAAGGCGAGAACGCGGTGAAGGCGGTGTTCGAGAACGATGTCGGGCTATCGATCGGACAGACGGCGGTCGTCGCGCCGCCGGCCTCGTCGGTACGCGTCTTCGACGCCGCGACCGGCCTCGCAGTGAAGGCGGGCTGAGCCATGGCCGATATCGTTTTCCGCAACGTTACGAAGCGCTACGGCACCACCCTTGCTGTCGCCGATGCTTCTTTCACCGTCAACGACAACGAGTTCTTCTGCTTCTTCGGCCCGCCGCTATCCGGCAAGTCGACGATCCTGCGCCTTGTGCTCGGCCTGGAAGTGCCGGATCAGGGCGAGATCCTGATCGGCGGCAAGCCGGTCAACAGCGTGTCGCCGGCCGAGCGCAACGTCGCCATGGTGTTCCAGAACCTGGCGCTGTTCCCGCATATGAGCGCGCGCGATAATGTCCGCTTTCCGCTGGTCGAGCGGAAGGTGGCCGAGGCCGAGATAGAGAAGCGGCTGGCCGACGTCGCGGCAAAACTCCACATCGGCCACATCCTGCACAAGCCGCCGGCGCAGCTTTCCGGCGGCGAGCGGCAGCGCGTGGCGATCGCGCGCGCTTTGGTGCGCGACCCGGCAGCCTATCTGATGGACGATCCGATCTCGGCGCTCGATGCGCGACTGCGCGAGGAGACGCGCGTCGAGCTGAAGCGCATCCAGCGCGAGCTCGGCAAGACGCTGATCTACGTCACGCATGACCAGGAGGAGGCGATGTCGGTCGCCGACCGCATGGCCATCCTGGAGAACGGCCGGATCCGGCAGATCGGCGCGCCGGAGGAAATCTACGATCGGCCGGCAAGCGCCTATGTGGCGCGCATGCTCGGCTCGCCGATGATGAACATCCTGCCGTCGGTGCGCGGCGTGGGTGGGGTCGAAGCGGCGGAAGGGGCAATACGCATCGCCGATGCCAAGGCGCCGGCCGAGGCGATCGAAATCGGACTCAGGCCGGAAGACCTCAAGGTCCGGCCCTGGACGGACAACGGGACGGTGGAAAGCCGCCCGGCGCGGGTGTTCGAGGTCGAGCCGCTCGGCGGCTACACCGTGGTGACGCTCGCGGCAGGGCAAGCGCGGCTTAGGGCACTGCTGCGCGGCCAGCCCGATATCAGGCCGGATGCGATGGTGACGATATCCTGCGAGCCGGGTCGCGTGCATTATTTCGGCCAGGATGGAGGCGCGCTGTGACGACGGCCGCGAGGAAAGAATTTCGGGAGGAAGAGATGGCAGGCAAAGGCTTCGAGCCGGACGTCAAGGTTCGCACCAGGGATTACAAAATCGGCTGCGTCGGCGCCGGCATGATCATGGCCGAGTGCCATCTGGCGGCTTACAAGGAAGCCGGCTTTCCGGTGGTGGCGATCGCCTCGCGCACCAAGGCGAATGCTGAGAAGGTCGCCACCCGCTGGGACATTCCGACCGTTCACGACACGCCGGAAAAGCTGATCGAGGATATCAACGTCGACATCATCGACCTGGCATTTCCGCCGGACCAGCAGCCGGCGCTGATCCGGCACGCGCTGAAGCAGAAGCATATCAAGGCGATCCTGGCGCAGAAGCCCCTGGCGCTGTCGGTCGAGGAAGCCGTCAAACTGCGCGACGAGGCGGTGAAGGCCGGCAAGATCCTATCGGTCAACCAGAACATGCGCTACGACCAGTCGATGCGCGTGTTGAAGCAGATCATCGACAGTGGCGCGCTCGGCGACATCGTCTTCGCGCAGATCGACATGCACGCGATCCCGCATTGGCAGACCTTCCTTCAGGGCTACGACCGGCTGACGCTCGCCAATATGAGCGTGCACCACCTCGACGTGCTGCGCTTCCTGTTCGGCGATCCGGACGAGATCACGACGCTTACGCGCAGGGACCCGCGTACTCAATTCGACCATTCCGACGGCATCACCGTGTCGACGCTGCGGTTCCCGTCGGGCGTGCTTGCCGTGTCGCTCGAGGACGTGTGGTCCGGCCCGCGCCAGAACGGCTACAAGGACGACCAACATATCAACTGGCGTGTCGACGGCACCAAGGGCGTCGCCAAGGGCACGATCGGCTGGCCGACCGGTGCCGCCTCGACGCTGACTTACGCTTCGGCCGAGACGACCGGCGGCGAATGGGTGAGCCCGAGCTGGGAAACGATGTGGTTCCCGCACGCCTTCATCGGCGTCATGGAGCAGTTGCAGCACGCGGTGAAGACCAGCACGCCGCCGGCGCTCTCCGTCGCCGACAACGTCAAGACCATGGCGCTGGTCGAGGCGGGCTACCGCTCGATGGCCTCGGGCCGCACGGTCAAGCTCTCCGAAATCCCGACAAACTGAATCAACCCAATCAACTGAAATTACTGGCAACTGAATCGCTTACAGGGAGGAATTCAAGATCATGATGCAGGCAGGTATTTTCACGGGCTATTTCCCGTACGGCCTCGAAGAGACGGCGCAAAAAATCCGCGGCCTCGGTTTCAACACGGTGCAGCTCGATCTCCATTTCAAGGATGTCGACCTGTCGGCCGGCCAGATCACCAAGGACAAGGCGAAGAAGGTGCGCGACACCTTCCGCGACCATAACCTGCCGGTCTGCTGCGTGTCGGGCTATACCAACATCATCCACCCGGACAAGGCGGAGCGCGAGAAGCGCGTCGGCTATCTCAAGGAGATCATCCGCAATGCGCGCCATTTCGGCTCGCCTTACGTGATCTCGGAGACCGGCACCTACAACACCGAGTCCGACTGGGTGCATCATCCGAAGAACAAGACCGAGGAAGGGTTCGAGGAATGCCGCAAGGTGATCGCCGACCTTGCACAGACGGCTTACGACCACGGCGCGGTGTTCCTGCTCGAAACCTATGTCAACAATGTCGTCGGCTCGGTCGAGGAGACGGTGAAGATGTTCGCGCAGGTCGACCATCCCGGCCTTGGCCTGCTGATGGACCCGACCAACTATTTCGAGACCCACAACATCGACCGGATGGACCAGATCCTCAACCAGGTCTTCGACACGCTGACCGACAAGATCAGAATAGCCCACGCCAAGGATGTGAAGCGCTCGGGCGACGACAAGTCTGAGAAGCATGCCGATATCGGCGACGCCGACGCGATGGAAAGCCACACCTTCCGCGGTGTCGGCGAAATCGAACTGCCGGCGCCGGGCCTCGGCTCGCTGAACTACGACCTCTATCTTCAGCGGCTCGCCGAAAAGCATCCGAACATCCCGATGATCATCGAGCATCTGTCGGAAGACGACGTGCCGCGCGCCAAGAAATTCCTCGACGGGAAGCTGCGCGCCAGCGGTCTGTGAGATCGCAGGGCGCCGCCCATTCCGGAGCGGCGCCTGCATTTGCAAGATAGGAGGAAACGAGATGTTGAAGTTTGGATTGAAGCTGGTCGCTACGGCGACGGTGCTTGCCGGCGTCGCGTTCGGCTCGGCGGCGCAGGCCGCTGACGGCCAGAAGACGTTCTATCTCTTGTCGCATGGCGGCCCGTCCGACGCGTTCTGGATCGACTGGAACGCCGGCGCGACCAAGGCCTGCGACCAGCTCAAGGTGACCTGCAAGATCTCTTTCAGCGGCGGCGACATGGCGGCCCAGAAAGAGGCTTTCAACTCGGCGCTGGCCGCCAAGCCGGACGGCATCGCCACGACGTCAGCGCAGCCCGGACTGTGGACCGAGGAAGTGAAGGCCGCCAAGGCTGCCGGCATACCGATCGTGTTCTTCAACACGGACGATCCGGCGACCGGCCGCCAGGCCTATATCGGCGCCGACCTCAAGGAAGCCGGCGCGATCTGGGCGAAATATCTCGTCGACCACAAGATGGTGAAGCAGGGCGACAAGGTGTTCCTGCCGGTCGAGGTTCCGGGCGCCAGCTACCAGCAGCTCGAGACGGAAGGCATCGCCAGCGTCTTCGATCCGCTTGGCATCAAATATGACGTGGTCGACTGCGGCACCGATCCGGCCGGCATCATCGCCAAGATGACCGACTACATGGTCGCCAACAATCCGCCGGCGATCATCGCGCTGGGCGATTCCGTGGCGGCCAGCGTCAAGCGGGTGTTCGACGGCGCCGGCATTCCGGCCGGCAAGATCCCGGTGGTCGGCTGGGGCAATTCCAAGGAGACGGCGCAGGCGGTGAAGGACGGCTTCGTCAACGCCGCCGCCTGGCAGTATCCCTCGGCGCAAGGCTTCATGCCGGTCGCGCTGCTCGGGCTTGCGGCTTCGGGCGAGCCGATCGGCTACGACATCCACACCTTCGGCCTCTACGACGCCTCCAGCGTCGAGCCGATCCTGAAGCTCTACGACAAGAAGTGAGGAACTGGCGCCCGCCGCGTGAGCGGCGGGCGCCACGCAGCAAGCATGGTTCAACAGGTCATGGCAGTCACCGCGGAAGACGGCGCACGAGGGGCAAGGAGCAGGTCGAGGCTGATGCGCTCGCCGCAATTCTCGTCTTTCGTCATTCTCATCATGCTTCTCGTGGTGTTCGGCGTCGCCGACAGCAATTTCCTGTCGCCGCTCAACATCTCCAACATGATGGCGTTCCTGCCGGAGCTCGGCATCATCGCGCTCGGCATGACGCTGCTTCTGACTGCCGGCGAATTCGACCTGTCGGTCGGCGCGGTGTTCGGCCTGGCGCCGGTGGTGGTGATGCTGCTGGTGCAGAACGCCGGCGTCGATATCGGCGTGGCGATGCTGGCCGGGCTTTTGCTGTGCATCGTCATCGGCGCGATCAACGGCGTGATCGTCACCAAGATCGGCATCTCGTCCTTCCTGGTGACGCTGTCGATGCTTTTGATCGTGCGGGGTGCGGCGCTCTACATCACGCAGGGCTTTCCGCTGAAGTCATGGGACCAGCCCGGGTTTTTCGTCACGCTGCTCGCCGGCAGCTTCAATGTCGGTTCGTTCCGCTTCTACACCTCGCTGTGGTGGTTCGTCGGCCTGTCGCTGCTTGCGATCTACATCCTGCGCTACGCCAAGCTCGGCAACTGGATCAGCGCCATCGGCTCCAACCGCAACGCGGCGGTGGCGCGCGGCGTGCCGGCCGACGCGGTCAAGATCTGGCTGTTCGTCCTGACCTCGGTGCTGGCCGGGCTCGCCGGCATGATCAGCGCCTTCCGCATTTCGGCGGCCTCGCCGGTGGCGGGAACCGGCTACGAGCTCGAAGTGATCGCCATGGTGGTGGTCGGCGGCACGGCGCTGACCGGCGGCCGCGGCACCATCCTCGGCACCATCGTCGGCGCGCTGATGCTGCGCGCGATCCGCAACGGCATCGTGCTCGTCGGCGTGCCCGGGCTCGCCTACAACATCTTCGTCGGCGTCATCATCCTCGCCATGCTCATCCTGCACGCACTGCTGCAGAAAAACACCGCAAGGAGCTGATGATGATGCAAGAAGTGCTCCGGCTGCAGAATCTGCAAAAATCCTTCGGCAGCGTGCGCGCGCTGAAGAATGCCTCGCTGACGCTCAAGGAAGGCGAAGTGGTGGCGCTGCTTGGCGACAACGGCGCCGGCAAATCGACGCTGATCAAGGCGATCTCGGGCGTTTTCCCGATCGATCGCGGCGACATCTATGTGCGCGGCGAAAAGGTCTCGATCCGCTCGACGCGCGAGGCGATGGACCTCGGCATCGAGACCATCCACCAGGACACATCGCTTGCGCCGGACCTCAGCATCGCGCGCAACTTGTTCCTTGGCCGCGAGCCGGTCAATCTCAAATGGCTTGGCGTCTTCGCGCCGCTCGACCTCGCCAAGCTGCGCAATGCTGCCTCAGCGCTGCTAAAGCGCGTCGGCATCTCGAAGAAGCTCGACGCCGACGCGTTGGTCTCGACGCTTTCCGGCGGCGAGCGGCAGTCGATCGCGATCTCGCGCGCCATGCAGTTCGCCGCCAAGGTGATCATCCTCGACGAGCCGACCAACAATCTCGGCGTCGAGGAAACGCATGGCGTGCTGCGCTTCGTCAAAGAGATGCGCGAGGCCGGGCATTCGGTGCTCTTGATCACCCACAACATCCACCATGTGTTCGAGGTCGCCGACCGCATCATCGTCATGCGCCGCGGCGAGATCGTCGCCGAACAGACGGTCGCCGACACCGATCTTTTGACGGTGGAAAGCCTGATAACCGGCGCCGACCTGTCGGCCCTGATGAAAAGGGCGCAGTGACGGCATGGTGAAGCTCTACGGACAAACGCTTTCGCGCCGGCAGGTCGCCGAACGCTCCGGCATGCTGTCGCAATTCGCCGGGGTGCGGCTGATGACGCTTGGCGACGGCGTCGAGCGCGGCATCCGCATGCTCGAGTTCCGCAACGGCTCGGGCCTGCGCTTCACGGCGTTGGTCGACCGCGCGCTCGACATCGCCGATTGCGAGTACAAGGGCCAAGCGATCGGCTGGCATTCGCCGAGCGGGTTTCGCAACCCAGGCCTGCACGATTATGAAGGCGAGGACGGCTTTGCCTGGGGACGGTCCTTCTCCGGCCTGCTGGTCACCTGCGGCCTCGACCACATTCTCGGCCGCAACGAGGTGCCGGCCGAAAACTACAACTATCCTGGACGCAAGACCGTGACGCATTCGCTGCATGGGCGCGTCGGCACCATTCCGGCGCGGCTCACCGGCTATGGCGAGGCCTGGGACGGCGACCGCTGCGTTTTGTGGGCCGAAGGCATCGTCCAGCAGGCGAGCGTGTTTGGCGAGGATCTGCACCTCATCCGCCGCATCGAGGCCGATGTCGGCGGCAACGAGATCCGGCTCTCGGACCGTGTCGTCAATCACGGCTTCCACCGCACGCCGCATATGTATTTCTACCATGTCAATGTTGGGCATCCGCTGCTCGACAAAGGCTCGCGCTATTTGGCGCCGATCCGCGACGTCGTCTGGGCCGCGCATGGCGGCGAACGTTACGAGGCGCAGGAGGTCGGCTACCGCACCATGCCTGAGCCACAGCTCGGCTTCAGCGAGCAGGTCTGGCAGCATGAGCTGGGCGCCGACGCCACGGGCGAGGTGCCGGTGGCTGTCGTCAACGACCGCCTCGGCCTCGGCTTCGAGGTCGTCACCCGCAAGGACCAATTGCCTTGCTGTTATGAATGGCAGAATTTCCAGGCCGGGCAGTATGCGCTTGGCATCGAGCCCTCGACGCACCATGTGCTCGGCAATCTTGCCGCGCGCGAGCGTGGCGAGATGATCTGGCTGGAGCACGACGAGACCCGCGCCTATGACGCGGTGTTCCGCGTCCTCGACGGCAAGGAGGCGATTGCTGGTGCTGAACGCAGGATCGCGGCCATCGCCCGCCAGCCCGAGCAGGATTATCCTCAGCCCTCCGGCAAGTTTCCAAGACTGGCGGGCAGGACATGAGCGCGACAAATATCCAGAGCAAGCCCTCCGGCCGGCGGACCGGATTTGATTGGAGGCCGATTTGACCATGGCGAAAAAGCGCGACTACAGCCTTGTCGGCGAAAGCACACGTACGGCGATCGAGACCGGACTTGCCTCGGCCGAGTGGTATCACACCGACGTGGCGCGCAAGACCATGAAGGAATTGATGCAGCGCTCCGACGGGCCGGCGATCCGCGACACCATCATCTGGATCGCCGCGATCCTGGGCTCGGCCGCCGGCATCGTCTGGTTCTGGGGCAGTTGGTGGGTCGTGCCGTTCCTGTTCGTCTATGGCGTGCTCTATGGCTCTTCGAGCGACTCGCGGTGGCACGAATGCGGCCACGGCACTGCCTTCCGCACGCGCTGGATGAACGACGTCGTCTATCACATCGCCTCGTTCATGCTGATGCGCAATCCGGTGCAGTGGCGCTGGAGCCATGCGCGCCATCACACCGACACCATCATCGTCGGCCGCGACGCCGAGATCGCGGTGATGCGGCCGCCGGATCTCATCAAGGCGGCTTTGGCCTTCACCGGCATCCTCGATTTCCGCTATTCGCTGCCGACGCTGGTGCGCCAAGCCTTCGGCACATTGTCGGACGACGAGAAGAGCTACATCCCGGAGATGGAGCAGCACAAGGCGGTGATCGCGGCGCGCTGGCATATGGCGGTCTATGTTGCGACGATCGCTGTCGCGATCGCCCTTAGGTCATGGATTCCGCTGGTGCTGATCGGCCTGCCGCGCCTCTACGGCACCTGGCACATGGTGACGACCGGTCTATTGCAGCATATCGGGTTGGCCGACAACGTCACCGACCATCGGCTCAACACGCGCACCGTCTATATGAACCCCATCAGCCGGTTCATCTACTGGAACATGAACTACCATGTGGAGCACCACATGTTTCCGATGGTGCCCTACCACGCGCTGCCGAAACTGCATGAGCTGATCAAGCACGATCTGCCGATGCCGAACCCGTCGATGTGGCACGCCTATCGCGAGGTCTGGCCGGTGCTGCTCAGGCAGCTGAAATACGAGGACTATTATCTCAAGCGCGAATTGCCGCCGACGGCCAAGCCCTATCGCGGCGAATTCCATGATCTCGACATAACGGCCGCGGCCGCCGAATAGGCGTGGCGCAGCACACCAGAGAAAGACGATGGCCGGAGAGGGACGATGGCGGAGTGGGTCGAAGCATGCGCGGTGGGCGATGTGGACGAGGAGGATGTGATCCGCTTCGACCATGGCGGCCGTACCTTCGCGATCTACCGCTCACCGGATAATGATTTCTTCGCGACCGACGGGTATTGCACCCATGAAAAGGCCCATCTGGCAGACGGGCTGGTGATGGACGACATCATCGAATGCCCCAAGCACAATGGCCGCTTCAACTACAAGACCGGCCAGGCCAAGGGCGCGCCGGTCTGCGTCGACCTCAAGACCTATCGGGTCAAGGTCGAGGCCGGTAAGGTGATGATCGATATCGGCTGAAAGCCGTCAGACAAAAACAGGATGTACCGATGAGCCGAAAGAGACCGACCGTTGCCGATCTGCGTGCCATGAAGGGCAAGCGGCAGCTTACCATGCTACGCGTGCTGACGCTGGAGGAAGCCGAGGCCGCCGAACGGGCAGGGGTAGACATCGTCTCGGTGCCGCCGGAACTGGTGCTCAATCCGCAATATCGCGATGCCGCGCCCAGCCTCTTCACCATGCCGGGCGACAATTTTTTCGAGATCGGCACCACCGACGATTTCGTGCGCTGGTCGTTCCAGCTCTACAAGGCCGGCGCCGACGCCGTCTATTGCAGCGCCGGCTACGCCACGATCAAGCGCATGGCCGACGATGCGATTCCGGTCATTGGTCATGTCGGGCTGATCCCGTCGCGCGCCACCTGGACTGGCGGCTTCAAGGCGGTCGGCAAGACCGCCGATACGGCCATGCAGGTGTTCGAGGCGGTGAAGCAACTGGAGGCCGCCGGCGCCATCGGCGCCGAGATCGAAGTGGTGCCGGTGGAGGTGGCGAAGGCGATCTCCGAGCGCACGCCGCTGATCATGCTGTCGATGGGCGCGGGTACGGGCTGCGATGCGCAATATCTGTTCGCCGAGGATATTCTCGGCACCAATCGCGGTCACATGCCGCGCCACTCGAAAGTCTACCGCAACTTCGCCGCCGAATACGACCGGCTGCAGGCGGAACGTATCGCGGCGTTTTCGGAATATGTCGCCGACGTCAACAGCGGCGCCTATCCGGAAGACAGGCATATCGTGCACATGGATCCGGACGAGCTCACCCTCTTCATGAAGAAGGTGGACGCAAAGTCCTGATCCGCCGCGAGCTTCAGCCTGCAGCTGGTAAACCTCGCCAGATTCCGCTGGCGAGGACGGCATAGAGCGCCTCGGAATCAATGCCGAGCGGCCTGTCTTCCTTGAGAGTGGCCACATGCGAACGTACGGCCGCGTGGATTGCGCCCGTGGCCGGCGCGAGCGTTATGCCCTCGCGCAAATCGACGGCCTGCGCCGCCGCCATCAGCTCGAAGGTAATCAACCGCCGCCACAGCACGGTCATCTCGGCGCATTTGGCGACAGCGAGCGGCGTCTGCGTCGCGTGATCCTCGACGCCTTCGGACACCGGCAGGAAATCGAGCATCACCGGATTGGCCTTATGACGGATCGCGGCCAGGATAGCCGTCACCGTTTTCTGCAGCGGGACGAAGCCCGCCGAGGCGCCGCCGATCGGCGAGAGGTATTTCGGCAGACCGTGGCGGGTTGAGCCGGTGAGCTGGATGAAGCGCGCGGCTGACGCCGCCGCGCATTGCGCGATCGCCAGGCCAAGCGTCTCGAAGGCGAGCGCCAGCGACGCGGTGTGGAAGTTGCCGGTCGACATGACCAGCTCATCCTCGGCAAGCACCAGCGGATTGTCGGCGGCGGCGTTGAGCTCGATCTCGACCGCCAGCCGCGCATGGTCGATCGCCTGGATGAGCGCGCCATGGATCGAGGGCATGCAGCGGATCGACAGCGGATCCTGGATCGTGGTCGGCGCCGGCGCTTCATCGCCCGCCAGCAGGTCGCGTAGCGCCTTTGCCGCAAGCTGCTGGCAGGCGCCAGGGCGTGCCTGGTGCTGGCGCGGGTCGAGGATGGTGCGGTTGGCGCCAATACCTTCCATCGTCAGCGCGCCGGCCTGCTGTTGCTGTTCGAGCGCCGACAGCGCATCGGTCAGCGCCAGCGCCCCGGTGCCGGCCGAAACCGCCGAGGCGTTGATCAGGGAGAGGCCGTCCTTCGGCGAGAGCGTGACAGGCGCAAGCCGCGCCATCATCAGCGCCTTGGCGGCCGGCATGCGGCGGCCCTGGTATTCCGCTTCGCCTTCGCCGATCAGCACCCTGGCGATCGCCGTCATCAGCAGGAGGTCGCCGGCGCCGATCGAGCCAAGCGACGGCATCACCGGATGCACGCCGGCATTGAGCGCTTCGACCAGCGCCGTGAACACGCGCGGCGACAGGCCAGAGCCACCGGACGCCAGCATTGCAATGCGGGCGAACATCGCCGCACGTGCCACCGGCACGGGCAGGGCCTCGCCGACGGCGGCGCCGCGGCCTTCGATCAACTGGCGCTGGAAGGCGCTCGCGTCGCCTTCGACCGCGGTGACGAGATTGGCGCCGAGGCCTCTGTTCAACCCGTAGATCTGCTGGCCACCGGCCGCGGCGGCATCGAGGACCTGGCGTGCCTTGGCGAGCTTTTCGAGGACGGCAGGCGTGACCTCGACCTTGCAGGCATTGCGCGCGGCGGCAACCACATCCTCGATGCTGATGCCGGCGCCGGTGAGAACGAGCGGGCTCATGCGAAGCGCAGCCTCTGGCCGATGCCGTTTTCGCCGGCCTTGGCGAGCATGGCCTTGCCGAGCGCAATGTCGGAGAGCGAGAGGCCGCGATGCCAGAACAGGATCGTCTCGCCATCGCTTTGCCGGCCCGGCTTCAAGCCGGCCGCGATCTGGCCCAGTTCGGCGTGGAGCGTCGCCTCGCTCAGCCGTCCCGTCTCGACATGGGCGCGCAGCGAGCCGAACTTGCCGCCCTTGCACTGCCCCCAGTCGTCGACGACGATCTTTTGCATGATGTCGGTGAGCGACAGTTCGACGGCGCTCATCGTGCCGTAGGGCACGACCAGCGCGCCCCGCTTGATCCATTCGGTCTTGAGCAGCGGTTGCGGCTCCGGCAGCCGCGAGGCCTCGACCACGATATCCGCGCCTTCGACGCAGCTTTTCCAGTCAGCCACGGCCAGGACCGGCTTGCCGAGGTCGGCGGCCAGCTTCGCGGCGAAGGCGTCGCGGCTTTCCGGCCGGCGCGAATGGACGCGGATCTCGTCGAAGTCGAAGAGATGATCGAGCAGGCGCACATTCCAATAGGCGGTGCCGCGCGCGCCGATATGGCCGAGCACCTTGGACGACTTCTTCGCCAGGTGCCTGGCGCCGATGGCGGTGACGGCGCCGGTGCGCATGTCGGTGATGACGGTGGCGTCGAGGATGGCGCGTGGCGCGCCGGTGCGCGGATCGAAAAGGTTGAGAATGCCGAATTCCGACGGCAGGCCGTGCTTGTAGTTGTCGACATAGTCGCCGACGATCTTCACGCCGGCGGCGTCGAGCGGCGCCACATAGCCGCGCAGCACGTTGAAGTGACCGTGGAAGGACGGGTCGGGCTCGAGATGGACGCGCGGCTCGATCACAGTCCGGCCGTTGCCCTGCGCGACGAGCCCGGCTTCCACGGCGCCGATGATCTCGGCGTCGGTCATGGCAAGCGCTTCGATGTCGAGAGCATTGAGGTAGTCGATATAGATGGGCTTCATGCGTTTTCCTCGGCCACCCCGGGCTCATCCATAACAGGCGAAACGGCGACACGGAAGTTTGTTGGATAAGCTCTGGACTGGACCATGCTTATGCTGTTCAACCAGCGCGTCATGACCAGCATCCCCGACAACGAAGGCGTGTCCCGGCCGATGGATTCCGCAAGGCAGTCGCGGCGCGTCGCGCTGATCGTGGCGGTCGCCTTCTTCATGCAACTGCTGGATTCGACGATTATCTCGACCTCGCTGCCGCAGATGGGGCAGTCCTTCGGCGTGCCGGCGGTGGCGATGAGCATCGGTATCACTGCCTATATGCTGACCATGGCGGTGTTCGTGCCGCTGTCGGCGTGGCTTGCCGACCGGTTCGGCGCGCGCAACATCTTCCTCGTGGCGATCGCGCTGTTCACGCTGGCCTCGATCGCCTGCGGCTTTTCGCGGAGCCTGACGGAGTTCGTCGCGGCCCGCATCGTGCAGGGCCTTGGCAGCGCGCTGATGACGCCCGTGGGTCGTATCCTGGTGCTGCGCAACGCCGAAAAGTCGGAGTTGCTCAACGCCACGGCGCTGATCACCTGGCCCGCCCTGTTCGCGCCGGTGGTCGGTCCGGTGCTCGGCGGCTTCATCACCACCTATCTCTCCTGGCATTGGAACTTCTTCATCAACGCGCCGCTGGGGTTGGCCGGACTTGCGCTGGTCGCCCGGTTCGTGCCGGGCGATCGCGTATCCGAGGCGAAGCCATTCGATTGGCCGGGCTTTTTCCTCACCTCGCTCGGCCTTGCGGTGATGCTTTACGGGCTTGAGCGCCTGGCGCATCCCGAGGACGGCTTGCTGCCGACGATAGGCTCCATCGGCATTGGCATAGTGATCGGCTGGTTTGCCGTTCGCCACCTCTTGCAGGCCCGGCATCCGCTGCTCGACCTTTCGGCCTTCAAGATACTGACCTTCGCGATCTCGACGCTTGCCGCGGGCACGGTCTTCCGTGTCGCGATCAACGCCACGCCCTTCCTGCTGCCGCTGCTGTTCCAGGTCGGCTTCGGGCTGCGTCCAGTCGATGCCGGCCTATTGGTGCTGGCCTATTTCCTCGGCAATCTCGGCATGAAGACGGTGACCACACCGACGCTGAGGCGCTTCGGCTTCCGCACCGTGATGGTGGTGAACGGGGCGATCGCATCGCTGGCGATCATGGCTTGCGGCGCGATCTCGCCGCAGACGCCGCTGGCGCTGACCGTCGCGCTGATGCTGGTTGCTGGTCTCACGCGCTCGATGCAATTCACCGCGTTGAACACGCTTGCCTTCGCCGATATCGGCGCGCCGCAGCGAAGCTCGGCCGCGACGCTCTCCAGCATGCTGCAGCAGATAGCGATGCTGTTCGGCGTGGCGATCGCGGCGGCGATCCTCAATTTGTCGCAGATCGTCAGAGGCGAAGCCGTGCCCGACCTTGCCGACTTCAGAATCACCTTTGTCTCGATCGGCCTGCTCGGTCTCGCCGCGGCGATGCGCTTCCTGGTCCTGCCGGCCAATGCCGGGGCTGAGGTTTCTGGCCATTCGACGAACAATTGAGGTCGCGCCGGTCGCATTTTTCGGACTTAAATTGCGTCGGCTCCGCCGCCTTCGAACGGGCTCTTCCGCCGACCGGGCTATCGGCGCAACGGATTGCCAAAAGCGCAGGAGTTTCCGGCTATTGCGCCAGATTCGGCAATCGATGCGTCCACTTGAAAAATAGTCGGAGAGGCGCGGGTCTGAACGCGGATTCATTTGACGAGCCACTGTTGAGCCGATTAGCTTTCGGGCGGGATGGGAGCCGACACGGCCTTGCCATCGGGGCGAAAGACATAGGCGATGAATGCGATCGGCTGGCCGGACTGGAGGCGCCTTAATCAAGAAGGCATCGTCTTTGCCATCGCCATCCTGCTGTTCGCCGCCGCTGCGCTGGGCCTGCCAGGATTCCTGACAGCCGACAATCTGGTGGCCATCGTTCGCTCGGTCTCTGTGCTTGGCATTCTGGCGCTCGGCATGGCGGTCGTCATCATCGGCCGCGGCATCGACCTGTCGGCGGTGGCGATCATGGCGATGTCGGTCGCCTGGTACCTGCAATTGCTCAACACCGGCACCTCGGACGGGCTCGCCTTCGTCTATGTGCTGGCGGGCGTGCTCGCCATCGGCCTGCTCAACGGCTTTCTCGTCGCCTATGCCGACGTCCCGGCTATATTCGTCACTTTGGCCACCGGCTCCTTCGTGTTCGGCTATGTGCGCTCGCAACTGATCACCCAGGATGCCGTGCCGGTGCCCGGGGGGCACTGGGTCGAGCTGCTCGGCGGCATCCGCTTCCTCGATATTCCGGTCGAGGTGTTCGTCTTCGCCGGGCTGGCCTTCCTGGTCTTCCTGTTCCTGCGCCACACCAAATGGGGCCGCTTCATCTATTTCGCAGGCGACAATCCGGTCGCCGCCCGCAACATCGGCGTCCCGGTGCGGCCCATGCTGGTGCTGCGCTATGTGCTGTCGGCTTTCGTGGCCCTGATCGCCGGCCTGCTGACGGCGGCCAGCCTGCATTCGATCAACACCCGCATCGTCAATTCGACGCTGCTCTACGACATCGTGCTGGTGGCGGTGATCGGCGGCATCGGGCTGTCCGGCGGCAGGGGCGGGGTGCGCAACGTGCTGGTGGGAGCGGCGCTGATCGGCATCCTGCTCAACGCCATGACCATCATCGACATTCCGCTGCTCTACCAGAACCTGATCAAGGCGGCGATCCTGTTAGGGGCCATCATCGTCGACGGCATCATCAATCCGCGCGACGAACAGACGGCGCAACAAGGCGACATTTAGAGCAGATGGGCTAGCCCATCTGCTCTCGGGGTACCCGGAGCGATCGCGACGATCGGCCGGCAATGAAAACCGAACCAGAGGATGTGACATGAAACTACTCAGAACATTGATGGCCGCCGCCACGGCGCTCGCCGTTACCGCCTTCGTGGCGCCGAGCTTCGCCGCCGACGATCCGGGTCCGGCCGCCTATGCCAAGTCGCTCAACGGCAAGCGTGTCATGCTGGTGCCGCTGGCGATGGGCTTCGACCTGGCGCAGGGCTGGGCGCACTATCTGAAGAAGGAAGTCGAGGCCTGGGGCGGCACCTTCGAGACCCGCGATCCGAACTGGGTCGTCGATGCCGGCGCGCAGGCGATCACCGACGCCATTGCTTCGGACACGCGGCCTGACGTGCTCATCATCCATGCGCCCGACCTCAACTCCTATTCGAAGCTGATGAAGAAGGCGCAGGCCGCCGGCACCTATGTGCTGCTGGTCGACAATCCGGCCAACTTCCCGGCCGACGCCTTCGTCGGCAGCGACTGGGACAAGCTCGGCCAGCTCGAAGCCGAAGCGGCGATCAAGGGCTGCGGCGAGAATTCCTCCAAGAAGATCGGGCTGGTGCAGGGCGACCAGGCGAACTCCTCCAGCCTCTACCAGTATGCCGGCATCATGAAGGTGCTGGAGAAGCATCCCGACTTCCAGGTGGTGGCAAAGCCCGACTCGAACTGGGACGCGACCACCTCGCGCAACGTGACGACGACGATGCTGCAACAGCACCCGGACATCTGCTCGATCATCGACTTCTGGGATGGCGACGCCACCGGCGCCTCGGCCGCGATCCGCGACGCCAAGCTCGACGGCAAGGTGTTCCTGGTCACCACCGGCGGCGGCGAGAAGGCAGCCGATTGCGACAAGCTCGTGGACGGCACCTATGGCGCCGTGGTGATGACCGATCTTGCCCGCCAGTCGGGCGACATGAACGCCATCATCAAGTTCCTGCTGCAGAGCGGGCAGCCGGCGGGCACCTCGCACACCTATATCTACACGCTGGAGAAAGCGACGACCAAGGCGGACCTCAAGCCCGACAGCTGCTGGGACCTGAAGGCGCTGCAGGCCGAAGCGGCGGCGAAATAAGCAGCGCAGCCAGAACGCATCCACGGGGTGGCCGGATCGTTCCGGCCACCTCTTTCCCATTGATGACAGCAGCAGCCGATGAATTTTCGTGAACGCCTCCAGGCCTGGCGCTACAATCTCGTGCCCGACCATCTGGTCGGCGAGATCCTGACCAAACGCTGGACCGACAACGCCATACCTTTCCTGGCGCTGGTGGCGACGCTCGGCGTGTTCGGCTCGATCATTCCGGGCTTCTTCAAGCTCACCTCGCTGCAGGAATCGACCCGCCAGCTGGGCGAGTTCTCGCTTGTGGTGATCGGCATGACCGTGGTGATGCTGGGCGGCGGCATCGATCTTGCGGTCGGCTCGATCTTCGCGCTGTCCTGTTTCTCCGCCGTCTACGTCTTCTTCATCCTCGAACAGTCGATCTGGCTGGCCCTGGCCGCGGCACTCTGCACGGGGCTCGTCTTCGGCGCCATCAATGGCTACCTGGTCGGCTATCTCAGGCTGCGCGCCTTCCTCACCACGCTGGTCACCTTCATTTTCGGGCGGGCGCTGTTCGACATCCTCGTCACTACCTATGCCGCCGACGTGCAGCTTTCCCAGGCGAGCTCCGATGTGCTCGACTTCATCGGCGACGGCACGTTCTGGGGTCTGTCGGTCTCGGTCTGGCTGGCAATCGTCCTCGCCATCGTCACGCATATCGCGCTGACGCGATCGCGCCCCGGCTGGCATGTGCTGGCGGTGGGCGGCTCCCGGCGCTCGGCGCATAATGCCGGCATCCGCGTGCGCCGCACCGTGTTCATGACCTATGTTTTCTCGGGCTTCTGCGCCTCGATCGGCGGCTTCCTCATCGCCTGCCGGTTGAGCGGGGCAGGGCCGGGCACCGGCCTCAATCTCGAGATCATGGCGCTGACGGCAGCGGTGGTCGGCGGCGTCAGCCTGGGCGGCGGACGCGGCTCTGTGGTCAAGGGCCTGATGGGCGCCATCATCGTGCTTACCATGACCAACGGCCTGATCCGGCTGGGCTACGGCACCGGCACCAACCAGATGGTACTCGGCATCCTGCTCGCGGTCGCCGTCACCATCGACATCCGCTGGCTGAAGAACCGCCACAAGGTGCTGAACGAGGTCTATGTCGCGCCGGTCTACCTCAGGATGGGTGAGACGCAGTCCGCGTCGCCCGGCTCGGGCACGCCTTACGAACTCGACAATCGGCTTTCGGCGGCGGATCATATCGGGCTCGGCGAGTTGGAAGGGCCCGAGGACGTGATCCTCGACCGCGACGACCATCTCTATTGCGGCACGCGCCATGGCGAGATCGTCCGCTTCTTCGCGCCTGACTATGTGAAGTCGGAAGTGTTTGCCCATATCGGCGGCTTCCCGCTGGGCCTGGCCTTCGACAAGGAAGGCAATCTGATCAGCTGTGTCGGCGCCATGGGACTCTATTCGGTCTCGCCGGAGCGGGACGTGAAGCGCCTGTCGGCCGAGACGACGCGCTCATGGACCTCGATCGTCGACGATGCGCGGCTGCGCGATCCCAACGATTGCGATATCGCGCCGGACGGCCGTATCTATTTCACCGATTCCACCAAGCGCTATGACGCCCACGATTGGGCCTTGGACTCGATCGAGAACCGCGCCACGGGCCGCCTTCTGGTCTACGACCCGAAGGACGGTTCGACCAAGACGCTGCTCGACGGCTATCGCTACACCAACGGCGTTTGCATGGCGCATGACGGCAAGTCGCTGTTCTTCGCCGAAAGCTGGGCCTGCCGCGTGCACCGCTACTGGCTGGAAGGGCCGAAGGCCGGTATCGCCGAATGCGTCATCCGCGACATGCCGGGCTACCCCGACAACATCAACCGGGCTTCCGACGGCAATTACTGGATGGCGTGGCTCGGCATGCGGACGCCGAGCTTCGACCTGTCGCTGCGCCACCCTGATATGCGCAAGCGCATGACGCGCCGCCTGCCGCAGGACGAATGGCTGTTCCCCAACATCAACACCGGCGGGGTGGTGAAGTTCAACGAGAAGGGCGGCATCGTCGAGACGCTCGGCGATCTGTCCGGCAACGCGCATCCGATGGTGACGTCGATGCGCGAGCACAAGGGTTATCTGTTCGTCGGCGGCATCCTCAACAACCGCATCGGGCGCTACAAGATCACCGGTGCGGACCCGAACTGGACAAGCCCCGCTTCCTATTGGGGAGGCAAGCCATGATCCTCGATCCGATCCTGGATGTTTTCCGCGGCAAGGCGGTCACCATACCGCCGCTCGACGGCGCCTTCCGCCCGAACACGCGGCTGGACGACGCGCCGGCCTTCGCCGGGCTGATCGAACCGGACAATCTGGTGATTGCCGACGAGCGGCTGCTCGCATCCAGCGGCAACGCTGTCCTGGCGGTTGCGGCCGATTCTGAGTCCGTCGTGGTCGAGACCTTTCAATCCCCCGTCACCGCGCTGGCGCTGTCACCAGCGGGCGAACTGACGGTCGGGCTGGAGAGCGGCAAGCTGCTCATCGCCGGCAAGGAGGTTTTGCTGCCGGCTGAAATCCGTTGCATCACCGCGCTTGCCTATGCCGATGACGGTACGCTTTGGCTGGCCAATGGTTCGGCACAGTGTCTGCCGTCGCAATGGGCGGCCGACCTGATGAAGAAGGGCGCGTCCGGGTCGCTGTGGCGGCGCGGGCCAGGGGGCGTCGGCTTCCAGAAGACCGCTGGCGACATTGCCTTTCCTTATGGGCTTCACCCACTCGGCAGCGATGTGCTGGTGAGCGAAAGCTGGCACCATCAGCTTGTGCGCTTTGACGGCTTGAGCGGGAGCCGGTCGACAGTGTTGACGCATCTGCCCGGCTATCCCGCGCGGCTCTCGCCGGCCGGCGACGGTGGCGCCTGGCTGACGCTGTTTGCGCCGCGCAACCGGTTGATCGAATTCGTGCTGCAGGAAACGCATTATCGCCAGGACATGATCGACCAGGTGCCGCCGGCCTACTGGATCGCGCCGGCGCTGGCCTCCAACCGCAGTTTTCTCGAGCCGCTGCAATGCGGCAGCATCCGCACCATGGGCATCCACAAGCCGTGGTCGCCCAGCCGCTCCTACGGGCTCGTCGTGAAGCTCGACCGGACCATGCAGCCGCAATTCAGCCTGCACAGCCGCGCCAATGGCACGCGCCACGGCATATGCAGCGTTGCGGAACAGGACGGCCGCCTGTTCATCGCCTCGAAAGGCGGCGATTGCGTGCTTGCCGTCGACCTCGCCTCGGGAGGTTTCTGATGGAACCGATCGTCCGTCTCGAAAACGTCACCAAGACTTATCGCGGCGTGCCGGCAGTGAAGAATGTCAGCTTCGATCTGAGGAAAGGCGAGATCCACGCGCTGCTCGGCGAGAACGGCGCCGGCAAGTCGACGCTGACCAAGATCATCGCCGGCGTCGTCGATGCGACGTCAGGCAAGATGTTCCACAAGGGCGTCGAGACGGCTTACGCCTCGCCGCATGCCGCGCTGGAAGCCGGCATTGCCATGGTGTTCCAGGAGACCAGCCTGGTGCCGTCGATGACGGTGGCGCAGAACCTTTACCTCGGCACCGAGAAATTCCTCAACCGGCTGCGCGGCACCTACATCTCGGCGCAGCAATTCCTGCAGTCGCTGAATTTTCCCGTGGACCCGAACGCGATGGTGGCGACGCTTGGAGCAGCCAAGCGGCAGATGGTCGAGATCGCGCGCGCCGTCCACCACAATGCCGAGATCATCATCTTCGACGAACCGACGGCGACGCTGACGCCTGAGGAGAAGCGCCATTTCTTCGCGCTGATCCGTCGGCTTAAGGCGCGCGGCGTGTCGATCGTCTTCATCAGCCATGCGCTGGAAGAGGCGCTCATGATCGCCGACCGCATCACCATCCTGCGGGACGGCGAACTGGTGATCACCGACGAGGCATCGGCCTTCGACCGCGACAGGATCGTCGCCGCCATGGTCGGGCGCTCGCTGTCGGGGCAAATCTACCGCCAGCGCGACGACACGAAATTGCGCAAGGCGGGCAAGAAAGTGCTCTCGGTGCAGGACATCTCGATGAGCAACATCGTGCGCAACAATTCCTTCTCGATCTTCGAGAGCCAGATCACCGGCGTGTTCGGGCTGATCGGCTCCGGCCGCACCGAGACCTTCAAGATCGTGTCGGGCATTTACAAGCGCGATTTTCGGCGCGGTGGCGCGATCGAGCTCGACGACAAGCCGGTGCGCTACCTCGTACCGAGCGAGGCGGTGGCCGACGGCATCGTCTACGTCACCGAGGACCGCAAGAGCGAAGGCATCTTCGAGACGATGGGCATCGCCGAGAACCTGTTCGGCGGGCTGCTCGCAGCGGGCCGCGAAAAGGCCTGGGTGATCAACCAGCAGGAGATGCGGCAGCTTTCCGCCGAATGGACCAAGACGCTGAATATCAGGGCGATCAACGACAATGCCCGCGTCGTCGAGCTCTCCGGCGGCAACCAGCAGAAGGTGGTGATCGGCAAGGGACTGGTGCAGCAGCCGCGCATCGTCATCTTCGACGAGCCGACGCGGGGCGTCGATGTCGGCGCCATCGCCGAGATCCACCAGATCATCAACCGGCTGGCCGACGAAGGGCTCGCCGTCGTCGTCATCTCGTCCTACCTGCCGGAGATCATGAACCTTTCCGACCGCATCCTTGTCTGCCGGCAGGGCCGTATCGTCGAGGAGTTCTCGCCGGCGGAGGCGACGGAGGAGAAGATTATGTATGCGGCGGTTCATTAATTGTCAGGGCAAGGAATAATCGCATCGTTAGATCGAGCCACCCGCGGAGATTAGCCGAGGCGTCCGTCCTTTCGTCATCCACGGGCGGAGCAAGGAGCGAAGCGACGCGCGCAGACCCGAGGATCCATGCCGCGATTCTCGAGTGCTGCGACGGTCCAGAATTCTGCTCCGCTGCACCCCTCGCGCGAGATCACGGAATGGATTCCAGGGTCTGCGCGCGTCGCTACGCTCCTTGCTCCGCCCTAGAATGACGACACTCAGATGATGCTTCCGCCAACCGCTGC